>JAHOYX010000019.1 GCA_019038705.1 Spirochaetales bacterium
ATAGGCCTCCAGCAGTTCGTCGGCACGATCACGGATTTCCGTCGTCGTCGCGCCCTCAATGAGCGTCTCAGCGTCCGGAATACGGATGACCGTGCGCGCGGCCGCTCCAACGGCAAGTCGGAACCGGGTGACGTACGGCGGGGCGCCGTGCGAAGCGCTGTTCCCGTCCATCCCGGCCTCAGCGTACACGGATAGCTTGGACAACGCGTTGGAGCGCCTTGGCGCGACCTTGCGGTAGAAGACGAACGGGGCCGGCTGTCGGGGGATGATGACCTTTGTCATCAATTCATCCTCACCGAGGAGTGTCTGTCCGGGCCCGGTGATGAACTCCATAATTGGCAGCGCTCTCTCAGTGGATGCGGTTGCCAGCACGACGGTGGCGCCTGCCGCGTAGAGGTAGGGGAGCGTATCCCCCGCGGGTGAGGCGTTGCAGATATTCCCTCCGATTGTCCCCGCGTTTCGGACGGCCGGCGATGCGAACTCGGCAATTGCCGCGGTCAGGCCGGGAGGCGCCGACGGATGGGCTGCAACATCGTTCAGTGTCACCGCTGCCCCGATGGTCAGGTCTGATGCCGTTTCGGTAACCGCACGCAATTCCGGCAGACGTCCGATGAACATCGGCGGTGCGTCCAGCTGGATCGGAAGGGGCCCGCCTCGGCGGTGGCGCACCATGAGATCGGTTCCGCCCGCAACCGGGATTGCTCGCTCCGTCGCGAGGATCTCCAGGGCGTCGGCGAGTGATGTTGGCGTGAACCCGTTACTGCCCATTGAGCGTCTCGCTTGCCGCCTGCACCGCCTGCACGATCATGTTGTACCCGGTGCAGCGACACAGGTTACCCGACAACCCGCGCCTGATTTCGTCTTCCGACGGTTTCGAGTTCTCGCGAAGAAGCGCCTCGGTAGCCATGACAAATCCGGGGGTGCAGAAGCCGCACTGAACGCCACCGCTGTCCGAGAATGCCTGCTCTATGACTGCATATCGATCTGTCTCGCAAAAGCCCTCAATGGTGAGGATCTCGCCGTCGGCGGCCGCGGCAACGGGAGTGACGCATGAATTCACGATTCGCCCGTTGAGGAGAACCGCGCATGCGCCGCATTCTCCCTCTCCACAGCCCTCCTTCACGCCGTGGAGTCCCAGGTCGATACGAAGCACATCCAGCAGGCGGGCCAGAGGTTCCGCTTCAACCACCACCGGGTTGCCGTTCACCGTAAACGAGATTCTCATTGCGCGCCCCCCTGGGTTCGCACAATCCGTTCGAGATACTCGGGCGTCAACGGGATTTGATGGATCTCCACCCCCAGAGCGCACTCCACCGCGTCGCCGAGTGCGGGGGGAGGGCCGGTGAGCGGGATCTCGCCAACTCCCTTTGCGCCGAAGGGGCCGCCGTGATAGGGATTGGAAACGAGGTTCACGTGTATCTCCGGGGTGTCAAGGGAGCCCGGGATGACATAGTCGGTCATGGTGCGCTGTTGGAAGGCACCATCTCGCACCTCGAGCAACTCGGTTGTGCCGTAGCCGATCCCCTGGGCTATGCCCCCGTGGATCTGACCAATGACGATCCGCTCGTCGATCGCCGTCCCGATATCGAAGCTCGCCCAGACGGTCAACGGGCGGATGGCATAAGTGAGCAGGTCCAGCTCGATCTCTATGATATTGACCCCCCAGCTGAATGCCGGGTACGCATCGCCGGTGAAGGTCGATTGGTCCCACTCAATCTCGGCGGGTTGCTGGTAGTTTGCTTCCACCTCCACCGGTTGTCCGGGGCCGGGCGAGGTGGCATCCTTGAGTTTCAGTGCGGCCGTGTGCAGGAGGCCCCCGACCACCATTACGGTTCGCGATGCGACGGTGGGCCCGGAGTCCGGAACCTGATCCGTGTCCGGGTTCTGGAACACCACATTGCCAATAGGAACGCCGAGCGTCTCGGCCACGATCTTGCGAAGCGTCGTCTCCGCGCCCTGACCCATTTCTACGTTGGAACAGAGCACTTCGACCTTGCCGTCTGCGTGACCCCTCAGCTTGACCCGTGCTTTGATGATGTCACGCTCGCCGCTCCCGGTGAAGCCGCAGCCGTGATTGAACAGTGACACGCCGATGCCCCGCCGGGTGATGCCGGTGGCCCGCTCGTACTCGGGGCGTTTTCGGTTGTACTCCGACTGAGTGAGGACGGAGTCTATCATCTCCTCCATTTTCACCGGGTCTCGCAAGGTGCCGCCTGTTATCGTTCGGTCACCCTGGCGGACGAGGTGGCGGCGTTTGAATGAGAGGGGGTCTTCGCCATGTTTTCGGGCGAGGTGACACATGTGCATCTCGGACGCAAAGAAGGCCTGAGGCGATCCGAATCCTCTAAAGGCGCCGTACGGAACGATATTGGTCCTGTAGGCCTGCCCTTGAACGGAGATCTCGGGGATGCGATACACTCCCGAAGCGTTGAACATTGCGCGTTGGAGAACCGTGGAGGACAGTCCCTCAAAGGCACCTCCGTCTATGCGAATGTCCGCACAGGTGCTTTGCGCAAGACCGGATCTCCCAACACTGGACGCCAGCGTGATTCGCGAAGGGTGGCGTTTGGTGGATATCTCGATGTCCTGTCCCCGGTCCAGAACGAGCTTCACTGGTTGCCCCGTCTTGTGAGCGGCCAGCGCCACGTATCCGGCGAGAACCGAAGGAAAGTCTTCCTTGCCGCCGAAAGCGCCACCGGTTGTGGCCTGCACAACCCGGATTCTGTCCGCATCCCAGCCCAGAACCGTAACGAGCGCTTTGTGAACGTAGTACGGGCATTGGATGGACCCGGTGACCGTAATCCTGTGGCCTTCGCACCAGGCGGCCATTGCCTGAGGCTCCAGGTAGATGTGTTCCTGCGCTCCGGTGTCAAATGTCTCGGTGATCGTGAACGCAAGATCCCCGGATGGTTGATCTGTTGGACCCGGCGCGCCCTCGAGGTGGTATTCCAGGTGGTAGTCCACGAAGCACTCCGGGTCCTCGACCGTTTCCGCGCCGTCAATACCGAACACCGGGGTGAGATCCTCGTACTCGACGGTCACGGCTGCGAGCAGTTCATCTATCACAGCCACGTCCGGCCCGGCGATGAGCAGGATCGGTTGGCCGACATACTCCACCATGTCCACCGGAAAGAGCGGCCAGCCGTCGTTGATCATGCGTACCGCGTTGGTGCCCGGTATGTCGCTATGGTCCACGGTGACGTAGCCGTCCGGGAGCGCAGGTGTCTCAACTCGGAGAATTCTTGCCCGGGGTCGTGTCGAGAGGAGCAGTCGCGCGTGGAGTGCTCCCGCTATCCTCATGTCGTCCAGGTAATTCGCCCTGCCGGCGCTCTTCTGTGGCGAGTCAGTGCGCGGGATGGATCGACTGATGGTACTCATCCAGGTATCCCCACCCGGTCGGTCGCCGCTTCAATGTCCTTCAGACCCGTGCCGGTGATCAGCAGCACGGTGACTGCGTCCCGCGGCAGTGTATCTGATACGCGCAGAAGTCCGGCCACCGACGATGCCGCCGCCGGTTCGGCAAACAGTCCGCTCTGTGAGGAGAGCATCTGCTGGGCGTCCAGTATCTCGGCATCGGAGACCTCAACGCAGTGCCCCCCGTGCCGGGCGAGTTTCTTCACCGCACTGCGACCATTCGCCGGGACTCCCACCGAAATCGAATCAGCAATGGTGTTGCCCGGAACCGGATCGTCAAACTCACCGCGCGCGAGCGCCCGGCAGATGGCATTACTCCCCTCGGCCTGCACGGCGTAGATCGTGGGCATGGTGTCGGCCAATCCGAGCCGGATGAGGTCCTCGAACCCCTTGAAGACGCCACCGAGAATGACGCCGTCGCCTGTCGGGACGAATACTGCGTCGGGCATGCGGCCCAGCTGGGCGAACACTTCCAGCGCGACCGTCTTCTTGCCCTCAATGGTAAGTGGATTGAATCCCGTGTTCCTGCTCAGGCCCCCGTGCAGGGCGGTGTATTCCAGCGAGTCGCGGCAGGCGTCGTCATAGGTACCGTCAACCACGGTGACCTCGGCACCGTACTGGAGGGACTGCACCAGTTTCGCCCGCGGCACCGACTTCGGGACAAAGATCCTTACCGAGAGCCCCGCGGCCGCGCCTATCCCGGCCATGGAACTCGCGGCGTTGCCGGTGGAGGCAACGACCACGTCGCTGATCTCATGTTTGCGTGCGAACGCGGCGACCAGGAGAGACGCACGGTCCTTCAGCGAGCCGGTCGGGTTGGCCGTGTCGTCCTTCAGGTAAATGCCGGGTCGACCCAGGTGTTGGCGTAGTCTCGCCGGTTCCCACAGCGGTGTGTTGCCCACCGGGACTACGGGAAAGTACCGAGGCTCCACCGGAAGCAATTCCGCGTAGGGCAGGGAAGGTGCTTCCGCGCCGGGGGGCGGCCACGGGCCCCGTAGTTCACCGCGGAGACCTACTTCGAGGACGCCGCGAAGCGGTTGGTCCGGCTCGTGCCGCTGTGAGCAGTCCGGACAGAGCATGAGATCCGGTGTGATGGCAAACTGTCTATCGCACTCGCTGCAGCGATAGAAGAACTCCACTACGGGCGACCTCCCATGAGAAGCGAGAGAAGGCTCTTGGATGTGTGAAGCCGATTCTCCGCCTCGTCGTAGATGATCGAGTGCTCACTGTCCAGCAGTTCATCGGTAATCTCGTTGCCGCGGTCTGCGGGGAGCGCATGCATGATCTTTGCCCCCTTGTTAGCAGCCGCGAAACGTTCGGTTGTGCAGATCCAATCCTTGTGCTTCTCGAGGTTCTCCTTCATGACTCGGGCGTGATCCTCGTCATCCACAAAATCGTCGAAGTGCGCAAAACCACCCCAGTTCTTGGGTATCACGATATCCGCGCCGGCGATCGCGTCGTCCATGGAATCCACCACGGAGACCGACCCGCCGCCTGCGTCGGCCAGTTTCCGGGCGCGAGCGAGCATGGAGTCCTGCAGGGGGAACTCCGGCGGATTGGCCACAACCACGTCCAGGCCAAACCGGGGGAAGAGGAGAGCCTGCGTGACCGGTACCGAGAGGGGCTTCGCGTGCGTCGTTGCGTAGGCCCAACTTACCGCTACCTTGAGCCCTTTGAGGTCTGCGCCGAAGTGCTCCTGTATGGTCATCAGGTCTGCGAGGCCCTGGAGCGGATGGTAGAGATCGTCCTGCATCGAGATCACCGGCACCTCCGCATGCTCCGCGATCTCCTCGAGGTAGGCGTTTCCGAGGTCGTAGAAGCAGTTGCGAATTGAGATTGCGTCACCCATCCGTGAAAGGACCTTGGCGGTGTCCTTCGGCGATTCTCCGTGGGTGATCTGCATCTTGTCCGGGGTGAGATCGTGGGCATGGCCGCCAAGCTGGGTCATGCCCCCTTCAAGGGAGTTTCGCGTTCGGGTTGACTGCTCGAAAAAGAGCATGAAGAGCGTCTTGTGTTTGAGGAGATCCTCGTATTGGCCCAACGCGTAGCGACGTTTCATGTCAAACGCGACCTCCAGCACGGTCCGGATCTCGCCGACCGACCAGTCGGCCAGGGTTATGAGGTCTCGGCCTCGAAGCAGGGTGTTCACAGTTGTTCCTCCAGGATGTAGGGGAGCAGGGCGTAGAACGCCGCTGCTTTCTCAAGATGGTCAATGGGTGTTCGTTCGTTCGGGGCGTGGGCGTAGATCTCGTTGCCGGGCCCAAACCCGATTGTCGGGATGCCATGCTTTCCACAAATAGCGACGCCATTCGTGGAGAAGGTCCATTTGTCGATTTTCGGCTCTTCTTTGAAGAGTGAAGTGCAGGTGGCGGCCCCCGCCTTCACCAGCGGATGGTCCTCCTCGATCTTCCACGTGGGGAAATAGGACTCCTGCGGGTAGGAGGTGCCGGTGTACCCTGCCTTGTCGTACATCGTGAGGGACACAGCCGGTTTCCCGGCGTTGCCGCCCGGTGGCGACGGCAAGCCCGATACGATTTCCCTGACCTCCCCGAGGGCCACTTCCTTTGTCTCACCCCAGGTGAGTCTCCGGTCAATGTGGAGGTCCGCCCCGTCGGCCACCGCGCACAGCGAGGGAGCGGAAGACCTGAATCGAGACACGACGACAGAGCCCTTGCCGAGGAAGGGATCCGGTGCGAGGCGATCGTTGAGGGCTTCAATGCCCAGGGCGGCACGGGAACAGTGATAGATGGCATTGTCTCCACGCTCCGGGGCCGAGCCGTGGGCCGAGAGGCCGCTGAATGCAACATCAATCTCCATCCGTCCGCGGTGTCCCCGGTAGAGGCCCAGGTTGGTCGGTTCGGTGATGACGGCGAACTCCGGAATGAGTTTCTCCTGTTCTATCAGGTAGTTCCAGCACAGGCCGTCGCAATCCTCCTCCATGACCGTAAAGGTGAAGTAGACGCTCCACTCGCCGTCGTATCCGGCCTCCGTGAGAATACGCCCGGCCGTGATCATCGATGCCGCGCCGCCTTCCTGATCCACCGAACCGCGTCCGTAGACGTGACCGTCCTGGATCAGTCCGGAGAACGGGTCGTGGTCCCACTGTGAGAGATCGCCGGTGTCAACCGTGTCAATGTGCGCATCTATGGCGAGCACTCGCGGGCCGTGACCGACTCGGGCGATGAGATTGCCCAGACCGTCCACCCGGACTTCGTCGAATCCGGCACTTCGTGCCATCTCCTCGATTGCACCAATGACCGGACCCTCCTCGCCACTCAGGCTGGGAATGCGGATCATCTGTGCGAGGTTGTCCGCGGTGTAGTCGCGCAGGCCACTTGCCGCATTGAGTATCGTGTCGTCGGAAATCAAATCGATCATACCTCCAGACTGCGAAAGTTCACCCGTCGAACCTCTCGTGCAGGCGGTGCGCCACCTTGGACGCGTGGGCCTGAAATCGATCCTCGTCAAGGAACGTCAGTCTCCCGTCCTCGTAGAGCACCCTGCCGTCCACAATGGTCATGAATGCAACCCCGCGTTTCATCCCGTAGATCAAATGCGGGAGCACGTTGGAATCGTCAACCGGTGTGATTGGAATATAGTCCAAAACGGCAATATCGGCGCGGGAGCCGACCGCAAAATCTCCCGTGGCGGGGAAGTAATGCTTCTGGATCTCCCTCCGGTAGGAGAACAGCGCCTCCTGCAACGGAGCAAGATCGGCCCCCTGTGCCTGGAGAGAGAGGAACTGGAACCGAAGGGTCTCAATGACGTCCCCGGTCATCCCGTCGGTTCCGAGGGCGTACTTGCGAACCATTGACGGGTCCATGCTGCCCACCCCGTTGTTCCAGTTCGATTGAGGCGCCGTGACCACAATCGGTTGCACTTCTCTGAGGATCGCAGCGTCGCGTTTGGAGAGATGCAGGGCGTGAATGAGCAGGGCGTTGGAGTCCACCAGTCCGTACCGGTGCAATCTATCAACGGGCCCTTCGTAACCCTCTCGTTCACACAGGGCGAGGTCCTCATGGGCCTCACCCACGTGCACGTGGATGGGCATATCAATGGGGCGCGCGGCCGCGATTTCGGAGAGAGACTCGCCACTCAAGGTGAGATTGGCGTGGAGTCCCATGGTGCCTCGAACGAAGCTGTCGGTGCGGTGAGACTCGTAGAACTCGACATTCTCCTCAATGTGGTCGGCAACCGCCTCACGTCCGGTTCGCTCCGACGTCTCGAAGCAGAGTGTCCCGCGAATGCCCGCCTCGCGAAATGCGCGCTCCACGATGTCCAGGCTTCCGGCAACCAGCCCCATGGAAGCGTGGTGGTCAAAGATAGTGGTGACCCCGGCCTTGATGTGCTCAATAACACCGGCCATCGCCGAGAAGTAGATGCTCTCCTCATCGTGCACGGCGTCCAGGCGCCACCAGAGGTTCGCAAGGATCTCTCCGAAAGTGTCCATTGGACCCGCAGGTTGAAGCCCGGCCGCGAGAGCCGAGTACAGATGCGTGTGCGCATCCAGCAGGCCGGGGAGGATGAGCCGGCCGGACACGTCCACGAACGGCGCGTCATGGTGTGTCCGTATCGGGTCTGTCGGCCCGAGGGCCGCAATCTCGCCGTCGTCGATGAGGATTGCCCCGTCTTTGAGGAAGGTTGTGCCGTCGTAGAGTGTGCCGCCGCCGACAATGTATCGATTTGGTCTCATCGCGGGCCTCTCCTCAGGAACACGCCCGATCCGGCATCGGTCGTGATGCCGTGCTCGGCGTCGTACACCACGCGACCTCTGACGATCGTCCGCGTGACCTTGCCGGTCAGTGTCATTCCGTCAAAGGGAGTGATCGTCCCCTTGGAGAGGAACTCGGACCCCTTCACGGTCCATTCCGCATCGGGATCGATGAGCACACAGTCACCGTCCATCCCCACCTGGAGGCTGCCCTTGCGGTGGTCCAGGCCATAGCGTCGGGCGGCGGCGCTGGATGTGAGTTCAACCAGACGGGAGAGGCCGAATCGGTCCGCGGAATAGCCTTCGCTGAACAGATAGGGCAGCAGGGTGCCCGTCCCCGGGATGCCCCCATAGTCGGTCCAGATGGAACCAGTATGTTTCTGCGCAGCCGGGGCGGGGGCATGATCGGAGGCAACGAAGCCAAGCGTGCCGTTCGCAAGCGCCGACCACAACTGCTCGTTGTTCGGGGCGGGCCGGGGTGGCGGCGTGACCTTCAGCGGACTGCCGATATCCTCGAAATCCTCGAGTGTGAACGCCAGGTACTGCGGCCCCGTCTCCCCGGTCACGAACGGGGAACTGCCGATGATTTGGGCGGCGCGTCCCGTTGAGACATGGACGATATGCAGGGGAGGGGAGACCGGTGGTGCGCCGCCGCCCCACGCTGCCGCTGCGAGTTCCGCGGCGTTCCGCACCGCCAGTATCTCCGTGTCCTCAGGACGGGAGTGGTAGTAGTCGATAGGTCGATTGCCGCCGCTCCGGCCGGCCTTGGCCGACCCTGCGATGGAGTCGAAGTCCTCGGCGTGGAGCAACACCGGGCGATGGAGCCCGGCCGCAATCTCCAGGACCCGCGAGAACTGTGTGTGAGTCACGCGGTTGAAGGTCTGCATCCCGGAGATGAAGTAGGTTTTGAAGCCGAGAACGTCCGGTGCGAGTTCCTCCATGGAACGGCGCGCGCCTGCCTCGAATACCTGGCCGGAAACGCCGCCGTAGAATCCGAAATCGATCACAGCCTCTTTCGAGACAACTTCCAGTTTCGTCTGGAGATTGGCAGCGCTGGTGACAGGGGGGATCGAGGTGCACGGCATGTCAATTACGGTGGTTATGCCGCCGGAAGCCGCAGCACTTGTGCCGTGCAGGAAGTCCTCCCGGTCGGTGTAACCCGGATCGTCAAAATGAACGTGCGGGTCAACTCCGCCCGGCAGCACGAGCATTCCATCCGCGTTGATAGTCTCGTGTCCGCCGTGTGGATCGGCTGAAACGCCGACCGACCTGTCGGGCACGGAAATGGCCGAGATGATGCCTTCAGAAATCGTTATGTCGGCGCGGACCGGCGTATCAACGCCGGGAAGCGCGAGAAATCCACCTGCAATGATCACGCGGAGGGCTCCTCCTGGGAGCGTGACTCCTGCAGTGCCTGGAAGACACGTTCCGGTGTCATCGGCAGATCATACAATCGGATGCCCACAGCATCGAAGATGGCATTGGCTATGGCGGGAGCCGGGCCGTTGATCGCTATTTCACCCACGGACTTTGCGCCGAACGGACCGTTTTCCTCATCGGTTGGAACGAGAAAGGTCTGCATCCTGGGCATGTCGGCGGTGGTGTATATCCCGTACCGGCCGAACGCGGCGTTGGTGACTCTGCCGTCCCGGTTGAAGACGAACTGTTCGGAGAGAGCGAAGCTTATTCCGTTCACCGCCGCCCCTTCAACCTGTCCCTCAGCGAGAATCGGGTTGATCGGTTGACCGCAGTCAACGGCGCTGACAAACTCCACCACTCGGACGACCCCGGTTTCAGGGTCCACCTCCACCTCGGCGAACTGAGCGAGGAACGGGGGCGGTGACACATCGGAGGTGTGCGATGCGTTTGCCTGCAGTTGAGCCTGGTTGACGGCATAGAAGCTCCGGTAGCCAATCTGCTCAAATGTGAACGATTTTCCTGACGCTGGATCGGTGAAACACTCGGGCTCGTGACGGAGGGTTTCCTTGTCCACCTCCAACGCTTCGGCAGCCACCGATTGGAGTTGGTCAAGCATGGCCAGCGCACACTTCTTCACCGCGCCGCCGGAGATATAGGTGGTTGACGAGGCATACGCTCCAACGTCGAACGGTGTGAGATCAGTGTCGGATGAGAGGATTTCGAACTTCTCCGGGGGTGCTTTGAGCGCTTCGGCGGCAATCTGGATCAGGATTGTATCGGACCCGGTTCCCAGATCGGTTGCGCCGACCGCGAGATTGAACGATCCGTCCTCGTTGAGTTTAATGGAGGCGCCGCCCATGTCGATTTTCGGAATCCCCGAGCCTTGCATCATGACTGCAGCACCAACTCCGCGGATGGCGCCGTTCGCGCCGCGCTGCTTTCGGCCGCGCTTCTCCTTCCAGCCGATTGCCGCGGCGCCTACATCTATGCACTCGCCCAGGCCGCAACTGCCGATGACCTGACTCACCCCTTCCTTGCCTTCTCCGAGTATGCGGAAGATGTCCGAGGTTTCTCCCTCTTTGATGTGCCACTTCTTGCAGTAGTCCAGGAAGTCGACCCCCAGCTTGCGGGCGATCATGTCAATGTGCTGATTGAACCCGAAGTAACTCTGCGTCGCGCCGTACCCTCGATAGGCCCCACCGACTGGAAGATTGGTATAGACCGAGCTTCCGGTGAAGAGCATATTCGGGATCTTGTTGAACAGCGGCAGCACCTTTGCCCCGGCGTTTGAGAGGACCGTGAGTCCGTGCGAGCCATAGGCGCCGGAGTCCATGAGCGCGTCCATCACGAGCGCGGTAATCTCCCCGTTGTTCTTGACACCCATCTTGAAGTCCACGCGCATCGGGTGGCGGGTCCGTGAAGAGACAAAAACCTCGCTCCGCGTGAACTCGCAGAACGTGGATCGGCCCGTCCTCAACGTCGCCAGTGCGGCGTACGGTTCCAGAAGAACCTCCTGCTTACCGCCGAAACCTCCCCCTATTCGAGGTTTGATGACACGAATTCGTTGAATGGGAATGTCCAGAACCCGACCCACGATTCTCCGCACGTGGAACGGGACCTGTGTGGCGGTGACGAGAACGACGCGATCCCTTGGGTCCAGGTAGCAGGCAACAACGTGCGGCTCCATCGCCGCATGCGATGCCTGGTGGGTCGTGTAGCGATGCTCCACGATGAAGTCGGCTTCCTTCATCCCGGATTCGACATCGCCGAGCGGTATGTTGAGGCCCGCACAGACGTTCTCCTCCGGCTGATAGCGCACCGGGATTGGCATATATTCGCCGTCCGCGTGCAGTCGTGGTGAATCCGGGTCTCTCGCCAATTCGGGGTCAAACAGTGCGGGCAAAGGGTCCATTTCCAGGTCAATGAGGGAAATGGCCTCTTCAGCAATCTCGGACGTCTCGGCCGCAACCATGCAGATGCGGTCACCGACGAAGCGCACCTTGTGATCAAAGAGCCGGTTGTCGTACGCGGATGGTTCGGGGTAGCCCTGCCCCGCGGTCGTGTAGAACGTGTCGGGGCAGTTCCAGAAGTGAAAAACACCGGCGACTCCGTCAAGTGCCTCGGCCCGTGACGCGTCCAGTGAAACGATGTCGGCGTGGGCAAGATCGGAGTACATGAACTTGAGCACGAGCGGTGAATCCAGCGGATAGTCCGCAGTGAAGGGTTCGGTTCCCATGGCCAGGGACAGGGCGTCTATCTTCTTCACTGACTTGCCGACGGTGGTGTAATCAGCCATCTTTTCGCATCCTTTTACAGGCCAGTTTGACTGCGTCGAAGATCTTCACGTATCCGGTGCATCGGCAGAGGTTGCCGACGAGTCCTAGCCGGATTTCCTCATCGGTGGGGTCCGGAGTGGTTGTCAGCAGTGAGTGTGTCGCCATAACCATGCCGGGCGTGCAAAACCCGCACTGAACCGCCCCGGCATCGGCAAAAGACTCATGGATCACATGGGGGCGTCCATCGCCGTTCAGGCCGCTACTGGTTGTCACCTTCTTGCCCAGTGCGGTGGCGGCAAATACCTGGCACGAGTTGACCAGGAGATCGTCCAGGAGGACCAGGCAGGTTCCACATTCGCCCTTTGAGCAGCCCCGCTTCACCTCTGTGTGCCCATTGTCACGGAGCACATCCAGAAGCGTGTCGGCCGGGTCAAAATCGATTTCAATCTGCGCGCCGTTCACTATGATGGTGCCGTTCATGTTGCGTTCCTCTCTGCCCCACGGAGTCCCCGGGTGATCGCCACCGCGGCCAGATGCGTGAGATATTCGCCGCTGAACCCCTGACGGTCGGGAAAGCCCGCTCCGAGGTCCGCAGGTGTGACTTCAACGGCCGGCTGCGATGTCCCGCGGATCTCATTCTCGACCGCTTCGAGCCGCTTGAATCTTCCCCGATTGCCGGTGAGCACAATCCGGCAGTCTGAGATGGATGTGCCGTCCAACTCGGTCAATACAACCACGGTGAACAGCGGATAGTTGAAGTGCGTCGGGGCGAATCGGTACCAGTGGCTCTCCCACTCCCGGCTCGCATCCGCTCGGATCTCGGTAATTGCAGTCTCTGCTCCGAGTTCGCGATTTCCGATGTACTCCGACACCGGATAGGTGCCCGTTGTGGCGCCAACGATGGTCAGTTCGGCGTCCAGCGCGACCAGCGGTCCCACCACACTGCTCCACGGCGGAAAGAGGGCGAGGCTGCCGCCGATGGTTATGCGGTTTCGGAGGGCGGGCGATGCGGCATCGTACAACGCCCTCGCCACGATATGACCAGGCCGGGCTGCCGCGATTGCAGATGCGGCGGCGGTGAACGTTGCGGCGCCTCCAATCCGTACGGATCCGTCGGTGACACGTACCGAAGCGATTCCAACGCCCGAGAGATCCGCCAGTGAACCGGACTGCGGGACATTTCGCATGAATCCGGTCCCACCACCGTGCGGCCGCGTATCATTTTTCAGACATTCTGTGAGTTCATCTACAGATTTTGGGTAGACCCAGGTTACTTTGCTCATTCAGATCTCATACCTCGTTGAGTCATTGTCTGTCGACATTGGCGTGGAGTCAAGATTATTGTTCCACTGCATCGCGGGGCGGAAAGCTACGGTGCAATCCCGTTCATCCGCCCCCAGAGTGCTTCCGCCTGTCCCCTGGCTTCTTCATAGATCGGGGCGATATCGAGACTGAAGATCCGATCCTCCATGACGAGACGCCCGTTCACCATGACCGTCTCGACGACGCCCGATCCCATACCAAACACCATGTGCCCGGCGATATTTTCCGGAACCAGCGGTGTTGGTGATAGGTAGTTGGCCACCACCAGGTCCGCCTTGTAGCCCGGCTCGATCCGGCCGAACTTCGCGCCGTAGACCCGCTCCAGGAGCCGGTTGCCGGCGGCCAGCGCGCCGAGGAAGTCTCCGGGCCACCATGCGCCGCCTTCGTCCTTGTGTTTGAAGTAGGCGGCCTTGATCTCCTCGAACATATCCGCGCCGATGCCGTCGGTGCCCAGCCCCAGGTTCTTCACCTCGGGGATACGCTTCGTGTAGCCCACATTGTTGTTCATGTTGGATCGTGCGTTGTGGATCAGGAAGGAATCCCGTTCGTTGAGGGCCGCAATCTCCTCGGAGGAGAGGTGGACGCCGTGCACCAGGAGCGTCTTGTCGGACAGGAGTCCGAAGCTGTCCAGCCGCGGGATGAGATCCTTGCCGTATGTCGCGTGGCTGTGGGACACGTCGTAGCGGTCTTCCGCCAGGTGGACGTGGAAGCCGCGACCGGTCTTCTCGCAGGCGTCGGCGATCAGTTTGAGCGCTTCGTCGGGCAGGGTCACCGGCGCGTGGCCGCCGATATGAGCTTCGGTCAGGCCGGACCAGGTTCCTTTCGCTTTCTCTGCATCAATCCCTTGCGCGAAGGCGACGTTTTCCTCGACGCCGGCGATCATGTCATCGCGGCCGCGCCGGTCGCTCACCTCGTAACAGGTCGCTCCCCGAAGTCCTGTTTCCTCGAACGCCTTCTTGAGCACGTTCAAGCTGCCGGTGATGAACTGTGGGGACGCGTGGTGATCAATCACGGCCGTGGTGCCCGCGCGGATCGCGTCAATGGAGCAGATGAGCCCTGAGCTGTAGAGGCTCGCCTCGTCGATTGCCCGGTCCAGTCGCCACCACAGGTTCCTGAGAATCGATACGAAATCGGGGGTGGGCCCGATATCGGCCATGATCCCTCTTGCGAGCCCCGAATACATATGATGGTGGCTGCAGACCAGGCCCGGGAAGAGGATCTTCCCGCCCGCATCGACCGTCTTGTCTTCTGCGACGAGGCCGGCGACCGTAAGATTGCGGCCCACCTCCTTGATCACGTCGTCCTCGACGAGGAGGTCGGTTCCCTCCCGTACGCGGGCCGGATCAAATTCGACCAGGGTTGCGTTCTTGAACAGCGTCATTACTTGACCTCCTCCAGCACGGGCCCGAAGAGGTGGGGCCGCGACTCGTGAACGATGGTGAAGAGTCGGAAGAAGTGCTCGTCCTGGGGCAGCTCTGCGAGGGGCATAGTGGCCTCCGTGCCGTTCTGCCTGTATCGCAGTGCATCCCCTTCAATGAGCCAGCCTGGGTTCTCCGAGTTGGCGAAGTCCTGCGCCGTCGAGAACACGGTGGGCTTATCGATGTAGGGACGGCCCTCCCAGGGGCAGAAGTTGCCGCAGTTCCCGCACTCGTTGCAGTAGGCGTCCACGTGCACGATCTCGTAGGGGTTGGAGAAGAGTGCCTCACCGGAGACCGGGGTCGCCAGGTTCGCCCGATTGGGACAGACGTCCACGCACTTGTTGCAGATATAGTCGCACTCGAGGCATCGGGAGAGTTCGGTCCTGCCGAAGGCCGCCGGCACGTAATCTGTGCGGGCATTCGGTTTCGCGGTGATCTTCTCCTTCTTCACTCGGATTTGCTCGTTTCGCTGGTCGGGATCCATGAAGGGCAGGGCTTCCACCCGCTCCCATCCGGCCTCTTCTTTCACGCAGATCGCGTCGGAAGCCCGCCGCCCCTCAGCGATACACCGCACGACTGTGGAGGTCCCGGTCCGGCTGTCCCCGATCAGGAACACGTTCTCGGACTCGGTCTCGCCTCCCTCCCTTGTGGCCACTTTGCCCCTGGAGTTCACGGTGAAACCCAATCCCTCCAGGAGTTTGGCGTCGGGGTCATCCCCGATCGCGTAGACAACGGAGTCCACCTTGAGCGTCTCGGTGGTGTCGGTGGGCACCGGGCGCCGCCGTCCGGAGGCATCCACCTCGCCTAATTCCATCACCCGGACGGTCAGTTCGCCGTCCTCAAAGCGTTCAGGGTTGCGCAGCCACTTGAAGGCCACATTCTCCTCGATGGCGTCTTCGTACTCCTCGCGACTCGCCGGCATCTGCTCAAAGGCCCGCCGGTAGACGATGGTCGCTTCCTCCACTCCCGGGCAGCGCAGGGCTGATCGGGCGCAGTCCATCGCCGTGTCACCGGCACCGATGACCACGACCCGTTTCCCCATCCGGAGCTTCGAACTGTCGCGGTTGAACTGGGTCAGGAAGGGCAGGGACGCGACCATGTTTTCGCCCGGGCCTTCAATGGGCAGGGTCCGGTTCTGGTAGCTTCCCAGCCCCAGGACGATGTAGTCGTAACCCCTGGCCTTGAGGTCGGTCAGGCCGAACGTCTCATCGACACTGAACACAAACTCGACCCCCTGGTCCCGGATATGGTCCACGTCGCTTGCGATGGCCTCACGGCTGATCCGGAAATGAGGCACCACGTATTGCACAATGCCACCGGCGTCTTTCTCCCGTTCGAACACGGTGACGGAGAAGCCCTCGCGGACCAGGAAATATGCCGCCGACAGACCCGCGGGGCCGGCGCCCACCACCGCGACTTTGGCGTCGCGGCTGACCTCCGGCTTCCTCCATCGGGTCTTGTACTCCTCCATCCCGTGCAGAACGGCCAGCTTTTTCACCTCCCGGATGTTGATACAGCCTTCGTAATCCAGGCGGGTGCACACGAGCTGGCACTGGTGGTCGCAGATGTTTCCGGTCATGGAGGGCAGGGCGTTGCGTTCGTAGATCGTTTCGAGGGCCTCGCCGTAGCGGCCTTCGCCCACGAGGCGGATGTATTCGGGAATGTGCTGACCGATGGCGCAGGCGGTAACGCAGGGAGCCTCGTAGCAATCGAAGACCGGCAGGGGCCCGGGGCTGCGCACCTCGTCGGTGCCCCGGAACTCCTTGGTGATGGTCTCCTCGGAGAGGGCACGCCGGGCAAGTGCTTTGAGCGCCTCCACGTCTATGCCTTCCCGGTCCCATTGATCGATCTCTTCAATCGCCCTTGCCATCTGCGCCTGTCGGAGGTAGCCGCCGGGCTTCAGCAAGTCGGTGGCCATGGTAATGGGCCGGATCCCCGTCTCGAAGACCGCTTTCACGTTGTGGATGGTAATGCCCCCGGAGTAGGAAATGGGCAGGTCGCCGCCGAAGTGCTCGCTGAGCTGCGCCGCCAAATTGATGGACAGGGGGAAGAGGGCGCGGCCGGACATGTACATCTCGTCCCCGGGCAGTGCGTTCCGGTTGTTCGCGCACCCCAGGGTGTTGGTGAGCTTCACGCCGAACGTGAGGCCCTCGTGCGCCGCCACCTCGCGCAGACGGGTCAGCATGGGGATAGCGTCGATATACTGCAGATCGTGGGAGAAACCCTCGGGATCCAGGTCCACGTAGCCGTAGCCCAGTTCGTCCAGGATCTCCCGCACCCGGTCGAAACCAAGCAGGGTCGGGTTGAGTTTGACGTAGGTGTCCAGTTTCTGCTCGGTGAGCATGTAGGAGCAGATCGACTCGATTTCGTGGGGGGGGCAGCCGTGCATTGTGGACAGGGTCACCGAACCGCATATCTTCGCGGGGATCTTGTCGGCGAAGGCTCGCAGGTCCTGTGCCCTTTCGGGGAAGTACCGTGATGCGACATCGACCATCTCGCCAATCCAGCTCGTGAACTGCTGTTCGTCCCCGGAGTCCTTCATGCGGCGGAGGTACTGCTGCATCCGATCGGTCTTGATGCCCTCGAGGTCGTATCCAACGCTCATGTTGAAGATGAACGAGCGTCCCGAAGGTCCTTTCTTGAAGCCAAAGAGTTCCTCGATCAGGTGCAGGAGGATCCAGGCCTTTGCGTACTCCATCCAGGCCTCGGTGAGGGAAAGCTCGGTGGACCACTCGGTGTTGAAGCCCTCGTCGCAGGCATCGATACAGGGCTTGTCGATCTCCAGGGAATCCAGGATCTGCACGGTTTTCAACTCGATGAATCGGCTTCCGGTGAGGTAGGAGGTCAGGATATTCATGGCCAGCTGCGTGTGGGGACCGGCCGCGGGGCCGAGCACGGTGCCGCAGGTCTCGCCCAACAGGTCGATACCCCGCTCGTCCATCTTCCGATACCAGGAACTCTCATGGATATCCATGATCGTCCCCTGCGCCTTGTACTCCTCGAAAACCCGCTCCAGCAATTCGGTAAGACCAACCAATCTCATTTTGTCGCCCATGCGATCCTCCTGCTCCACGCCTTCACTGCGGGGCTGCCATTGTCTGTGGGCACTCGCCCCGCGTCAAGAAGGCAAACGGCCTCGCAAGGTACCGTTGCAGCGCGTTGTGGCTTCGCCTATCATGGCGCCATGGCAGCGTGTTACAAGTGCGGGCACGAACTTCCGGCCCGCGAGAGGATATTCCGCGCAACACTGTGCGAGAGTTGCGGGTCCGATCTGCGCGTATGCAGGAATTGCGGATTCTATCTACCGGGGGCTCACTGGGATTGTCGTGAGACCGTCCCGGAAGCGGTTCGAGAGAAGGATCGCGCAAATTTCTGCGAGTTCTTTCGGCCTGCCACTGGAGCGGAGGCCAAAGGACAGGCGAAGCCCGGTGATGGAAGTGCAGACAACAGGGAAGAAAAGGCCCGTGACCAGCTCAACAATCTTTTCGGCGACAGCTGAACAACCCATTGGATTTCTTGATTCGGGTGTCGGCGGACTTCCGTATCTCCAGCGGGCCCGGGAACTCCTTCCCGAAGAACGCTTCGTTTATCTGGCCGATCGTCGGCACTTCCCGTACGGTGTCAGGAACCGTGACGAGATCCGCGCCATAGTCATCAGCGCCGTGTCGGAACTTGTCGGTGTCGCTCGGCCTAAGATGGTCGTTGTCGCGTGCAACACGGCGAGTGTGGTTTCCCTTTCCGAGCTGCGCGCAACCTTCAGCATCCCGTTTGTCGGGGTTGTTCCCGCCATCAAACCCGCGGGAGCCACCGTGGAGAAGGGGCGTATAGGGGTACTGGCAACCGAGCGAACGGTGGAGGACCCGTATGTGTCGAACCTGATTCGGGAGTTTGCGCCGAATAGCGATCTGGTGCTTGTGCCTGCCGGCCGGCTTGTGGAGTTTATCGAGACCGGGGTTGCCGTCGTCTCGCGCGACGAGATCCTTACCGTCCTGAAGATCCCGGCCGAGAAACTCATTGCCGAGTCGATAGACGTTGTGGTTCTCGGGTGCACTCATTTCATTCATATACGTAATGAGCTTTCCCAACTGCTCGGGCCCGGGATTCCGGTGCTTGATTCGGTTGAAGGTGTGGCGCGCCAGATTGTCAGGGTGTGTGAGCAGACCGGGAAGACCGCCCGTGCTCAGCAGGCCGCGACAGGTGACCAGGAGCACAGCCTGCTCCTGGTCAGCGGCGGAGAGTCGCGCGGCGCCCCCGGCGGCGACGCCGCCGAGAATTACCGTCGATTGGCTGCGAAATTCAATCTCCAACTGCTTGATCATGAGCCGGCTGATCAGGTCCGGTAGCTGCATGAACACGGGATTGGTGCTGACCGGGCGCAACAACATTTTCACCGTTCTGGTGGATGACCGGGTACTTCTGTGCCGGTTGAAGGGCAAGCGGCTGAACATCGACGAGCGAAGCTACAATCCGCTGGCGCCGGGAGACCTGGTCACGGTCGGCAGTGTCGACTACGCCCACGAAAGTGGCATTATAGAGGGAAGGCTGGAGCGGTCCAACGCGTTCGTGCGCTTCAATCGGAAGCGCATGGCGCCGCAGATGCTGGCGGCGAATGTTGACGAAGCGCTCTGCATCGCCTCCGTTCGGGAGCCGGGATTCCGCCCGCGATTCGTTGATCGATTCCTTGCGCTCGCGGAAGATCAGGGTATTGCGGCGGCCGTGATCGTCAACAAGGCCGATCTGGACGCGGATCAGGCGAACCGTGTGGTTGATCGATACAGGGGCCTGGGCTATCCGGCGTTTGCACTCTCCGCTTCCCGTGGAGACGGCGCGGAGGATTTTCGTCGACATATTGCATCGCGGTTGGTGGTGTTTGTGGGGCAGTCGGGAGTGGGCAAATCCACCCTGTTGAACGGCCTGGTTGGTCGGGAGATGCAGCAGGTTGGTCACGTGAGCCATAAGTTTCGGCGGGGACGGCACACGACAAACGCCGCCCGGCTTGTTCAGGATAGCGGCCTGCGGATTGTCGACACACCCGGCATTCGGGAGTTGGACATTCGCACCATCGAGATTGGTGCCCTGGGGTGGTGTTTCCGGGAGTTTCGCGATTTCATCGGCTCGTGCGAGCATTCCGACTGCGTACATCGCGATGAGCCCAGTTGTGCCGTGCGGACCGCGGCCGCCGAAGGAGAAATTTCCAGCGAGCGTTACGAGAGCTATCTAAGACTTCTCACCGAGCTTCGCGATCTGGAGAATGAATCGTCGTGAATAGACATACCATCCGAGTACTCGAATTTGAAAAGATTCGAACGCAGCTCCGCGAATATTGTCTTACGGCTGAAGCGGATGAGACGTTGCGAAGGGAACGGGTGAGGCTTGACCCCGGCGAAGTGGATCAACTGCTCTCGATCTCGGGTGCACTGAGGCGGTGCCTCGAGAGCACTGCGGAGTTTCCGGCGCTCTCTTTTCCACCGATGGACACCGTTCTCGGCGAACTGGAGAAAGAGGGCGCCGTATTGGAAGCGGCGGAGCTTGCGGCCATTGGATCGTACGCTCAAAGTGCGGCGCTTCTTCGGGCCTATCTTGTTCGAGCGGTCTCCGAAACCGGAGACCCCACCGTTGCGCCGCTTGCAGACGCCGTTCCCGATGTGAAGCCCGTTGCAGATCATGTGTTCAAGTTCGTGGACGCCGACGGTTCAATCCGTGAGCGCGAGATTCCGGAACTGAAACGAATCCGTAACCAGATAACCAAGGCCGGACAGGAGTTGCAGCGGGAAGCGCAGAATCTGCTGGGACGGAACGATCTGCGAAGATACTGGAACGCCTCGGTTCCCACCCTGCGCGAGGGCAGAACGGTCCTCGCCCTGAAAGCGGATCACCGCGGCAAGGTGAGCGGCATTGTTCATGAGGTTTCCTCAACCGGCGCAACAATCTTCATTGAGCCTGACTCGCTGGTTCAACGGAACAACGGCGTCACCGAGGCAAACAGTCGATATCAGATGGAACTCCTGCGCATTCTGCGTCAGCTGTCCGGTTTCTGCCGCGAGCACCACGATGAGCTGACTCGATGTGTCGTATCGGTGACCGAAATCGACAAGGTCTACGCACGTGCGCGGTACGCCATTGCGAACGACTGCATCGCCGCGGAGCGCAGCATCGACCGTATCTCCCTGCGGCAGGCCCGTCACCCGCTGTTGGGTGAGGCCGCGGTACCCATCTCCGTGGAGTTTCCGGCCGACAAACGGCTGCTGGTTGTCACCGGGCCAAACACCGGCGGGAAGACGGTGAGCCTCAAGACGGTTGGCCTTCTCGCGCTGATGAATCAGTTCGGAATGGAGGTGCCGGCCGCTGCCGGGAGCGAGTTGCCGGTTTTCAGCGGCATCTTTGCGGACATAGGCGACGAGCAGAGCATTGAACAGAGCCTGTCTACATTCTCCGGGCACATGCGGAACATCGGTAGAATTCTGAACGGCGCCGACGGACAGTCGCTCGTGCTGCTCGACGAGCTTGGATCCGGCACCGACCCCGAAGAGGGCGGGGCTCTCGCCATGGCCATCCTCGACGAACTCCTTGACCGTGGGCCCCACACGATCGTTACGACACACCACGGCGCGCTCAAGCACTACGGGTTCACCCAGCCGGCGGCAACCAATGCGTCGGTTGAGTTTGACATGAAAAGCCTGCGGCCTACCTATCGGATTATCCCCGGTGTTCCGGGATCGAGCCATGCGATTGAGGTGGCCGCGCACATGGGGCTTCTGCGAAAGGTTACCGGAGCGGCAAAGGCGTATCTCAGAGGTGAGGAGTACGATACCGGTCGCATCATTCGGACCCTGACCGACAGGGAACAGGAACTCCATCACGAGCGCGAAAGTCTTCAGCTGGGTTTGCAGAGACTGGAAGCCGACCGGAACGAAGCACAGACCACACGTGACGAGCTGGCGCGCAAGGAGAAGGAGCTCAAGCAGGGTAAGCTGCGCGAGCTGGAAGCCTGGAGCGCGCAGGCGCGTAGCGAGCTGGAGAATCTTGTGCGGGAGGTCAGGGAAGGCGAGCTGACCCGTGAGAAGACCCGCCGCGTCAAGGAGTTCATCGGCGAAGCTGCGGATCAACTCGCCCGGGAGCGGGCGGCCACCGAGAGGGATGACTTCGCGGCGCATGTGGACCGCTCAGCCGACGAGATCGATTCCGACATTCCATTATCCCCTGGTGTCGCTGTGCGTCTCCGGAGCAGCGGAAAGAAGGGTGTCGTTCAACGGAAGGCTAAGGGTTCTCGCTGGCAGGTACAGGTGGGCGCGGTCCGTCTTGCGATTGATGAAAGTGATCTGCTCCCTGTTCGAGAATCCTCAGATCTCACCCTCTCTGTCGCTGTCTCCGGTGCCGGTGGCCGGCCAAGCCTTGAGTTGGATCTGCGCGGCAAACGTCTGGAGGAGGCGCTCGAGGAGGTTGAGCGTCAAATTGACCAGGCGCTTCTGTCGGGAATGCAGCGGTTCGGGATCATTCACGGAACTGGTGAGGGTGTACTCCAGAAAGGAGTTCAGGATCTTCTCCGGCGCCACCCGCACGTTCGAAAGTACTCATTTGCACTGCCGGAAGACGGTGGCTTTGGTAAGACTATCGTAGAACTCTCCTGAGATTCTTTGCGTGCTGCTTCTTGAGGGTCGCCCGCTTTCGTACTACTATCGCGATCATGAAGTATGGTTTCTCCTTGCTCGTCGCAGCCCTGCTCCTGACGGGATGTCTGAGCGTTGACACAACAATCGAATTGAATCGCGACGGCAGCGGTCGCCTCGATATCGTCTATGAGATTGACGCGGAACTCTACGACCTCGGGGTGTTTGACGACACCGATAATGCCCTGCCGGTGCCGATTTCCCGGGATCAGTTTGAGGACACGGTGGAAAGGATCCCGGGACTGCGCCTGCGGCGCTACCGTGTCCGCGAGGACGTTGGCGTGGTGACCGTGTCCGCCCGGCTGCTGTTTGATTCGGTGGATGCCCTGAATGCCTGGTACGGCGGCGGGTCGGAAGCAATCTCGGTCACCGACGAGGGAGAGTCAACCCTGTGGCGTCAGCTGCTCTATCCGGGTGGCGGAGGCGCCGGCGAAGTCGGTACGGCGCTGGGCGATTCGCTCCAGGGTTATCGAATTTCGTATCGGCTTGAACCGCCATCCGGTGTGATCTCGGCCGGCATCGGTGGGATATCCGATGACGGCAAGGCCGCGTTTGTGGAAATCAGCCTCGAGGAGATTGCCACGGCGGAGGCCCCGTCCTATTGGGAGGTGAGGTGGTAGGACCCCGCTTGCCGAGCATCGTCATCGTTGTCGTCACTGCGCTGCTGGGCCTGTCCGGCTGTGCGACGACCGCGGACGTTTCGGCCAGTGGCACTCAGCCTGCCGTCGAACCGATCACCGGACCCACCGCCGATGAACTGAATCAGCTACTCGCCCGCGCGGCGGAGTCCCTTGAGTTCGGCAACCATGCCGAGGCCCTTCATGACTTTGTCCTGCTGACCTTGGTCGCACCTGATTCCGACCACGGACGCCGCGCCGCATCTGAGTTGGACCGGCTGTCGAGCGCCCTTCGCCTGGAACCCGCGGCACAGTGGCTTGCCCCCGACGGATCTCAAGAATCAGCTTCAACGAGAGAGCTGAAATCCACTGGAGCACCCCTGCCGTCGGTAATCGCAACTATCGGCGAAGGGCCGGCTCGAGTCGCCGTGCACGGTCTGACGATCCAGTTTACCGTGACCGAAGGCGGAGCGCAGGGACCGTCGGTGCTTGTTCCCACCTCTGAATTTGGCACGGCAACGGCACCGATCCATTCCAACATAGCCGGGAGCAGGCCGATTTCTGTGTTCGCCACGCCCGTGGTTCTTACGGACCGCGGTCAGATTGCGCTTGCCTCAAGACCACTGGTCTTCACGTACGTTCCTCCTGCGTCCGTCTTCATTGTCCTGACCGCCACGCTGGTGGAGGACGAAGTAGCGCCGGCTCCGGAACTCGGGGGCGCCGTGGCAGTCCCGCTGCGAGCGATTGGATCGGTGGCCGTGCAGGACGGTTCATCCGTGAACGGCTTTCTGGGCGCCTATTCCGGTGATCCGGAAGCTATCCGGGCAATTCTGGATGCAAACGACGCTTCGCTTCTCGGAGTTGCGGTGCTGGACGTGCAGGCGATCTCCCAGGTGGAGTACCAGGGTCAGCTCTACAACATCTGGAAGGCGGATGCAGTGGTACGGCTTCTGTTCTTTGACGCGGTTGGTGGGCGATCACTCGTCACCCTGACCAGCAAGCCTCTCGCGGGTCAGGGCGGGAGCCGATTGGATGCACTCGTGGACATTGCGAGGGTTGGGGCCGAAGCTCTGGATGTGCTCATGGGTGCAAACGGTGACGAGTTTCGCACCCTCGTGACCGGGTCTCGTGAGTGAGACACCCCTCCCTTGTCCAGTTTGAGGCCGATCTCAAGCGTCTCTTCGACAGCGTGGATGATTATCTCGAGGGGAAATATGGACGGAAGTACCAGCTTCATCCGAGCAGGCCGGCCAGAGGACAGACATCCAACAAGGCTCAGGATGGCCTGTTCAATGTGGGTGCAAGTTTCACCGCAGGGTACGGATCACGGTACGGCCGCGGCTACGTGGTACAGGTGGAGATGGTGACGCTGGAGCGAGTGCCTCCGCATGTGCGTGAACTTATCGAACAGGAAGCCGCGGATCTCGTCAATGAGAAGCTGGCGTTCTACTTTCCCGGACGTGAGCTGACGGTGGCACGTGACCGCAACATCTTCAAGATTCACGGAGACCTCCGTCTTGGTGAGTTATAGCAAAATCTCCAATGTGACTTGATAGAATCAGGTAGGGGAGCTACTATCTTCTCAGTTTCACAATATCGTCACGCGAGGTCAGTATGGATGCTCAGCTGCAGGAATTACTAGAGGCAATCAAGACGGAAGGCGTGCAGACCGCTGAAAAACAAGCGGAACAGATTGTAGCGTCGGCCGAAGAGAAAGCCCGAGAGATTACCACTGACGCCGAGAAACGGGCCAGGGAGCTTGTTGAAGAGGCGCGAGCCGAACAAGCCAAGCTGGAGCAGTCAGGCCGAGAAACCTTGAAACAGGCTGGTCGTGATCTCATTCTGGGTGTCCAGGCACAGCTTGGGGTTATGTTCAAGACCGTCGTGGGTACTGCCGCGGTTGAGGCGATCTCCGCGGACATCCTTGAGAATACAATCGTCACCGTCGTTAACGCATGGAGCCAGGGGAAGACTGACTCTCTGGACGTTATTCTGAGTGAAGCCGATCTGAAACGCCTCGAGCAGCGGCTTCGCAGCCGGCTGGCCGAGCGGATTAGCTCCGGGACCGAGATCAGGGCAAACAACGCGGTCAAGACGGGGTTTCGCGTGTCCACGAAGGACGGTTCTCTCTACTACGATTTCACTGTTGAGAGCATCGCCGACGCTCTGTCGGCATACGTTGGTCCGCGGTTGATAGCGGTTCTGAAGGATGCCGCCGGGGGAACGGTCGGTGCGAGTCCCGCCGGCGGTGAGGCGTAGGAAAGCCGGGCGCATTGTGAACCAGTACTATTTTCTTGTAGCCAGCCTGCCATTCCTTTCACGCGACAGTGACCGGGCGAGCCCGCCGGAGGAGTTTCTTGCTTCTGCACGGGAGCACCTGACTCCGCGTGACTATACGGCCGTGTGCAGTGCCCGGATCGATGCCCCTGTGGAACTTGAACCCGGCCCGCCGGTGGTCACGAAGTGGCAACGATTCGAGCGTGGGCTTCGAAACGAGTTGGTGAAGGTGCGCGCGGCGAGGCTCGGGGCAGACCCGGCTGAGCATATTCGCACCGACGAAGCGGGCAGCGACGACACTGATCAGACAGGCCTGACGGATACGGCTCGCGAGGCGTTTGGCGAGGAATCTCCGCTTTCCGGGGAGGACGTCCTCGGGCGAGCTCGCTGGGAATTCCTGACCGAACTGGAAGTTGGCCATTTCTTTGATGTTGATCGACTTGTTGTCTACTATCTGAAGCTGCAGCTTCTCGCCCGCAAGCGCCTGTTCAACAGGGACGACGGCGAGCGCGCGTTCAAAGCGGCCACGGACAGAATCATGAACGATTACTACCAGGAGCAGGGTGACTTATGAGCCAGGCAAGCGGACACGTTGTAGGCGTAAACGGCAACATGGTCTCGGTGCAGGTGGACGGCGACGTCTCACTGAACGAGGTTGGTTACATCGTCCTCGACGATACGACGACGGGCGAAACCAAGCGGCTGAAGAGCGAGGTCATTCGTATCCGTGGGGACCGGGCTGAGGTCCAGGTCTTCGAAATGACCCGCGGTCTCGGCGTGGATGATAAGGTGGAGTTCACAGGGGAGCTGCTTGCCGTTGAGCTCGGCCCTGGACTCCTGACCCGCGTCTACGACGGTCTGCAGAACCCGCTCCCCGAACTCGCTGAGCAGTGCGGGTTCTTCCTGGAACGGGGGGTGTACGTTAACGCCCTCAACCGAACGAAGAAGTGGGATTTCACTCCCGCGGCGCGGGTTGGAGACGCCGTGGAACGAGCCGACACGCTCGGAACCGTTCCGGAAGGGATGTTCAAGCACCGCATCATGGTGCCGTTCAACCTCTACGATCAGTATGCGGTGAAGTCGATCGTGGACGCCGGCGAGTACACGGTGGACGACGAAATTGCCGTGCTCACCGACGGCAGCGGTGCCGAGATCAGCGTGACCATGCGGTTCAACTGGCCGGTGAAACGTCCAATTGACTGCTACGCGGAGAGGCTCCGGCCCACCGAGCCGGTGGTCACGAAGGTACGCATAATCGACACCTTCTTCCCGGTGGCTCTCGGCGGCACTTACTGTATTCCCGGCCCCTTCGGCGCGGGAAAGACCGTGCTGCAGCAGATCACCAGTCGGAACGCGGAAGTTGACATCGTAATCATTGCGGCCTGCGGCGAACGGGCGGGTGAGGTTGTTGAAACGCTGCGGGAGTTCCCGGAGCTTCTGGATCCACGCACCGGCCGAACACTGATGGAACGGACGGTGATCATCTGCAACACCAGTTCCATGCCCGTTGCGGCCCGCGAGGCTTCGGTATACACGGCAGTGACGATAGCCGAGTACTACCGGCAGATGGGCCTGAACGTTCTGCTCCTTGCCGACTCAACCAGTCGATGGGCGCAGGCAATGCGGGAGATGTCCGGCCGGCTGGAAGAGATCCCCGGTGAAGAAGCCTTTCCGGCCTATCTCGAATCGGTTATTGCGTCGTTTTACGAGCGTGGGGGCCTGGTGCGCTTGAAGGATGGAGGCAGGGGCTCGGTTACTATCGGCGGAACTGTCAGCCCTGCAGGAGGCAACTTCGAAGAGCCCGTGACGCAGGCAACCCTGAAGGTTGTGGGCGCTTTTCACGGGCTCTCTCGCGAGCGATCGGATGCTCGGCGATATCCGGCAATCCATCCGCTGGAGTCGTGGAGCAAGTACCCGGGAACTATTGATCCGGGCATGGTCGAGTATGCTCGAGATGCACTGCACCACGGAAATGAGGTCGGCCAGATGATGAAGGTCGTTGGCGAGGAAGGGACGAGCCTTGACGACTACATCTGGTATCTGAAGGGCGAGTTCACTGATTCGGCATACCTGCAACAGAATGCGTTTGATCCGGTTGATGCGGCGGTCAACACCGAGCGCCAGAAATACTGCTTTGGCATTCTCTTCGATTTACTGACGAGCAAGCTGAATCACGGAAACAAGGATGAAGCACGAAACTGGTTTGCGCAACTGCGTCAGAGGTTTTTGGATCTGAACGGAGCGGAGTGGCAGAGCGAGTCCTTCAAGACGCTTGAAGCAGAGATCCGCGACACGATCAATGACAAGCGGGCAGGCACCGAGGCGAACGCCATGGACTTCGTCGGCGAAATCCGGAACTGAGAGGCAGATAATGAAGAAGGTCTATAGCAAGATCGAATCAATCGCCGGCAATGTCATTACCGTCACAGCGGAGGATGTCCGTTATGGTCACCTCGCCAGGGTGACTTCCTCCATCGGTAGCAGCCTTGCGGAAGTCATTCGGCTGGCCGGTGACAAGGTTTCCCTGCAGGTGTTTGCCGGGGGACGCGGCATTTCAACCGGCGACGAGGTGGTGTTCCTCGGTCACGCAATGCAGGTCTCTTTCACCGACAATCTTCTCGGCCGCATCTTTGACGGCAGCGGCAATCCCCGGGACAACGGCCCTCGCCTGGAGGAAAGCCTGGTGGAGATCGGCGGCCCTTCAGTGAACCCGGCAATGCGCATTATCCCGCGGAACATGATCCGCACCGGAATCCCGATGATCGATGTCTTCAACAGTCTCGTCGAAAGCCAGAAACTGCCCATCTTCTCGGTCAGCGGTGAGCCGTACAATGAGTTGCTCGCACGGGTCGCGATGCAGGCCGAAGTGGACTTGATCATCCTTGGCGGGATGGGGCTGAAGTACGACGACTATCTCTATTTCCGGGAGATGCTTGAAGAAGGTGGGGCGATGAGCCGCACGATCTTCTTCGTCCACACGGCCAGCAACCCGGTCGTCGAGTGCCTGCTGGTACCGGACATTTCACTCGCTGTGGCTGAACGGTTTGCGCTCAAAGGCAAGAAGGTGCTTGTCCTGCTGACCGACATGACCAACTTCTCCGACAGCATGAAGGAGATTGCAATCACCATGGAGCAGGTGCCTTCCAACCGGGGTTATCCGGGGGACCTGTACAGCCAGCTTGCGGCCCGGTACGAAAAAGCTGTCGACTTTGAGGGTGCGGGCTCCATCACCATTCTCGGTGTGACCACGATGCCAGGCGACGATGTCACCCATCCGGTTCCGGACAATACCGGCTACATCACCGAGGGCCAGTACTATCTGCGAAACGGCCGGATTGAGCCGTTCGGGTCGCTATCGCGGTTGAAGCAGCTTGTAAACAAGGACAGCCGGGAAGATCACCGGGCTTTGATGGACGGTATGATCACACTGTACGCTAACTACAAGGAGTCGCTGGAGAAGAAGTCCATGGGTTTCAGGATGTCGGGTTGGGACGAGAAACTCCTGAAGTATGGCGAGATTTTTGAGCGGGATATGATGGACCTCTCGGTGAACATACCGCTGGAACAGGCCCTGGATCGAGGATGGCAGATCCTCGCGGAATGTTTTGACCCGGCGGAGACCGGCCTTCGGACGGAGTTGATCAACAAGTTCTGGCCCGGAGGGCGCAACGAGCCTGATGAGGAGAGTGCATAGCGCATGGCACGGGTGAAGCTCACCAAGAATGAGCTGAAAGGACAGAAGGATGCGCTCAAGCGCTTCCAACGCTACCTCCCGACTCTCCAGCTGAAGAAGCAGCAGCTTCAGCTGGTGATCCGCCAGGTGGAAGTCCAGATGCGAACCAAGGATGAGCAGCGGATCAATCTGGAGCGCGAGATCATGAGCTGGGTCGAAGTTTTCGGGGAGGACGTGGACATCTCGGGAACTCTGAAGATCCGATCTCTGAAGACAGATACCGGCAACATTGCGGGCATTGATATCCCGGTCTTTGAAGGCATTGAGTTCGATGAACTTCCGTACGACCTGTTCGTTCTGCCGCCCTGGGTGGATCGCGGGATAGACGCTGTCAAGCGTCTGCTGGCGCTGGATGCAGAGGTCCGGATACTGAAGGAGCAACATCGATTGCTGGCCGAAGAGCTCCGGATCACCACCCAGCGGGTCAATCTCTTCGAGAAGGTCAAGATACCGGAGACCAGGGAGTCCATCCGGATGATCCGGATCTATCTCGGAGATCAGCAAACGGCAGCGGTAGTACGTGGAAAAATCGCCAAGTCCGCCATTGCGGAGGCGGTTGCCAAGGAGGCGCTGCCCGCATGATCGTCCCCATGAAGAAGGCTACCGTTCTGGTTCTCGATTCTCACAGAGATCGCGAGCTTGCGCGATTGAAACGACTTGGTCTGCTGCATCCGGATATTGAACACCGGACGAGCGAGAACGCTGACGTGCTCCTGGCTGATCGTGATGCTCTCTCCCGCGCGCTGGCCGAACTGCCGATTGCGACTGACGTGAAACAGAGTCCGGTGCCAGGCATATCGCAAGACATTGTGGCCGAGGGCCATGCCCGAGCCGCTGAGATAAGCGCGGTCGCGGAGAGAAAGCGGACGGCAATGGAGACGCTGGAGCGATGGCGGCGCGAGCTTGCCCGAATTGAGCCGTGGGGCAGTTTTGACCCGGTCGACATTGCGACTCTTGGTGACCAAGGGGTTGATATTCATCTGTACGTGATGAGTCGCAAGGAGTTCCGAGCGGAGGCGCCCGCAGATGCCATTGTCCTGGAACGCACCGGCAAGGCTGTGCGGTTTGCACTGATCTGGCTCAACGGAGGCCACTCGAGCGGCCGGTCTGCGGAGGAGTTCACCGCTCGGGGCGATCTCCAGGAATTTATGCCGCCGCAGGAGTCGGCTGTCCGAATTCGATCGGAGATTGCTGAAGAAGAAGCCAAGCTTGCTCACATTGCGGAGCTGTTTGGGGAGTATTCAGCGCACAGAAACCTGCTCATGGCCGCCGGCGACATCGCGGAACGTCGCATTGAGCACGAGCGCGTCAGGCTTGGCATGGACACAGCCGAGAAGGTTGCTTTCATCTCGGGTTACGTTCCCGCAGACTCCCAGGACACACTCCGGATTGCTGCGTCCAACAACGGGTGGGGTCTCCTCTTTCGTGAGCCTTCTGCGGATGATCCGGTTCCGACAAAGATCACCAATCCTCGGTGGATTCGGACCATCAGGCCGGTGTTCGACATGCTGGGAGTTATTCCGGGATACCGTGAGCGTGACATCAGCATGTGGTTCCTGCTCTTCTTCACCGTGTTCGTCGGGATGATAATCGGCGATGCGGGGTACGGGGCGCTCCTGTTTGTAGCCGCGATTTTCGGAACTATCTCCAGCAAGCGGAAGAGCGGGCGGGTGAGCGAAGCGGCGGTGCTCCTGATGATCTTGAGCCTCAGCACGCTCGGCTGGGGCGCTATCACCGGGAACTGGTTCGGCTACGAGCCCATAGGAGAGTTGCGCCCGTTCTCCTTTGTGGTGATTCCTGCCCTGGACAGTTTCGATCCACGGAGTGTCCAGGCGGTGCAATCGTTCTGCTTCATGCTGGCCGCAGTGCACCTTTCGATTGCTCACATCTGGAACTTCATCCGCGAAATCAAAGAGCGCCCTGCGATCAAGGCCTTTGCCCAGATTGGCTGGTTGAGCGCTGTGCTTGGCCTCTACTTTCTGGTTGTCAGCCTCTTTGTGGGTCAGGCAATGCCACAGTACGCGTTGTACATGATTATCGGAGGAATCACTGGAATCTTTCTGTTCAGTGGACAGAGTCCCGATCACGGATTCTTCGGTGGGATTGGACGAGGTCTGAGCAACGCATTCACCATCGTCTTTGACGGAATCGGGGCATTCTCGGACATCATTTCGTACATTCGATTGTTCGCTGTAGGCCTGGCATCTGTGGCAATTGCCCAGGCGTTCAACGAGATGGCGGGCAGCATGGCGACAAGCCCGGTCGGGATCGTGCTTGCCGCGGTGGTCCTGTTCCTCGGTCATTCGCTCAATCTCGTGATGGGAGGCCTTGCCGTGGTTGTTCACGGCGTGCGCCTGAATCTCTTGGAATTCTCCGGTCATGTCGGCATGGAATGGACCGGCGTAGAGTACCGACCGTTTGCTGAAAATGAACAAAACACGTAAGGAGTAAGACTATGGACTGGGGTCTTGTTGGTATTGGAGCTGCAATTGCTTTTGCCGCAGTGGGTTCGGCGCTCGGGACCGGCACCGCGGGAATGGCGGCCGTGGGGGCCTGGAAGAAGTGCTTTGTGCAAAATCGGCCTGCGCCGTTCATCCTCGTGGCCTTTGTCGGTTTCCCGTTGAGCCAGACAATCTACGGCTATCTCCTGATGAACAGATTGGCGCAGGCCTTCGCCCTCGGCACGGACGCCGGCTATCTTCTGGGCGCCGGTGTTCTGGGTGGACTCGCCATCGGCATGTCTGCGTGGTATCAGGGACGGGCCGCCGCAGCGGCCTCCGACGCAATGGGTGAGACGGGGAAAGGCACGGGAAACTATATCTTTGTGCTCGGTATCATTGAGACCGTAGCACTGTTCGTCATGGTCTTCCTCTTCCTGATGACTGGATCGTTCGAGGGCTGAACGCCCACGTGAAGACGTAAAGCCACTCGCACTGGTCGGCCGATAAGTAGAGCAGTGACACAGTTTGCGCGGAAACTAACAGTGACTCTTTTTGTCGGCCTGTCGGTCATCGTCAGTGCTGTGGCGCAGAGTCCGGATCCGGCGTGGCTGCAGATCCGCCGCGCCGACAAGCTTGCTGCAGACGGTGATTATGGCATCGCCATCCAGCTCTACCGTGAGGCGTTGACTCTCGACCCCGGCAGTCCTGAGGCAATTTTCGGGTTGGCACGGGCGTTCAAGTCCATCAGTGACTACCCGATTGCCGAGGAGTACCTCCTCGAGGCTCTCGCTGCCGCCGAAGACCTCATGGTTCCGGCCGTGCGCTACGAGATCAACTACGAGTTGGCCGGTCTCTACAAGGTGCAGCGAAGGTTTGCGGATTACGAACGGGTCCTCTTCCAGACCGTTGACCTCGCAGCCGGGGAACCGGCGACGCCGCGATCAGTTGATGTTCCGGCTGATACCCTTCAGACGGTCCTCATCAACGATGGTCTGGATCGTGTTCTGGTCCTCTACCGGCTGCAGGAGGATGGGGGCACTCGCGCTCGCGGTGAGCTGGCCGAGCTGCTCGTTGGCCTGGGACGCTACGACGAGGCAGCGGAGCAAGGACTTGTTGCCATTACCCAGCAGCTGTCAACGGTGATCGAAGCGGTCATCGAGCGGGACCCCGGCTACGAATACCAGACGGTTCTCGGCGCCCTCACGCACGCGGAGATCTACCCGGAGACCCGCGCTTACCTTGCCGACACCAGCCTGTACGAGAACCTCTACTTCCTGGCAGGCGCCCTCTACGCCCGCGGCAATCCGGAGTCTGCGGTATCTCTGTGGAGACTGCTGCCGGCCCTTCCCCGTGCCGGAGACTTGTCCAACCGCGCAAGGATCCAACTTGCGGACCCGCAGCCTGAACCGTTGCTCGTGCCGCCGCGGTAGACCGTGCCGGTCCCGGCCGGCGTGCTTTCGGTGCGCGCCTTGCATCCACTGATTTGATGTCGTACTGTAGCCGCTGACGATGGACAAGCTGATCATCCGCGGCGCCCGCGAGCACAACCTCAAGAACATCGACCTGACGCTGCCCCGGGACAAGCTGATCGTGATTTCCGGTCTCTCCGGCTCGGGCAAGAGCAGCCTCGCGTTTGACACTATCTTCGCCGAAGGTCAGCGGCGTTATGTCGAGTCGTTGTCCGCATACGCCCGGCAGTTCCTTGGTCGCCTCGACAAACCCGATGTTGACTACATCGAAGGGCTCTCGCCTGCTATTTCCATTGAGCAGCGCACGACGAGCCGGAATCCGCGGTCCACCGTCGGGACGGTCACCGAAATTTATGACTATTACCGGCTTCTCTTTGCCCGGATTGGTGTGCCTCACGACCCGAAGACCGGGAAGCGTGTTGAGCGACAGACGGTAGACCAGATCATTGACGCGATCATGCAGAACCCCTCGGGCACACGCCTGAGTATTGCGTCTCCGGTCATCCGAGGCAGAAAGGGCCATCACGCGAAGATCCTGGCAGATGCCCGAAAGGCCGGGTTTTCGCGGGCTGTCGTGGATGGTGATGTCGCGATGCTCGATGATGAGATTGAGCTGGACCGGAAGAAGAAACATACCATTGAAATCGTGGTCGATCGGCTCAAGGTGTCTGAGGACAACCGGCGTCGCGTGGCCGACAGTGTCGAGACAGCCCTTGAGCTTTCCGGCGGCCTTGTGACCGTCATCAGCCATGACGATGAGAGCGAGCGGACTCAGTCGTTCAGTCAGAACTACTTCTATCCCGACAGCGAAGTCAGTTTCCCTGAGCTGGAGCCGCGGCTGTTCAGTTTCAACAACCCGTACGGGGCCTGTCCGGACTGCTCCGGTCTGGGCATGAGCATGGAGTTTGACGAGAAACTGATCATGCCCGACCCCAAATTGAGCTTCAACGAAAAGGGACTCAAGCCCTACAAACCGGACGCAGCGTGGAATCGGAGCCGGTTTGAGAGTCTGGCGGAACATCTTGATTTCAGCCTGGACACGCCGCTCGGTGAATTGCCCGACCACGCGCTGAAGGCGATCTTTGACGGCACCGATGAGCCTATCCGCGTCAAGTACGTCAACCGGGAGAAGACAGGCAAGTTCGAGTATGAGGGGAAGTTCCGCGGCATATACGACGATCTGAAGCGGCGATACCTCGAAACCACGTCGGATGGGGTGAAGGGGTGGCTCGAAGGTTTCATGAGCCGGCGGGACTGCCAGACCTGCAACGGGATGCGGCTGCGGCCGGAGGCGCTCGCGGTTCTCGTCCAGGGCAGGAGCGTCCACGATCTGACGGCGGTAAGCATCAAGGAAGCTCTTGAGTTCTTCCGGTCCCTCGAACTCAGCGAGACTGAGAAGCAGATCACCACGCAAATTCTCAAGGAGATCACAAGTCGATTGGACTTCATGGTCAGCGTTGGTCTGGACTACCTCACACTGGACAGGAAATCGGCCACGATCTCCGGCGGCGAAGCGCAGCGAATAAGGCTGGCGACCCAGATAGGCAGTTCGCTCATGGGCGTTCTCTACATCCTTGATGAGCCGACGATTGGTCTCCACCAGCGGGACAACGAGCGGTTGATATCCACCCTGACCCATCTCCGGGATATCGGGAACACCCTCATAGTCGTAGAGCATGACGAGCAGACGCTGCGAGCGTCGGATTACATCGTGGACCTGGGGCCCGGCGCCGGTGTTCACGGCGGAGAGGTTGTCGCCGAAGGCCCACTGGAGGCTATCCTCTCAAACCCCAACAGCCTCACCGGCCGATACCTGAACGGTACTTTGTCCATGGATGTTCCCCTGGAACGCCGTTCCGGTAACGGGCACCGGCTCACGGTGAGGAATGCGCGGGAACACAACCTGAAAAACGTCGACGTTGAGTTTCCCCTTGGAATGCTGACGGTGATCACCGGAGTCTCCGGATCGGGCAAGTCCACGCTGCTCACCGACCTGCTCTATCCCGCGCTGTCAAATCGACTGCACAAGTCTCATCATTCGGAAGCAGCCTACGATTCCATTGAGGGCATCGAGCATCTGGACAAGGTGATCAACATAGACCAGAGCCCTATCGGCAGGACTCCACGGTCAAACCCGGCAACCTATGTTGGGCTGTTTGGACCCATTCGCGAGCTGTTTGCATCGCTCCCGGAGGCGAGGGCGCGCGGGTACAAGCCCGGCAGATTCAGCTTCAACGTGAAGGGAGGCCGCTGCGAGAATTGCGAGGGCGCCGGCACCATCAAGATTGAGATGCACTTCCTGCCGGATGTCTACGTCACCTGTGATGTCTGCGGCGGGAAGCGGTTCAACCGGGAGACCCTGGACATTCACTACAAGGGGCACACAATCCATGATGTGCTGGAGTTTTCGGTGGAGGAAGCGCTGGACTTCTTCGCGGCGATCCCGCAGATCGCCCGCCGGTTGGAGACTCTCCGCGCCGTCGGGCTGGATTACATCAAGCTGGGGCAGAGCGCGGTGACGCTCTCCGGCGGCGAAGCGCAGCGCGTCAAGTTGTCTCTTGAGCTGTCCAAGCGAAACACCGGCAAGACAATCTACATTCTGGACGAACCGACAACCGGTCTCCACTTCGCAGATGTGAAGAAGCTGATGGAGGTTCTCCAGGTATTCGTGGACAAGGGGAACACGGTCCTCCTCATTGAGCACAATCTGGATGTCATTCTGCAGGCCGATCATATAATCGATCTGGGTCCGGAAGGTGGCGATCGTGGCGGTTCGATAGTAGCGAGCGGCACGCCGGAGACGATTGCGGCAAACGCGCAATCGTACACCGGGCGTTACATTGAGGAAGTGCGGGCCCGGCGACGATGACCATCAGACCCATCCTGTGCGGATTCATGGTTCTCGCTCTTGCTGCCCCGGTAAGCCTGGTGGCGCAGGAGGCGCTGGAATCCGCACAGCAGGACGAACCAGAAATCAGAACTTCCCCAATCCTCAACGAGCAGACGTTGCGCCGGGATATCGAGACGGCCGGCTTCTACGAGCTGATTGCCTGGCTTGAGGGGTTGAATCAGTCAACCGCGGGCGACCGGAACGCGCTGGCGGGTCGACTCCTGGGCTACTACGGGTTGGCCGAGGAGCCTATCCTGGAAGACGAATCGACGCCGCTGGTCATTGATTCCGCCACCAGAACCCGGTACTTCACTCTGGACGAGATCGATGAGAGCTACGTGCGTCTGTCCGGAGGCGTAACTCTCACTCTCAGAGACGACGAGCGCGACGTGACTCACCAGATCGTTGCCGATGAGGTCACCTACAATCAGGATCTGAATGTCCTTTCGGCCTCGGGCGATGTGATCTACATCCTGGACCGCGGAGGCACCATAGAGCGGTTCACCGGGGCCGCCCTTACGGTTCAGTTGGACGATTGGGACGGCGCTTTCGTCCATGGCGTTACAGAACGGGCACGCACCATTGAGGGGGAGGAGGTGGATTTCTCCTTCGCCGGGAGCTACATAACGCGGTCCAGCGATGATGTTGTGGTGATGGAAGACGGTCGTGTCACTTCATCCACTGCCAAACCGCCGAACTATGAGATCCACGCAGACAAGATTTGGGTCCTGTCCCCGGGCGAATGGGGACTGCGGAATGCATATCTGTACGTCGGTCGGGTGGCCATCTTCTACTTTCCATTCTTCTTCAGACCCGGGAATGAATTTTTCTTCAACCCATCTGTGGGAGTGCGTGACCGAGAGGGCCGTTTCATCCAGACAACCACCTACATTCTGGGAGAACCGGAGGAGCCCGAGTCGGCGTTCTCGTTTCTTCAGATCGCGGAAGAGGAAGGAGCCGGCGGAGAGCACAAGATTGAGGGGCTCTACCTCGTTCCGGATGAGGAGTCTGACCTCGCTCCTGAGGATAGTGGGGCGGTGCTGCGGATTCTGACGGACATCTACACCAAGCTTGGCGCATACGTTGCCATAGACGGCACGATTCCGGAATCCGGCGTCCTGAACAATCTGGAAGTGTACCTGGGGCTCGGAATGAGTCGTCACATCTACCCGGGGCAAGGTAGCACCTACACTCCTTACCACCTGATGGACGGAGAAGCCGTGACATCATGGAACGCGACCCAGATTGGATCGGTTCGGGTACCCTTCAGGTTTGGGCTTGGCCTCTCGGCGGCGCTGAGAGGCCAGGGGTACACCGTGTCGGGGGATGTGACCTTGTTCAGCGACAGTCGATTTCAGAAGGACTTCGACCGACGCACCGAACAGATCGATTGGCTCGGGCTCATGGGTCAGGGAACACCCGTACCCGAGCCAGGATTGGTTACGAGCTATGAGTGGGCGCTGAGAGGAAGTTTGACGCCGCAGGTGCAGGCGCTGAACCCGTGGCTCCAGCGGGTTCAACTGCAAAACGCATCAATTGTCCTCAGGTGGCGAGAGGAGTCACTGCCGGAGCCCAGCGAGGAAGAAGGTTACCAGACGCCTCAAGAAGAACTGGTGTGGGAGGCGGATGGCAGCCCTGAGACGGGTTTCTTCTACCCCGACACTCTGCAGCTTCCCAATGTTTCGGGGATTATTTCGGGTCAGATTCTGCGCCTCTCGTCGTCCTCCGCGCCGGACGGGGATCTTGAGTCGCCGCCTGAGAGTGACCTCAGGCCGCCATGGACGGCCGAGAGCTTCGAACCCCTCGGCCCGGAGGAGTATCTCAGGTTGCCTGCGCCGCCTGGAGCGATGCCACCGCCTCCAATTCCAGAGCTGTGGAACGCATCCGTTGGGTACACCTTCACGCCGAGCGGTCTCCTCGAGAACACCTTCAATTCGGCCGGATGGGAAGAAGCGGCGGACGTGGACTATTCGCTGGAGTACTCGGCGGCCTCGGGCAGGGTAGGCGGCACCCTGCCGATGGCGCTGAATCTTCTGTCAAACGCAATCGGGCTGACAGGTTCTCTCGCCATGAGCGGCCAGTACCGGACCGTGTACAATCGAGCCGGAACGATGGAGGATGTCGCTTGGACGTCACTTCTTCAGCAGGCGTACTCCTACTCTTCAGCTAATGCCACGGGGAATATGGCTCTCAGGGTATCCCCTTTTACGGGAAGCCGATTGTGGTCCAGCTCCACCGTCAGCTATTCGCTGAACCTGCTGCTCTACCAGTTTCGTTACGAGCCCCTCGATCCGGCGGAGCTCGAGGCCCTTGGGATCGAGGGGCTCGAGGAAACAGGCCCGCCGACCCATACGGAATGGATCGATTGGGGCGACGAGTCCTTTGTTCGGTCTCACCAGGTTCAGTTGAACGCCGTGCTTGATGTGCTGAGCGGGCAGGCGGTGCGACTCACCGCGGATCTGCCGCCGCGCGCGCTGAGATTTGTCGGACAACTGGATTTCGGGCTTTCACCCGTGGCGATCTCAGTGGCCTCGGGCTTACTCCAGGAAGAGGACGCAGCCGGCGTTAAGAGTTGGGCCTATCAGCCCATTACGTCTGCGCAGGCGCTGCTGCTGGGTGAGCTTGGTCAGATCCAGAATCAGATCTCCTACGACTGGGATCAGGACAACGGGGCGTACAAATTTGCGTACAACAACGCATCGGCGACGATCGGACCAGTGGGAGCGCAGTTTGAATGGCGATCAGCAGAGGAGTTCAAGTTTGAGAGCGCGGGTGAAGACTGGGACAATGACGGGATCGCTGGCGAACGGTGGATCTCCGTAAGCGCTCTTGACGATCAGGGAAACCCGATTCTTCAGCCCCTTCCCACTCGCGCGGCGGTGACGGTGAATCTCTCGTCGGAACTCGAGCCGATGTGGCGCAGTCGCCTTCTCCTTGGCGGAACTCTTACCAGCTCCTGGTCCATGAATCTTCTTCGGTACACAGAGAGCAGTCTCTCGTTTGGTCTCAAAACGAATGTTGAGATCACTGACTTCCTGAGCCTGAGTTTCTCCTCCCAATCGATGAATACCCAGAGTTACGTGTACGTGGAATCGCTTGCCGAAGGTGTCGGCAGAGAGCGCCGAAGCCTCGTCGTTGACCTGCTGAAGAGCTTCAATTTTTTCAGCACAGACCAGAAGCATCGGACTGATTCGGCCTTTAACCTCCAGCAGATCCAGGTGAACGCGACCCACAATCTGGAAGACTGGGATCTCGAGATCAGCTACTCCGGCAGACCCGAGATCATCGAGGTGCTCAATCTGGAGACCCCGGAGGCCGACGATACCCGACGGGTGTACGACTGGCAGAGCAGCCTTGAGATTGTGCTGCAGTGGCGGGCAATCCGAGAGCTGTCGTCCAATCTGCAGGCCGACAATCGGACCGGTTCGGATGCCGTGACCACCGGGTCACCGTGGGATCTGACCTTTGGGAGCGACTCTTGACCCGATCTTCCATGGCCTTCTATACTTTCCGGTGGAGAAGGAGACCGTTTGAGCAATAGTAGTGCCGTGGTCCTGGGCAACCCTGAGTTGTTGTCGGAGTTTTGCGGTGTGAACGATCAGAATCTCCGTGTGCTGGAAGAGCTTATCTGCACCCGCATCCACTCTCGAGGCAACGAGTTATTTCTGGAGGAAGACGACGAGTCAAATCGATCAATGCTCCTGAAGATGGTGGAGGAGCTCAATGCCCATGTGGCGCTTGGTCAAGTGCTCAATGAAGAACTGATCCGAGCGGTGTTTCTCTCCCTTGCGGAGAATGACGAGAAGAAAATGGAACTGCTCAGGGAAGCGTCCATAGTGGTTCCAGGCCGCGATCAGAAGGTCTTTCCGCGATCAGCAGCCCAGGCGCACTATCTGAATGCCCTGGATAGTCACGATGTCGTGTTTGGGGTGGGGCCGGCCGGGACGGGAAAGACTTATCTCGCGGTGGCCCACGCGTTGAGAGATGTGTTGACCAGGAAGCGTCGAAAGCTTGTGCTCACACGGCCGGTGGTTGAAGCGGGCGAAAGTCTTGGATACCTGCCGGGTGACCTGGCTCAGAAGATCAGCCCCTACCTTCGGCCGCTTTACGATGCGATGGAATCACTTGTACCGTATGAAACACTGCACCGTATGGAAGATCAGCGGGTGATTGAGATCGCTCCGCTTGCCTACATGCGCGGGCGGAGCCTCAATGACTGTTATGTGATTCTGGACGAAGCCCAGAACACCACTCGCGAGCAGATGAAGATGTTCCTCACACGGATCGGCGAGGGGAGCCAGGCGATCATAACCGGAGACGTGACTCAGATTGATCTCCCCAGAAGACGGCACTCCGGTCTTCTCCACGCCATTGAACTCCTCAGTGACATTCCCGATATCCGCTTCTGCTACTCCACCGCGCAGGACGTGGTGCGAAATCCTCTCGTACAGAAAATCATCAGTGCCTATGAGGCAGAATCGATTTCAGGGGACATGTAGGCTCAGGTGAAGACTGTCGATGTATCATTGGAAGACGTTGAACCTCCTGACTGGCTTCCGGACGTCTCAAGTGTTGCGGCGTTCACCCTTGAGGCAGTATCAATATCGAACTATGAAGTGGGTGTTCTCCTGTGCACGGATTCCAGGATAGCTGATTTGAATTCAACCTACCGGGGCATCGACGGGCCGACCGACGTTCTTGCCTTTTCACAGGACGAAGGTGATCAAGTCCCGGTAGAATCGTCCGATGGTCTTCGCGGCGATGTGGCGATTTCATTGGAATCGGTCCAGGCGAATGCCGAGCGGTTCGGTGTTGGTGCGGCTGAGGAGATTGTGCGGGTAGCCGTTCACGGCCTTCTCCACCTTGCCGGGTACGGACACGAGGGAGTGACACTGTCCGACAGCACGGCCGGAAAGCATCCGATGCTCGCCTTGCAGGAACAGATTGTAGAAGCGCTTACCAAGGAGCAGAAAGAGTGAAACGGGAAAGTTTCTTCAGGCGTCTATTCCGTCGGAACGGAATACCGGTGGACGGCGAAGATCATGAGTTGAATATCGAGAAACAGGACATGATCCGTGGCGTTTTTACGCTTTCGGAGAGAACCGTGAAGGAGGTCATGGTTCCGAGGATTGACGTGGCATTTGTTGCGCTGGACATGGATCCGAAGGTGGCTGTCGAGAAAGTGGGTGAAAGCGGGCATTCCCGGCTTCCGGTCTACAAGGACACGATAGACAACGTCGTTGGCATGATCTACGCCAAGGATCTGCTCGAATACTACATCTCCGGAAAAACATTTGAGATAGAGCAGGTAATACGGAAACCGTTTTTCGTGCCCGACAGCAAGCGGCTGGATTCGCTGCTTCGTGAGATGCGAAGACGACGCGTGCACATTGCCGTTGCCGTGGACGAATACGGCGGCGTGTCCGGAATAGTCTGCCTTGAAGATATTCTTGAGGAGATTGTGGGAGATATCCAGGATGAGTTCGACAACGAGCGGGAAGATATCCTTGAGATAGGCGACAAGGTCTATCTGTGTGATGCTCGAGTTGACATAGAAGATCTGAATGAAGAGCTGGAACTGGATCTGCCGGATGCTGATTTTGACTCTCTCGGAGGATTCGTGTTTGATTTGTTTGGCAAGATCCCGGTCCGGTATGAGAAGGTGTCGTATGGCGACACGGGGTTCGTAGTCCAGGAGATGGACGGTCACAAGATCAAGACGGTGAAAGTAGTGGTGGAATGGAATGACAAAGAAACGGTCCGGTAGGCTACCTGCCGTAGTCGTTCTAAGTCTCATGGTCGGTTTGAGCATCACTGGCGTCGTCGGCGCCCAGACCGTCTGGGAACTTCAGACAGCTGGACTGGAAGCACTGGCCGGCGGTGACTACTACACGGCAATAGAGGCGTTTGGCAGCGCACTTCAGATCAACCCACAGGACCTGGGCTCTACAGTGGGAATGGCCGAGTCGTACTACTGGCTTGGCGAATACGATCAGGCCCAGGGTCTCGCGTCACGGGCGCTCTCCCTGTCGCGCCGTGACCCGGAGGTTCTGACCCTGAACGGGCGCATTTCCATCGGGTCGGGCGATCTTGATGCCGCACTGGACTACTTCAATTCGGCCATTGCCGTTGAACCGAATAACGTAGAGGCTGAAATCGGGTTGGCTGAGCTGGCTCTCGCCGAGGGCAGGAATCTTGATGCAACGCTTTCACTTGAGCGTCTGCTCAGGATCCATCCCGAACACCAGAAGGCACTTCTTTCCCTGGTTCTGGTATATGAACAAGCCGGTGATTTTGAGACTGCCGAGCGCTACCTGGATATCGCACTGCAAACTCACGGCAACGCACCTGAGACCCACATCCTTGCTGCGGAGTACGACCTCAGGCGCGGCAACAATGACGCAGCTGCCGCCCACGCCCGGACGGCGCAGGCTCTTGATGCACACAGCACCTCGGCAGCACGCATACGCGCGACGGTGGCGCTGCTTGACGAAAGATACATCGAGGCAATCGCGACTGCTGAAGAGTTGCTCAGAGGCGAGAGGACAGACGCCAGTGTGTGGTTCCTTCGCGGACAGGCCCTTGTTGGCGCGGAGAGAATTGAGGAGGCAATGGATTCGTTCCGGACCGCGCTACGCTACAAGCCGGACGACGAAATCATCCGTCTCGTTGCCGAGAATATCGCAATGCGGGAATATCCGATGGAAGCGCCAATTCGCTCCGAGTTTGCGGCCTATGCCGCCGAGCGCGCGGACTATTTCGCCGATGGGTATCTCTATTCGAAGGCACTTTCTTCCTACCGACGGGCGTTGCGATTGACACCGTTTGATGTCTCCCTGCGGCTATCATACGCCGAGCTTCACCGGACACTTGGACACACCGCGACATTCCTGCAGGAACTCGCCGTGCTCACTGACGCGGGGCAGGGAACCCCCGAGATTGACCGACGCATATCGGTCTACGAGAATGCGCTGTCGGAAAGCGTTGCGTTCCAGTGGGCAATAGATCAATTCACGCTGTCGAAGTCAAAGACATCAATTGCAGTGTTTCTGGCCGGCGGCTCCACTCCCCTGACCCATCCGCTCTCAGAAAGAGAGCTCCTGAAGAGCATTACGACGAATCTCGAGAGCCTGGAACGCGTGGATGTTCGAGAGAGTTCGGTTTCTTCCGACTTTCCGGACGCATTCGCCCGAGCTAGATCTGAGGATGTCGATTTCTTCATACTATTGTGGCTCACCGATAGCCCCCGCAGTTTTGGTTTGGATGCCACGGTTCATGTTGGGCGTACCGGCGTGGCCGTCACATCCATATCGATTGCGCGCGTGGGGCCGACGCGGGTCATTGACACCCTTGATGCCTTCTCCCGTCGTGTGGCCGGCATGTTCCCTTTTCAGACCACGATCATCCGGCGTCGTGGCGATCTCGTGCTGATTGATGCCGGACTGCGCGACGGGATTGCTGAAGGAGCCGAACTCACTGTACTGGCGCCCGAGGCGATAATCGTCGCGGCCGGAGCCATCGAGTATTCCTACGACGCAGAATCGGTACTCGGGAGCATCAAGATCACCCGACGTGACGACCTGATCTCGGAGGGGATCATATCCGTTGACGGCCTTGTAGATGCAATAGTGGTAGGGGACACGGCAGTGATGCCCGGAGAGACAGTTCTGGAGCGAAGCTCAGGGGCACTCTATCCTCTGCTATACGACAGGGTGCGTGCTCTGCGTTGACATCAACTCTTCGACTTTTGTATTATGCGGGAACGATTTGCTTGCCCATTCACCGCTGACATGGAGGGTCTATGCCGCTGAAAACGATTCGGGATATTGACGTCTCGGGCAAGCGAGTGCTCGTGCGTGTGGACTACAATGTTCCGATCAAGAAGGGGCAGGTCACCGACTCCACGCGGATTGAGGCAAGCCTCCCGACCCTGCGACATCTCCTTGACAATGGGGGCCGGCTCGTGCTCATGAGCCACCTCGGTCGACCCAAAGGATCGCCCGATCCAGCACTCAGCCTGAGGCCGGTCGCTGATAAACTCTCGGCATTGATCGGCACGCCGGTCAGGATGGCGCCGGACTGTATCGGGGAAGAAGCCGAACAACTCTCGCGTGGTCTGGCCGCCGGCGAAATCCTCATGCTTGAGAATGTGCGATTCCATTCGGCTGAGACTTCAAACGACAGTGACTTTGCGACGCAGTTGGCTCGCCTGGGCGATTTGTACGTCAATGATGCGTTTGGCAGCGCGCACCGGGCTCACGCTTCAACTGAAGGTGTTGCGCACCTCCTACCGGCTGTGGCCGGCTTCCTCATTGAGAAGGAAATCAGGTTCTTCCGGCCCCTGGTAACCAACCCGGAGCGGCCGTTTGTCGCCATCATCGGTGGCGCCAAAGTGTCCAGCAAGATTGGCGTACTCGAGAGTCTGCTTCCGAAGTGTGACACCTTGATCATTGGTGGCGGCATGTCCTACACCTTCCTCAAGGTTCAGGGACACCGTATTGGGGACAGCCTCTGTGAAGACGAGTATCTTGACACCGCGAAGGCTCTGCTTCGGCAGGCTGAAACGTCCGGAGTCAAGATCGTGCTTCCGCTGGATCACGTGGTAGGCTCGGAGTTCTCCGAAGATGCCTCTCCGGAGGCAGTAGATGGGATTGACATCCCTGATGGGATGATTGGCATGGATGTCGGCCCGAAGACAATTGCGTCTGCGGCGGGGCCCATCCAAAGTGCCCGGTCGGTGATCTGGAACGGACCCATGGGTGTGTTCGAGTTTGAAGCGTTCGCCAAGGGGAGCCTGGAGATAGCCAGGCTGGTAGCTGAATGCGCCGGCACAACCGTTGTCGGTGGCGGTGATGCAGTGGCGGCGGTCAATGCCTTCGGGCTGAGCGGGAAGATGGACCATGTGTCCACCGGAGGGGGCGCTTCGCTGGAGTTCCTGGAAGGAAAGACTCTCCCGGGGATTGCAGCCCTGGAGAGCAGGGAGTAGATATGCGACAATCATACGTGGCGGGCAACTGGAAGATGCACAAGACCATTGCCGAGGCCGTGTCCCTGGCAAATGAATTGGCCGAAGGACTGAAACGTTCGCCAAACAAGCTCATGGTGGCCCCGCCGTTCACCGCGCTGTCGGCCGTTGGACCTGCGATAGCCGCCGGCGGAATACTGCTGGGTGCGCAGAATATGGCTTCGGAACTTGAGGGCGCACACACCGGAGAGATTTCGGTGCGAATGCTGAAGGATCTTGGAGTGCGCGTGGCGATCATCGGTCACTCCGAGCGTCGCCATGTGTACAACGAGAGCGACGAGCTGATTAATCAGAAGGTGCAATTGGCTCTTACCGAGGGAATGGAAGTCATTCTCTGCGTCGGCGAAACACTGGATGAGCGTGAGGCCGGTGACGTTGAGCGTGTCGTGGGGACCCAACTCAGGGCGGGGCTTTCGGGTGTCGAAAATGTCTCCCTGGATCAGGTGACCATTGCATACGAGCCGGTGTGGGCGATAGGGACCGGAAAGACTGCAACGCCCGAAGACGCCGACGCCGTACATCGGTATATTCGGGGCTGGTTTGCTGAGACCTACGAAAGTGACGCAGCCGAGAACATCATCGTGCAGTATGGTGGCTCGGTGAAACCGGACAACATTGCTGCCCTCATGAAGATGGAAAACATCGATGGCGCCCTTGTCGGCGGAGCATCGTTGAAGGCGGAAACCTTTCTGCCGATCTGTCGCTTCAATGACTGACACACTGGCGCAGGACGCCGACTAAGGAAACGAAATGGCAATCTTGAGTGGATTTCTACTGGTTACGTTCATCATCAGTGCGGTACTGCTGGTGATTATCGTTCTGATGCAGGATGAACAGGGCGAAGGCCTTGGCGGAATATTTGGTGGCGGCGGCGCGGCGCCAGTCGGAAATCGGTCCGGAAACATCCTGACAAAGGCTACGACCATCATCGCGGCAGTCTTTCTCATCAGCGTAGTCGGCTTCGCATACGTGAATCGCTCTCCGGAAACAGCCAACATCGAGGCGGCAGCCCGGCAACTGGAGAACGAGACGGGTGGCACTCTGCAGTGGTGGAACGTGGACGAACCGGTGGAACTTCCCGACGGCTCCACAGATTCTTCGGAGGGTGGAACCGAGTCGGCGACCTCGGAGGCTCCGGCTGCCCTGGAGACTTCAGCTGATGAAGAGACGGCGCAGGAGGGTGATTAATCACTTTCCCGACCGTTATCGATGTGGTTAGGGAGGCGAAATGAGAGTAGCAGTCGTCTTTGTCTCGCAAGGCAAGCGTGGTAAGCTCCTTGAAATTTCCAAAGCGCTCGCTTCCGGGATTGAGGCTCATGGGCACACTGTTGAGTTGGTGGATGGAGCGCGTGACGTCAACGTGAAGCTCACCGTCTACCAATACATTGCCGTCGGTACGGAGATCACTTCGCCTTTTGGAGGGAAAATCCCGGACAAAGTCGGGGAGTTTCTCCAGAGTTCAGGGATGGTGGCTGGTAAGCGAGCATTCGCCTTCGTTCTCAAGCAGAGTTTTGGAGCGTCGAAAGGCCTGCAACGACTGATGAAGGCAATGGAGGGCGAAGGAATGTACCTGAAGTTCTCGGAGATCCTGTCTTCCTCGGCCGAAGCCACCGAAATCGGCAAACGTTTACGTATTCAGTAGATAGTTCAAATTGACTTCAGCTCACTCTCGCGGCTATACTGGGACTGCACCATCTGGTAGCTAAACATTGAAAACGTATTACGAAATACTGAGTGTCAACGCCACATCGACAGCGGACGCGATCAAGCGCGCATTCCGAAAACGCGCGAAAGAGATCCATCCGGACGTCAATCCGTTTCATGAGTCGAATCCGGAGGTCATGCAGAAACTCCTGCAGGCGTATGAGACTCTCATGGACCCGATTCGACGTGAAGATTACGATCGGCGCAACTTCATATTTCAGCCCGAACTGAAATTTGACTATCGTGAGTTTCTGAAGAGCAGACCGAACGACGAGTCGATCCAGTCCCGGCTGGTGTTTTTCGATCTGCTTCATCAGCGGGAAGATGATGCCCTGGCGTTGTATGATCGCCTCGCGGCGCGCGATGGATTCAGTCTGGATCGCTATCTGGACCGGGAAGACTACATGGATTGCGCGTTCTTGCTCGCGGAGGAGTATGAGTTCCGTCTCCGATTTCGTCCGGCGTTCGAGCTTCTGCTGGACATCGTTGAACTCGAGCACGACGAGCCTTACTTCCGGCACTTCTTTGTGGACGTGACTGAGCGGATTCGGACGCTTGTCTGCTTCAAGATGCCGACGGAACTTCCTCCGAGGGAAGTGATCGAGCACCTCAATCGACTTATCGTGCTTGAGCTGCCGACCAAAGATATCGCGTTCTATCTGAAGAAGGCTGCGGAACTCTACCTGGATATTGGGGATTCGGTAACGGCTGCGACATATCTTCAGCGTGGACTGCAGCTTGACGAGAAGTTGGCCGGCACCAAGAAGCTCCGGGAGCGTCTTGCACCGTTCCAGGCTGTCTAACTGAACCGCTCGTGGTATCTTCTGAGACTGATGTGAGGGGAGTCAAACAAGGGTCAACCATGAAACGAGCCGTCTTAACAGTGCTTTTTTCGCTTTCCGCTCTTGGGTTGTCGGCACAGATCCTGGACATGCCGGTCGCACTCGTCCGATTGACCGAGACGGTCAATATCGGCCGGCGCAATCTCGGTTCCCAGATTGACCTGTTTGCGGCTCAACTGGGACGTGAACTGACGACTCTGGAAAAGCGGCAGATTCTCGATGCGCTTGTGAACGATGAACTCCTTCTGCAAGCGGCCGCCAGGGCAAATGTGCGCGTCACGCAACAGGAAATTTCCAGTTACCTGGATCTTCAACGTCAGCAGTGGAGTCAGATGCTGGGCTCCGCCCTCACCGATGTTCAATTTCGCCAGCAGGTTGAGCGACAGACCGGTTCCACCTGGACTGAATACGTTGAGGATGTCACAAACGAGTTGATCAAGCTCAAGTACGTCCGGCAGGAGAAAGCCGGCTTGTTTGCGACGATGCTTGTCCCGTCGCAGATCGAGATCCAACAATTCTACGAGGAGCAGGCGACTTCGTTCACCAACCCGGCAATGGTGAGTTTCCGCCATATCTATATTGACCTCCGAGGGAAATCAGACGCTCAGAGAGAGGCAGGTCGATCTCAGATCGCTGGTCTCCGGCGCGAGATCCGCGACGGCGCCGCAACCTTCGACGCGATAAGTCGCCGCTCTCTGGACGATCCCGGATTTTCGGCGGCTGATTTCGGCTATCTCCTGCGAAACGATGCCAGGAATCAGTCTCTGCTCGGAAGGACTTTCACGGACGGAGTTTTCGCGCTCGATATCAATGACGTGAGCGAGGTGCTTGAGTCCAATGTCGCACTGCACATCGTCCTGGTCACGGACAAGCGCCCTCCGCGGATTCTCGGGCTTGATGACCCCATTCTGCCTGGTCAGAACGTAACGGTGCGCCAACAGATAAGCGAGCTGCTCGCAGCGCAGAAGGAACAGGAAGCGCTCGGGGCAGCGGTGGACGAGCTCGTCGGAGAACTACGCCTGGAAGCGGAGATAACCATCTTCGACAACAATCTTCCCTGGTAAATGAATTATGGGATCGCGTCGAAAAGCCCGGATCATCGCCATGCAGTCACTCTACAGCTGGGATGTGAATAAGCTCAATCATGAACAATTGCTGGAGTTTGAATGGGTGGATCGTCGAGACGGCCGCGAAGAGACCTTTGCCTTCGCGCGTCTCATCATCGCGGGAGCCCTGGAGCACATTGACGAAGTAGACGCTGCGATTGGGAACCACCTGGAGCACTGGGACATCACACGCCTGTCCAGGGTTGATCTTGCTATCCTGCGGATGGCTGCATATTCACTGCTGTTTCAGACGGACGTGCCTGCATCGGTGACAATTGACGAGGCTATCGCGATTGCGAAAGAATACGGGACCGATGCTTCGTACAAGTTTGTGAACGGTGTCCTGGATGCCATCCGTCGAGATTCCGTGAAATGAACCGCCGCCACCGGCACCTGTTGATCCTTTGTATTTCGATTATCGCGTTCGCCGGCATGGTCACCCTTGTCTCCCTCGGCGTCATCTCCCGGCGCCGCAATCGTGATCTGACTTTCGGGCTCGAACGCGTTGATGTCCTCATCGCGGAGGGCCGCCTGGCCGAGGCTACCGCAATGGTTCCATGGCTTGCCGACAGAGCGGACGAGGCGTCCGAGATGTTATCGGTGCTGAAACGCGGCGTGACAGTGCTCGATGCGGGTGCCGGGCCCGAAGCTCTGGATGAGGCGGCGCAACGGGCGGTCGGAACGTTCCCCGGGAACGCCACATTCCGGTCCTTAGCGGTGTACGCTGCCGTCATGACCAGCGACATGGACCGAGCGCTGGAATGGAGCCGCGCCTATCTCATCGATGACGACCCCGAGATGTTCGCATGGGTCCTCCTCAAGAGCGATGCTGAGGTGCCGGAGCGCTCTGAATCATCTGCCGATGATACGCTCTATGAGTCGTTCTTTCTGGCCGGACTGGACAACCAGGCGCGAGCAGAGGACTTCGAGCGCGCCTGGCGTCTGACGGGCGACTGGCGCTATGCCTCCAATGCGGCAATCCTGTTCCTGCAGGACGGAGCTGTTGCGCCTGCGCTCGATCTGGTCGTTGGTGCGTCTCTTCCGTTGCGGGCGCCCGTGCTCGCGGCGGACGTACTTCAGGATGCCGGAGACGCGCAAGGTGCGCTCAATGCTCTCCGCAATGCAGGTACCAACGACGAATCACGCGCCCTTCCCCGTACGGCCGACGCTCTGATGTCCATAGGCCGCTATGATGAGGCTGAACGCGTTTATCTGGACCTCATCCGGCGGATGCCCGGTTTGTCGGACGTGCCACTTCTCAACCTTGCATGGCTTGGGACCTCCCCGCAGGAATCTGCGGGGTACTATGATGCGGCCGTTGCCGGATTTCCGGAATCGTGGCGCGCCGTTGAACAACGTGCCCTTCACCTTGCACTATCGGACCTGGAAACCGCATACGCCTCACTTGGTGAGTACACGGGGCCGCACGCCGGCAGCCGTGAGTCGCTGCTCAGATTGAAATTGGAACCATTCATGGACCCTCGTGGCTACGAGGCGGCGGTGTGGACCCTCGTGGCAGAGCCGGACAGTCCGGAGGATGCGCTCCGGTTTGCGGCCTGGTATTTCGACGGCCGGGGACAGCATGACGCGCTTCTGGAGTTCCTCGAACGCGTTGACCTCAGGTCGGCCTGGGCTGAAACCTACACTGGTATCTCCCTTGCGCGCGCAGGCCAATGGTCCGACGCGGTTGACTCGTTCAGGGCCGCGTATTCTGCGGGTCCCTCCTGGATGACCGCTCTGAATCTTGCGCTGTGCCACTTCGCCGCAGGGAATCCGCGGGAAGGCACAGAGGCTTTGGACAACGCAGTGCAATATGCGCGGCAGTCGGGCCTGCCGCCGGAAAGTGCGTCGGTCTTCGTGACAATCTCACGTATCACGACGGACAGATTGGCTGCGTACGAGGCAATCACCACCGCACTGGAATTGGACCCCACCAATACCCAGGCGTTGTTCATTCGGGATCGGCTTGAATCCGGATCAGGTTACCAGTAGCTTCTGGCCACAGAGAAAGCAGTGAAGCTCAAGAGTCCCAAACAGATAGAGTCTATTCGCGAATCCGGAGCAATTCTCGCCCGAACATTGGAGCAACTGAGGCTCCTGGTTGAACCGGGGATCGCGCTCCTGGACATTGATGCGGAGTGCCGCCGGATCCTTGGCGACTATGGTGCTCGTCCGGCCTTTCTCGGCTACATGGACTTCCCTGCTTCAATCTGTACATCTGTAAACGAGGCGGTGATCCACGGTATTCCGGACAAGCGAAAGCTGCGGGATGGAGACGTGGTGGGCCTGGACTGCGGTGTGGAATTTCAGGGGTTCATCAGCGATGCCGCGATCACGGTACCAGTGGGGACCATTCGGCCGGAAGTCAGGCAACTGTTGCAGGTCACTCTGGAGGCTCTCGAGTTGGGGATTGCCGCGGCACATCCCGGCGGGCGTGTCCACGACATCTCTCGTGCAATCTATCGGCACGTCAATCAGCACAACTACGGCGTCGTTCGCCCGTACTGCGGACACGGTGTTGGATTTGCGGTTCACGAGGAACCTCAGGTTCCCAACTATGTTTCGTCGGGACCAAATCCACGGCTGAAGCCGGGAATGGTGCTTGCGGTGGAACCGATGATCAATCTGGGCGGAGACGATGTTGACGTTCTCAGTGATGACTGGACGGTCGTCACGACCGACAGATCCATCTCCGCCCACTTCGAACACACAATCGCAATTCGCGAGGGCGGCGTGGACGTGCTTACACGCCTGCCGGAAGCGGTGGAGGTATCATGAAAGTCCGCTGGTCGCTTCCGACCATTGTCAGCTTGTCGTTATCATCCCTCTCAATGGTCGGCGTACTCGTGCTGGCACTGGTTTCGTGTACGACAACCGTACCGATGGAGCCCTCCGCCCTGCAGCCGGCGCCTGTGCCTGCCACGGACGGGATTGCTGGGCTCCGTGAACTTCAGTCGTCATTCCATGCCTTGAGCGACTCGGTAGCCCCGAGCGTTGTTCGAATTGATGTACGCGAGCAGATCACCCAGGACGGTCCCCGGGAAGGCCTGCCGTTCTTCGATTTCTTCTTCGGGAAACCGGATGATTCCGAGCCGGAGGATCGCGGATTTGAACGGGGCGGGGTTGGCTCCGGTGTGATTGTGAGCTCGGACCGGCGCCTATACTACGTGCTGACCAATGATCACGTTGTCGGGGAGGCCGACGTGATCACTGTCGTGCTGAACGATGGCACCGAACTCGATGGCGAACTGGTTGGACGCGATTCTCGCAAAGACCTTGCTATGATCAGTTTTCACTCGGATCGGGATCTGCCTGTCGCGCGACTGGGGGATTCTGATTCGCTGCGCGTTGGCGACTGGGTTGTAGCAATCGGGAGCCCGTTTGGATATCAGAACACAATCACCGCGGGGATCGTGAGTGCGCTTGGAAGGCGCGGAGGCCCGGACGGCAATATCAGCGACTTCATCCAGACGGACGCTTCAATCAACCAGGGCAATTCCGGTGGCGCTCTGGTCAATCTCGATGGTGAAGTCATCGGAATCAACACCTGGATTACGAGTGACAGCGGCGGAAGCATCGGGTTGGGTTTCGCCGTACCCATCAACAACGTGGTCAGGTCGATTTCGGAGTTCCTTGACGACGGAGAAGTCGAGTACGGGTGGCTCGGAGTGTCCATTCAGACTGTGGATGCCGATCAGGTCGAGGACCTGCAGCTGCCCGGCCGATCCGGAGCGCTCGTCAACAGTGTCTTTGGTGACTCCCCGGCCGATGAGAACGGACTTCTCGCCGGTGATTTCATAAACCGAATCGGTGACACGGCGATCTGGGATTCCGACCATCTGGTGTTGGTTGTCGGCGAGATGCCGGTGGGCGAGTCCGTGGAGTTCTCCGTCTTCCGGCAGGGGGAGGAACTTACCGTTCGGGTGACTCTCGCCGCGCGGCAGACCGATGCAACCATCAGACAGTTGAATCGACGCCTGTGGCCCGGCATGTCGGTCTATCCTCTCACTGCCGATATCATTGAAGAGGTCGGACTGGACGCGGGCAACGGAGTGATCGTTTCCCTGGTGGATCAGGGCACCGCTACGGATATCGGCGGGCTCCGATCATTCGACATCATAACTTCAATCAATGGCGTGGCCGTGAATGATCTGCTATCATTTTATACGATCATTGCCGACCCCGACCTCAAGGAATGGCAATTTGCCGGGGTGAGAGACGGGGAAGAGTTTGAAGTTACGGTGGTACGTTGATGGCCAAAGAGTTTCTCTGTCAGCAGACGGTTCGGGACAATTCCCTCAAACTGGCGCGTAAGATTCGTGCGGACGGATTCATCCCCGACGTGATCTATGTCAGCCTGCGCGGCGGGGCTTATGTCGGCAATGTCATCAGCGAGTACTTCAAGCTGATCCGTCGCGGACAACGCCCGGTTTTCTACGCAGCGGTGGTTGCGCGCTCCTATACGGACACCCACACCCGGGAGCGCGTCATGGTTGACGGATGGACTTACAGTCCAGAGTTCCTGCGCAGCGGTGACCGGGTGCTGTTGATTGACGACATCTTCGATTCGGGCCGCACGATCAATCATCTGGTGGAGATCTTTCTGGAGAAAGGGATACCGCGCTCCGACATAAAGGTGGCGGTGCACGATTACAAGATCCGGACCTTTGTCCCTGAGCGACTTCCCATACAACCCGACTACTGGTGCCGTCGCCACACGGTGGATGCGCCTGAAGGAGACACCTGGATCCACTACCTCAGTCATGAGTTGGTGGGACTTACCCAGGATGAAATCCAGGAACACTATTCAGACGACGCTGAAGTCCGTGCGGCAATCGGTGAGGTTGCGCAGATCCAGAAAGAGTAGCTCCTCCTCCGAGTTTCTACTCGCGTATCCACTGAGGTGGATCCCCACCATACAGAACCTTCCACAAGCCCAGATTGGACGTTCCGGCAAAGAGGAAGTCTCCGGTGGCGCCCTCGTCCACGTAGAAGGTGAGAATTGTGGCCTGAGCCAGCTCGCTTGCCTGATAGTTGGACACTTCCGCCGCCGGAGTCGTCGGGCTGAAATCAAGAGCGTCCAGCTCCCTGTATCCGTGTCCCTCTGTACCAACCACGAGCAGGTCCGTGCCCCCGTTGTCAACGGCGACCAGATCGGCAAACTGCAGGGGACTCTCGTCACTGGTGCTCACCAGATGCGCGGCCGTGTTTGCCGACCATGTAGCGCCAAAATTGGCACCCTGATAGAGGTACCCTTCGTTGTCGGTGACCCAGAGCGTACCGGTGGCCGGATGCAGGTAGATGCCCCCGAAAACGGGCTGACGGTCAACGATGCCGAGAGTCGCCGCCACATCGGTTATGGTGGTCGGATCAGGGGCAAAGTCCAGCCCGTCGCTGTCAATGAGAACAGCCTTCTCAGTCAAAAACCCAATCGCGCCGGCTGCATTTTCTGCCACGTCAATCACGGGCAGGTTGCGCTCGGTTCCGGCTACTTCAGCAAATGTCCCCGCATCACCGGTCGTGCTTGCGTACACGCTGTACCGGGAGGTGACATCCGATTTCTTGACAGCAACCAGGAGATACGTATCAGTTCCGTCGTTGGCGACAAACACCTTCCCGACACCGGCCACTCCGTCAACGTCCGTCCCGAAAACGGGGTCCGTCGCCACCTGGACTGCGTCCGCGGCCGGGTCCACCGTGTAGACACCGCCCTCGGTCCCGTCCTGAGACGAGTACGCGGCATAGATCAGTTCAGTCCCGGATCCGTCGAAGGTCACAAGCGAGCTGGTCGTGAAGTTGGACGCCCCCGGTGGTGTTATGGATGCCCACTGAGTGAGCAGTCCTTCCGCATCCATCTCATCAACGTCCCGGGTCCAAAGGGTGGCAGCTGCGATGAAGTAGTAGCCGCCGGATTCAGTCATCCCTCCGACGAGCAGTTCGTTGTCCAGGTCGCGATCGTCAATGATCTTCTGTTCCAGTTCGATACTCTCAAACAGACCGATGGGACTCTGTGTACAGCTCGCGAGGAACCCGACAAGAACGACAAGGGCCATGCCCGCAACGGCTGATATGTATCGTCGCATTACTTGCTCCTAGAAGTGGTAGAGCGCACTCAGGGTGAACTCGAGAAAATTGCCGTAGCGCGTTGCGTCGGCGCCGGCGGGGCTCGTGGCCAGATAGATCTGCGGAACAAACCAGTAGAAGAGATTGCCGCCGAATGCCCACTGGGAACTGTAGTTCCAGAGGAACGATCCACCGGCTTTGACAAAAGGGTCAATCTTCTGGATGTCTGAAAGCCGACTGAAGTTCATCCCGGCGGCGAGGGTAACGGGAATCTCGAACGGATAAAGATTGAAGATGTAGCTTCCCCGGACCGCAATCGGAAGCATGAACAGAGTTCGAAAATTCGGCGTGAAGGAGAAACTTCCACCAACCTCAACGCCAATGGTAATAGTGCTGGAGAGATAACTTTCCCACACCAGCGATCCCGCGCCGCCCAGAGTGAGATTTGCCGGGGCCGGTCCGTCCGGTCCGCCAAAGAAGAACAGTGGGAAGAACGTGCCCAAATTGATGCGGAGCGTTTGATCGCCAAGCGAATAGACGGGCACGAAAAGTTCTCCGTTGCCATCATCGTCCTGGGCAAACGCGGGAACGAGGAGAATCGTTATCAGAGTTATCAACAGAAATGCTTTTCTCATTGGCCCGCCCTATGGTTCATTTGTGGTGTTGAAGAAGGTATCACGGTGGGTACCGATGTTTCAATCGCGACTGGTTGCAGGTTGGTGCTCATCTGTGATACACAAGGCCGAGGTCAATAAAGATGATACTTGATGGCAGTGCACTTTCAAAAACCCTTCGTGAAGAGGTTGCAGAGGCAACACGCGGATCCGGCGTCAAACCGGGTCTTGCCACAATCCTGGTTGGAGATGATCCGGCGAGTTTTTCCTATGTGGGCAGCAAACAGCGGGCCTGCGAACGAGCGGGATTCAAAGCAGAAGATGTCCGGCTGCCCGGGCAAACGACCCAGGCAGAGCTTGAGGACGTGATCCAGGGACTGAACGCTCGCGACGATATTCACGGTGTTCTCGTCCAGCAGCCGCTCCCGAAACAGATTGATACCGAGGTCATCGTAGCTTCGGTGGATCCGGACAAGGACGTCGACGGATTTCATCCCGTCAATCTGGGACGATTGATGCGAGGCGATCGCGGATTCCTGCCGTGCACGCCGTTCGGTATCACCCGGCTCTTGTCGTCGGCGGGCATCTCGGTCTCCGGCAAGAACGTGGTTATCGTCGGCCGGAGCCTCCTCGTCGGCAAACCACTGGCTCTTATGTTCCTCGCCAAGATGGGGCAGGGGGGCGGTCTTCAGGACACCGGGGATGCAACGGTTACGGTCTGTCACAGCAGAACATGCGATTTGCCGGCCGTCACCCTTGGCGCCGATATCCTCGTGTGTGCCATCGGGATTCCGGAGTTCGTCCGTGCGGACATGGTCCGGGAAGGCGCGACGGTCGTGGACGTGGGGATCAACCGCGTGGACGACTCCACGAAACCACGTGGATACCGTCTCGTCGGCGATGTCATGTACGATGAGGTGGCAGAGAAGGCGGGAGCAATCACTCCTGTCCCCGGCGGAGTCGGCCCCATGACGGTCACGATGCTCCTCTACAACACCCTTCAGTCGGCTCGGAAACTCTACTCGCAAGATCCTCTGTAGGCACCTGAGGTGAATCGCGTCGAATCGGTGCAGGATCGCATTCATGTGACCAATGTGCTGATAAGCGTGTCCGACAAGCACGAGCTCGAGCATCTTGTGCCCGGGCTTCTGGGAATGGATGAAGTAACGCTCTACTCGACCGGGGGTACCTATGATCACATCCGGTCCATGATGCACGCGAACGATCAGCACCGCCTGAAGAAGGTCAGCGACTACACAGGTCAACCCGAGATGCAGGGAGGCCTCGTGAAGACGCTCGACTACAGGATCTATCTTGGTCTTCTGAGCGAGCCGTTCAATGAGGCGCATGCTGCAGATCGAGAGCGGGCCGGTGCGAAGCTGATTGACATGGTGGTGGTGAATCTCTACCCGTTCCGAAGCGTCGCACGCCGACGGGGTGCGGATTTGGAGGACGCGCGGGGCAACATTGATATTGGCGGCCCGTGCATGCTCCGCGCTGCGGCAAAGAGCTTCGTTCGAGTGGCTGCAGTCTGTGACCCGGCTGACTACACGACTATTGTTGAGGAACTCCGGACCAGCGGCGGGGGATTGTCTCTGTCCACCCGTTTCCGTCTGGCTCAGAAGGCTTTTGGACATACAGCACAGTACGATCGGGCCATTGCAGATTATCTATCGGACACGAGTTTCCAGAGTGTGTCCTCCACCTACCGCCATGAGCGCCGGGCGGAGTAGCCATGGCTTCACCCGGCATCTATCAGCGCATTAACCCGGACGATTTCCCTCGGAACATGGAAATCAGCTTCTTTGACGACCAGCACCGGCAGACCCTTTTCTACGAGAAGGTGACCTGGACGATAGATGGGGAGAACCGGGGCCTCCGATACGGTGAGAACCCCGACCAGCAGGCCGCGCTCTACCGCCCGGTCAACGGTAACCTCTGCCTTGGCGAGGTTGAATGCATCTCGCCCGGCCGTTTTCTCGCTTCCGATATCGAACTGCTCCAGGCCGGGAAACATCCCGGCAAAATCAACGTGACCGATGCTGATAGTGCGCTCAATATCCTTCGGTATCTCTCCGATCGGCCCGCAACGGTGATCGTCAAACACAACAATCCGAGCGGCGTGGCAGTCGCCGACACGCTTGCAGAGAGCTATCAGCGTGCCTACCTCGCCGATCGCGTCGCGGCGTTTGGCGGGGTTGTCGCCGTGAACCGGGAGTTGGACATGGAGACCGCCGAACACATAGCTTCGAGCTATTCGGAGGTTGTTGTGGCGGCGGAGTACGCCGAGGGAACGATTGAAGTGCTCTCACGGCGCGAGAATCTTCGGGTCATGAGAATCGCGAATCTTGATCGATTGCAGGAATACCGTGCCCATCGTGTGGTGGAACTCGATACATTGATAGATGGTGGGATTGTGGCGCAGTGGTCGCAGGTCCCGAAGGCGGCTTCCCCAGATGAATATGCACTCGCGGAGAGTGTACACAGGGGGGA
>JAHOYX010000098.1 GCA_019038705.1 Spirochaetales bacterium
AATCCGCACTGTCCATATCAACCGCGACCATCGCTAGATTATTCCCTTCCAGCTTTGCAATCAGGCGGTCCGGACGATTGAAAAGAAGAATGCCCGCCGGATTACGGCTGCTGACTTCTTCTAGAATATCAGTCACATCTTCCCGTTCTTCCAAGTTGGAAATAAACAGAAGGTTCAGCATATAGCCTCTTTCACGGAGTATTTTCTCGCTGGCCGCGATTTTTGCAGCAGTCAATTCACCCACATTATTAATAACCCCGGTGATTTCATAGGAAATCCCTGTGCGCAAGCCTCGGGCTTTGCGGTCCACCCTATAATGCATTTCACGGGCCAAATCCAGAATGCGCTTTTTTTTCAATTCCTGCACATAACCGGAATCATACAGAGCACGGCTGACCGTTCGAACCGAAACTCCGGCTGCCTGCGCAATGTCTTTTAATGTAGCCATATTTTCCCGGAAACCAATGTGCCAACGTTGGCACATTGTACCAAATAAGGAGACCATGTCAAGGTGACCCGCCCCCGATGTTTGTACCACCCCTATGACAGACCGGCAACAGCCGGAAGTCCTTCCAGCAGCGATTTCACCTCCGGTGCCGGGGGACGGTACCCAAGCGAGCTGTGCGGCCGCTTCGTGTTGTAGTGCTTTCGCCACTGCTCAATGAGGACCTGCGCCTCCTTCAGTGTGTACAGCCGTTCCAGGTTGAGGAACTCGTCCCTGAGTTTCCCATTGAACGATTCCACCTCGCGCTGCTTCTTGCGGTACATCGGCCCGGATGCACGGGCTTTCGCGATTTCCCGCTGTTTTCCGTGCATCCGAATGGTCGATTATACCATCTAACTCATTGTAGCGTAAAGTCTTAGGACGTTTTCAGGAAGCCCTGCTTACACATCTCGCCATCGATAGGAAGGCAACCATCCCAATAGCTTCTTTGCCTGCCTTGTATCAACCAGGGAAGCAAATGGTTCCCGATTCTTGAAATCGCCACCGCGCCACTCAACCCCGGGCAAGTGCCTGACCACAAGTTCCTCGCTGTTGAGTTCTTCAGAGGCGAGATCATCTGCAGAAAGAAGCAAGACGACATGACCCGGATCCGGACAAGTCAGGGCGCAAACCGCAGCACGGGCCATATCCTCAACATGGATGAAACAGCCATACTCCCAAAAGGGAGTCCACTCCCGGCTCGGGTCGGTAGCGCGCTCTCTGCGTATCCGCTCTATCCTCTGATCGGTCCAGACAATCGGCGGCCGGAGGCATATGGTCGCTATGCCGGTGCGTGACGTGAAGACCGAGCAGGCCTCTTCTGACAGATACTTGGACAGGCCGTAGGATGTCGCTGGCCGGCAGGGATGCGTTTCGTCGATGGGCAGAAAATCAGGTTTGTCCTCGCCGCGAAAGATTCCCAATGCATTGACGCTGCTGAAGTAGACGATCCTTTCGACATGACAGGCTTCTGCAGCCTGCAGGAGATTCCAGGTGCCGCCAACGCCTGTGCTGAATACGATCTCATCCTCACCGTTCATCAATGCGCCGAGGTGCACGGCCGCCTGACAGCCCTGCATGTGTCTGATGAGCGACTGCAGATCCATCACGTCGCGGCCGTCCAGAATATCGAAGCCTTCAACGTCGTGGCCGGCTTCCTCAAGCCGGCGATGGACAACCGAACCAATTCTGCCCCTGTGACCTGTAACGAGGATTCTCATCTGGTCTCTGCTGGAGGCATACTGGTGAACATCCGACGATAATGAAATAATGTCCGGTGATCATCAACCGTCGGGGACAAAGATGTCAACAGACAAACCATATCCGCTAAGAGCCGTGCCAGGCCTCTATTCGACTCATTCGGGCATCCAGATCGCGTCAACGATCCGGTCGACCGCAACGGATGAGGATCTGCAGTTCCTGCAGCAGCTGGGTATCGAGTGGGTCATGGTCAACATTGACAAGCCATCGGATCATCACGTCGACTACTACCGTGGATTGAAAGCCCGCCTGGCACGATTCGACCTCCAGATCTATCGAATCGCCAATCATGCTGTCCACAACGTAGCGGAGATCACCCTGAATCTGCCCGGTCGCGAGCGGAAGATAGACGAGTTCATCGCGTTTGTCCGCAATCTGGGCAAAGCGGGAATCCGATACCACACCTACGCGCATATGGCTAATGGCATCTGGTCCAGCGGCCGGACCGTCCTTCGTGGCGGCATGTCGGCGAGAACGCTCGATCCGAGCGACGCAACCGGTCATTGGATCGACCAGGTCTACCAGGGCGAACTGACCCACGGGCGTGAGTACAGTGAAGATGAGATCTGGGACAACTACGAGTTCATGATCCGCCGTGTGGCGCCAGTCGCGGAAGAGGCCGGGGTGTATATCGGGATTCATCCCGACGATCCACCCGTATATACCCTTGGTGGTGTTCCACGCTGCATCTTCGGTAACTTCGATGGCTACAAACGTGCTCTCGAGATTGCCGACAGTCCGAATATTGGTGTCTGCCTGTGCGTTGGCTGCTGGCTGGAAGGCGGTCCTGCCGCGATGGGCAGTAGTGTCATCGACGCAATCCACTACTTTGCGGGCATCGACAAACTGTTCAAAGTGCATTTTCGAAACGTCACCAATCCGATGCCGGATCCGTTGACCGAAACCCTGATGGATGACGGCTACATGGATATGTACGCTGTCATGCGCGCACTCAGGCAGGTCGACTTTGACGGTTGCATCATCCCTGACCACATACCCCAACTGATTGGCGGAGACAGATCCGGTGTGGCCTATTCCATCGCTTATATGAAGGCCCTGGTCCAGGCGGTCAACACCGAGACCGGACACATTGATGGAAATCTGAACATCGACTCACCGTAGCAACGCCGTTGTCGGCCTTGAGGAACTCGCTAAGCTCGGACAGCCTTCCGGTCATGCCGTCGACCATGAGATTAAGTTGGTGTTTGAGCCATCCTCTTGGTCGGACCGCACCGAGGGGGAGCTTGATGAGACGCTGGGGCTCCAGCGGGGGATTATTCGAGCCGTAGTGGTCGTTGCGCGAAACAGCGTCGGGCCTTTCGACAACGCTCACATTCATGTCACTGTCCTTCACGACTCCGGCTGCCGGGTGGGTGCCCCACCCACAGATGAGCCGACAACGTCGGCAAAATGGATCAAGAGCGTCTTGACCTGATGAGGATCGATTGTGACCTGGAATCGCGTTCCGTCCTGAATGTCTACAGACTTCTGCGAGCTGTCCCTTTCCATGGGGTCTATCTCGTAGACCTCGCTGATCGCCCGTGCGGCGGTGACCAGAGCCGTGCAACCCTCCCCCGAACACTCAAAGAGCCTCAGGATTGTTCCACCGCCGTCCTCGGCCTCCTTGAACGCACTCAACTGGACGTTGGTCGGTTCAATGGAAAGGAACGTTCGCTCCGCCGGCCAGGGTCCCTCCCGTGGTTCAGTTCTCATGGGAATGAGTGGGCAGTTGAAGCTCGTCGCCACAGATGAGGCGTGCTCCGGTGACCACTGTGTCGAAGGGTAAACGGAGTAGGTAATCCGGTGTCGCCCCATCTCGGGCAGAGGATCAGGCTCGTAGGAACTCCGCAGGAGACACATGGCAATTCCATCGTCGTCTCCGCTGTAGCTATACGTGTGGGAGTTCACAATCGTAATTCCGGCGCCGTCTTCTTCGACCACCGCCCCCCATCGTTGCGCCGGGACTTCCTTCCCATCGGCATCCCGTCTGATGCTCCCGAAGGGAGCATCGTACACGTGTCGTGGATTGTCCAGGCTGACCGGGAAGTAAACCTTCAATGTGGGGACTCCGGTGTCTCTCCCCCCTTTTTCGTGCCAAACCACGTTCAGGGTGAAGTCCAGTTCGGGCAGATCCCGGTGAAGGATGATGTCAAGATCGAAACTGGAGTCCAGGAAGGTGTTGTGACACCGAACCATGGCTCGTGACGGCCCGGACTCGACGACTTCCAGGGTGCCTCCGGAAGCAAGGGCCCACGCCTCCGTCAGTCTTCCCTTAATCCAGGCAGACATTCGGTGCGGCTCTTCGCGCTCGAAGTGGAGTTGCCCAAAATTCTTCTTTCCAGGGACGAGTTCACGGGATGTGCGTTTGTCAAAGAGGCTCACGACGCTGGAAGACTTTGCGTCTATCTCAACCCGAAGGAATGCGTTCTCCATCCATGCCCCGGTCGTCGTGTGACCCGCCAGGGCACCGCTCGTCCGACATTCCTCCGGCAGCCGGGCGACTTCGTCTATCCAGAATGTCTTGTAGCCGAGCGGCGGGACCTCTTTGGCGGTGAAGACAATCTGAGCAAACTGGTGTCCGTACTCCATGTCAAAGCGGAGCATCGGGGGCTGAGGTATGTCATCGTAGAACGTGTTGTAGAACCCCTTCCTTCCGTAGAAGCTGTCCCCCTTCGCATTCTTCTCCCAGAGGCTCGCCTGCGTCTCCATGATGTGCGCGGCGACTGCGCCCCCCTGACCATCTCTCACGACGAGGTCGTGGGTGCCCGAAACGTCGTAGAGAACCAGCTCCACCTTGTCGGTTCTGGGTTGCGACGTGGGGTTGAACACGACCACCGGAATGCCACGTTCCCCGCCGGTGTTGACGTTGACCGCCATCTGCCGAACGGCGCGATCAATGACTGTAGACGTCCTGGCCTCGATCTCCAGATGCTGACCCTGAGCGTGTTCGTTGGACTCCCTGATGCCCGCACCCGGCAGGATGTCGTGGAACTGGTTGAACATCGCCATCTTCCAGCTCTGCTCCAGTTCGTCCTTTGGATAGACGAAGTTGGCGAACGTCCCGGCAATTGAGGCGATTGATTCGGAGATGAACAGCTGGTTTTCGGCTCTCCGATTGGAGTGCTTGATTCTGCTCTGCGAGGAGTAGCAGCCGCGGTGGACGAAGTTGAGTTCTCCTCGTACCTCGGGCAGATCTCCGGCTTCTTCTTCAACCAGCTTGAAGTACTCCTGCACCGTGCTGCAGCGTGTGGCAGGAAATATCGGCCACTTCCCCATCTCTTCTATCTTTCTGATGTCGTCCCGGGACGGGCCGCCCCCGTGGTTGCCGACGCCGTAGACAATCATGAATTGCCTGAGGCCTGTTGCGGTCTCATGGCGCAGGACATAGGCGACATCACTGCTGGCGACGTGTTTGTCCACAAACGGGAATCTGTCGTTGTTCCAGACGAGCAACCGTGAATCATCCTCGCCGACCCACCAGAAGAGCCACGGCATCTTTCCGGGCTTCCCCTCACAGATATCGGGTTGCATGTCACTTCCGGGACGGCGGAGGTAGTAGTACCGTATGCCCGCCTGGCGCAGGATGCTGGGAGTCGCTAATGGATGGCCAAATGTGTCGGTCGCCCAATCAACCTGGACGGTCTCCGGGTCTATCCCCAGGTGCTCTCTCATGTACTTCTTCGCACAGAGAATCTGGCGCACCTGGGATTCGCCGGAGCTCATGTTCTTGTCGGCTTCAACCCACGAGTTGGCGGTGACCTCCCACTGGCCGCCGGCGATCTTCTCTTTGATCCGCTCAAAGAGCTCGGGACTGAAGCTGCGGGCAATCTCGTAGGTTAGGATCTGGCTCTGAGAGAAGCGGTAGTCAGGGAACTCGTCCATCAGATCAACCATGGTGGCAAAGGTTCGATAGCACGACTTGACTGTTTCGGGCCACGACCAGAGCCAATCCATGTCTATGTGAGCGTGGGCGACGTAATTCAGGCAGTAGTTCTTTGCTTCCGGCCCGATCGGCTTCAGGATCTCCTCGACATGGTCAACGATCGTCTGGATGCTCTGGGCTTGATCCCTTCGCGTCCTGGACGCGTTTTCGGCCTGGTCAACAAGCGCGAGCCAGTCATCTCTGTCCATATGCAGGGCAAGCTCGCGAGCGAAATCGATTTGGCTGAGGAGCCTGTCAGAAGCGGCGCTTTCCCGCTCTATCTTCTCGCACACTGGGTCCAACTCCATACCGGTTCCTGAGTCCGCCGACTCTCTTATCCTTTCACACCCGCGAGATTGAACGACTTGATGAGATGCCTGCGAGCATAGAGAACAAGAACGATAATGGGGGCGATGTAGACAATAGCGAGAGCCGCCAGGAATCCATAGTCGATGTACTGAGAGGTTATATACGCTCTGAAGATGGCGACGCCCAGTGGCGTCTTGTTGTCTGACGTGATGAAGAGAACCGGCGTGAGAAACGTGCCCCAGGAGCCCCTGAAGGTGAGGATGGCAACCGCCGCGGCTGCCGGCGCCGAGAGAGGAAACACAACCCGGGTCAGTGATGTCCAGCGCGTTCCGCCGTCAATCCAGACGGCCTCCTCCAACTCCGGCTGAATGGTGTCGAAGAAGGTCTTCATGACCCAGAGCGCAATCGGCAAACTGCCCGACGCGTCAACCAGGATGACCGCGAAGTAGGTGTCCATCAGACCGAGGTTGCTGATGAGTTTGAAGAGCGGGACAAGATATGTCGTATTCGGTATCACACGGATGAGAATGATGAAATACAGGAATGGCGTCTTCCACCAGAATTTCAGCCGCGACAGCATGTAGCCGCCAAGGGTGCTCGCGACAAGCACAAGGACTACCGTACCTACCGCGTATATCAGGCTGTTGCCCATCCAGAGAAACCCTTGTTCCTGGACGAAGAAGTTGACGAAGTTCTGAAAGGTGAACTCCACCGGGGTCAGCCAGAGCTGCGGTTTTGTGTCAAACGCCGAGAGAATCAGCCAGTAGAAGGGCACCAGGCTGAAGACGACCAGGAACACGACAAATCCGTATCTGGAGATCTGCGTCGCGGCCGGTGTGCTGACTCTGCGTCCTCGTCGCTTCATGTCTTTACCCTTAGTAGTTTGAGGTACGCGACGCCGAGAATCGTGCTCAGTATGAGCATGACCACGCCGACGGCCGCGCCGTAGCCGAGCTGGAAATGGGCGAACGACTCCTTGTATATGTAGACCGATATGACTTCAGTTGACCGGGCGGGTCCACCTCCTGTGAGGAAGTAGACAAAACCAAACGTACCGAGCGAACCGACCGTGGTGAGTAGCAGGAACAAGAGGATCGTCGGCGCCAGTATCGGCAGGGTGATGTAGAGGAACAACTTGAGCCCGGCTGCGCCGTCCACGGTTGCAGCCTCCCGAACATCGTTACCGATTGCCTCGAAACCCGCGGCGAGCAGAATGAAGGCCATGCCTATCCCCCGCCAGACATTGATCAGGGAGATGGCTATGATCGGGTACTCCCTCGTCCAGTTGATCGGGTCGGCCCCGAAGACAGAAGTAATAAGATTGGCAATTCCCGTTTCATTCGGGACCAGAATACTGGCCCACATGAATGCGGCCGCCGTCTCCGGAACCGCCATCGTCATCATGATTGCGGCAGTCGGCAGCCAGCGCAGTTTGAGAGATTGACTCCGAAGTACTCCGGCGGCGCCCAGGCCGATGAAAAGCTGGCCGAGCCATGCGGAGAGGACGAGAAACATCAACGTCACAAACACCGAATTGTAGAAGTTCGCGTCGGAGAACATGTCGCTGAAGTTCAAGAGGCCTATGAATTGCGGATCGATGGAGCCGCTGCCTATCAACTCCTCGTTGGTCAAGGCCAGGCGGAACGCGTCAACCGTGGGGATGAGGAAGACGAGAAGCAGGAGAATCGCCGGCAGGAGAAACAGATAGATAGGCAGGTTTGATCGGTGCAGTTTTGATCGTCTGATGCTCACGATGTCTCCCTCGCTTGGTCTTTGTGTAGCAAAGCGGGAGGAAGCGTCGTGCGATGCTCCCTCCCGCGTGTAGTGTGAACGGTAGCTACATGCCTATCAGTCTAGCGGCAGCAGAACCATTCCCTCCGGGCTATGACGGAACGCCTGTCGGATCATGTTCGTGTAGGCCGTGAGGGCCTCCTCTGCGCTGAATCCGAGCAGGAGACGCTCGGTCGCCGTGGCAACCGCCAACTGCACTGCAGATTCCTTTTCAAACGGTGGGAACGTAACCAGAGTGTCGAGGCGATCCTCCTCCCTCATGAGGTTCGGATTTGCCGCATAGTCCGGGTAAGCATCGCGTGCGTCCCTCCGAGCGGCGATTCCACCGACCTCGAGCGCCATCCGCCCTATCGCTTCTGCGCTTACCAGGTACTTGAACACCTCAAACGCCAGGTCCGGGTCATCGGTGGCAGCATCGATGCAGTAATTGAAACCCATGTTACCGTAGATGTAGGGCTCACCTTCACCGTAGACGGTCGGGAACGCCCAGGTCCCCACGACCTCGTTGATGTCGGGCATCGGCGTGGCGCCGCCCGGGCCGTAGTCAAAACGCCATCCCCAGGTGCCCTGGGTCTCCATCGCCAGGACTCCCTCCGGGAACTGCTGGTACTTCGGGATCACGTGCGGCAACGGTGCGAGCATTGAATCGATGAAGAACAGGTTGTTCGCCACCACGGCCTCATAGAGTTGGAATACCTCGAGCAGACCCTTGCTCTGCGCCACAACACGCCCCTGGTCATCCACGATGTAGGGCGTGCTCGAGCCCATCAGAAACTGCCTGAAGCCCTCGCCCCAGGGACCGCCGCCCCAGATGTTACCCATCGGGAGCATAAGGCCGTACTCGGCGCCGCTATTGTCCCTGACTTGGACGGCCTTCTCGACCAACTCTTGCCAGGTCTGCGGCTGATCTTCAGACACTCCCGCTTCCTCCAGGCGGTCTCGACGATACCAGATAGAGAGGCCGGACCCGGCAATCGGCAGTCCGTAGATCCGTCCACCGCCGATTTCCAGTGACCGTTGCTGCGAAATCTCGTAGAACTGATCCCATCCGTCCCAGGCCTTCACCTGGTCGGTGATGTCAAGAACAAGGTCGCTGGCCACGAGCATGGGGTCAATCTGGCCGTCGGTGCGGAAGATGTCGAAACCCTCGCCGCCCTGCAGCGCCGTGAGCAGCTTCGTGATGTAGTCCGCCCCTACATTCGGCCCCTCCACGATCGTGATTTCGACGCCCAGTTCCGCCTCAATCTTCGGCACGATGGCCCGAACCGCCTCGATCCTCAGAGGTTGGCCCTCGTAGATGGTGATTTCGCCACCAGCTGCGGCCCCTTCTGCTCCACCCCGAGCGAAGAGAAATGCCGGCATGAGTAGCAAGACCAGCATTGTCAGAACGAAGATTCTCGTTTTCATAGATACCTCCATGGTACTAAGATTCCTGTATCGTGCACATGTCCGGAAGCCAATCTCCCGGTAACGTGACGAAACCCTGATTTGGATGAGACGGTCCGTGGGCAGGGGACATCTGGATCACGGCGAACCTCAGCCACCGGTCTCCGGTCCGATTACCACCAGGTCCGCGTCGAGTGCCGGAACCGTCTCCAACTCTGATCCCCGGAGCGTAAAACTGTGCTCGGTATTGTCGATCTCCAGCCTCCGTGTGGTGGCGATCGAACTCCGGCCGGCCGCGCCGTGGGGACCATGACCGATGTGGCCATTCACCGGCGCGTACGCTTCCACCCTGATAATTGGCGTGACCCGGTTCTCTGTTCGGGTTCGCGCCTCTGTGTACGGAATGACGGCGCCGGCCCGCACGTAGATGGGAATGGACTCGAGCGTGACGGGGACGGCAATCCACCGGCCGTCCGAATCGATACGCTCGTTCGTCCAGAAATCGTACCAGGAACCGGCCGGCAGGTACACGTCACGGACCTTCGCCTGGGTAAGTGGGCGCAATACCGGCGCCACCAGCAGATCGCTTCCAAGAAGGTACTCGTCCTCGATGGTCCACGCGACGTAGTCATCGGGGTACGCGAGAAGCAACGATCGAATGACTGGAAGCCCGTCGCGTGAAGCTTCCTGAGCCGTGGACAGGAGGTATGGCAGCAGGCTGTAGCGCAGCTCGGCAAACCGGCGGAAAATCCGAGCGGCATCGGAACCGAAACTCCACGGCTCGCGGCTGTTGGTGTTTCCGTTCCCGTGCGTCCGCGCGTGCGAACTCAGCAACCCGAACTGCGCCCAGCGGATATAGAGTTCCTCGCTTGGCCTTCCGATGAACCCGCCGATGTCGTGCGAGTAGAACGGGATGCCGGACAGCCCGGTGCTGATCGCGCCTTTCACTGTCCCGGCAAGCCCGGCCCAGGAACACTGGCCGTCTCCTCCCCAGTGCACGGGGTACCGCTGACTGCCTGCAGTGCCGCTTCTGGCCCAGACAATCCATTCCCCCGTCTCATCATGGATTGCGCGGGCAATGCAAGCGTTATAGAAGAGCGAGTAGATGTTGTGTACGCGCTTCCCCGGCAGGGCATGGTAGTTTCCCTCATCCGGGATGCCCTCGCCATAGTCCACCTTGATTGACGACACGCCGGATCGGACCAGCCCACGGATCTGGGCCGCATACCACTCCGCGGCATCCGGATTCGTGAAGTCGATAATCGTCTCGTCCGTCCGGCTGCCGACCGTATCTTCAGGGTATCTATACGGCAAACCGTCCGAACCGGTTACGAGGTAGGCCCGGTCGAGAGCCTCCCGGTAGTTTGCATTGTTCTCCCGGGGAGGAATGAAGTTGTACTGCCACAGACACACCCTGATACCCCGCTCACGAAGGGCCCGCATATGGCCCTCCGGATCGGGAAAGCGATCCGGCGAGAAGCGCAAATCGCAGTTGTAGGTCTCCGTGAACCACGCAGGGTCCAGGTTGACGACGTCAAACGGTAGATGTTCCTTATCCGCCTCGGCTGCAATCTGGTCCACCATATCCCAGGAGGTGTAGCTGTTCCGGCTCAGCCAGAGCCCGAAACTCCACACAGGGGGGACCGGCGCCAGGCCGGTCAGCAGACCATACCGCTTCAGGATTGTTGACGGATCCGGCCCGTGGATGACGAAGTAGTCGAGGATCTCGTCTTCAACAACCACCCCGAGTGTCGTGAGGTCCTGTGTGCCGATCTCCCATTCGGGATTGGCGGAAGAGTTGACGAACAGACCGTATCCCGCGGACGAGATATAGAACGGTACGTTTATGTAGGTTCTTCCGCTGCTTGAGCCGATCGCATCCTTGTTTCGGAAATCAACGGCCCGACCGTTCCTCAGTACACCATCAAAGCGCTCACCCAGTCCGACGATGCGCTCCCGTTCGCGAAGCTCAAAACTGTCGAAGAAGGCCCTGCGATCGTTCCACTGCGCCTCACCGGCATCGAAAACATCACTCGTGAAGAGGTCGCGCTTCTTCTGCGCCCAGATTTCGGTGTCGGCCGAGTCCACCAATGAGAGACGGAACGGGTCCAGGCGAACACGAATCCCGGCTCCGTCACCACCAGCGTCCATGACGATGGCCGCGGCGCCTTCCCTGGTTCCCATCACTTCGGCCACTGATGCGCCCAGCGCCGGATCCGGGTCTGCAACAAGCATGCGGGAATGTGCCGGCAGATGGGAGTAGGGGTCCTGACTCGGATCTCGACCCAGACGAACCCGGGTAACACCGGGCGCGAACGCCTCAATCAACGCCCCGCTGGTGTGCTCATGCCCACCGCCGGAGAACTGGTGCATCTGAGTCTCGTGCGTCTGGACAAAACGATTCTCGTATGTTTGGCCGGACAGATCGAGAAGTACTCCGCGCGGTGTAGGGGTCCAGCTGGTTACCGTTTCAAGTCGCAGGTGCGTCGCGCCGTCTGCGGTCCGGAACTCGGACGGCCCGCGGTAGATCCGGGCCATGGTCCGAGCCTCGCCGGAGCCGTCCAGATCGACGCGCTCGGGAAAATCTTTTGCAAGATCCCAGTCCCCACCTTCCACGTGTCCTACCTTGGTCAATTTGACGTACGTACGACACTCATTGTACGCGGCATATTGCGAGCCGTCAAGAAGAAATGTCGTTCTTGCGGGAATCTCATCTTTACACTGGCCCACATGAATGACAGAATCGCGTAGCATGGTGCCACCCACTCAGCAGGAGATTGCACGTAAGCTCGGGCTCTCGCTCAAGACAGTTCAGCGTGCATTCAACCAACCAGAGACCGTTTCGCCAATCGTCAGGGATCGGGTCTACGAATTTGCGGCACGAATCAACTACAGTCCCAATCGAGGCGCCCGCGCGCTTCAGGGCAGCAGACGCCACCGTGTGGCACTGTTCTCGAGGAGCACGCCAAGCTTCTTCTGGAACGATGTCGCAATCGGAGCCAGGATCGCAGCCCGGCAGTTATCACAGCTGGGGCTTGAGTTCCACTACCGTCGGGTATCCAGCTATGACTCGTGTATTCGAGCGCTCAGGACGGTCGTCCGCGACGGCGTAGATTGTATTGGGCTCGTCAATCACACCGGTATGCAAATGGAGCGAATCCTGGAGTGGATCCGGAGGCGCGATCTGCCGTTTGCCGCATTCAACATAGATTTTGAGGGGGTTGAGCGTCTCTGCTACCTGGGAATCGATTATGAGCGCCAGGGCATGCTCGCAGGTGAGGTCATTGCCAAACTTCTGCCTGACGGGGGTGCACTCGGGATCCTCACGTCACCCGAAACACCCGGTTCGTTCCTGCCTGGCGCGGACATTCAGAACCGACGTCATCGCGGATTGCAGGCGGCGCTTGAGGAGTTTCCGAGTATCCGGAGAGAGGAGATACCAATCCGAACGAAGGGGGTTGAAGCTGACCCTGACAAGGTGCTCCGCGCAATCCAGAGCATTGCCGGCCGGAATCGAATAGTCATCTGCATTCCGTCTATTCCCAGCTACCTCCTCCGGTACCTGCATGACACGCCGCCGGACAAACGACCGGGGCTGATTGGCTTTGACCTCTCGCCGCAGACTACCAGCCTGTTGGAGCATGGTCTGATCACGGCCGAGATCTACCAGAACCCGTCTCTCCAGGGATACGGAATCGTGAAACTGCTGGATACGTTCCTGGAAACGGGCCGCAAGCCATCCAGAGACAGATACCTCATCACTCCCCAGGTGATCTTCAGCAGCAACGTGGACCAGCGCAATGTCTTTGACATCATCGCTGAGATTTCCGAGCCATCGCACGCATGGACCGGCGCTCTTGCTGAATAGAGATGCTGCGCGCAACGGTGGTCAAAGGACAGAGCTTCCAGCAATGAGCACTACTAAACCCGACTTCGATGGCCTGATTGGCGAGATCCGTGCGACCAAACTGCAGTTCAACGACCAGAAGGTCGAGGGATGGGGACACTACGACAGCGACGACCACGGTTGGATACCGCTCGAGCGACCTGAGTTCGAACCGGAGACCGATCCTGAGACGGGTCTCTGCTCGGGGCCCGCGCTGATTGGTCGCAGCTTCAGGTCATGGCTGGCGGTACATCCGGTGTATATCCACCCTTCCAGCGCGTTGGCCGGAGCATGGGTATCTGTTGCCCCTCGAGTCGGGGAATGGACCGATACACCGGATGAATTCGAACCCATCTGGGAGAAGTACAACATACGCCAGAGCGGCGCCCAGGGGATGAATCACTTCGGGCCCGACATGAATCTGGGTCTTACTCTTGGCTTCGGTGGATTACTCGACAAGATTCGGCACTTCCGAAGAATCAACGCACCTGAAGACAGTTCTTTCTATGACGGGGAAGAGAATGTTGTCCTCGGGATGCAGGAGTTTGTACGAAGGCATGCAACCGAGGCGAGCCGTCTCGAGGCGCAGTGCCAGGACCCGGGCCGACGACAGAACTATCGCGCAATTGCTGAAACGAACGAATGGCTCGTGAGCAACCCGCCGAGGACGCTGCGAGAAGCGGTTCAGTTCCTCGCATGGTTCCAAACCTTCGATCGCATGTACTTCATGGGCGGCGCCATGCAGCAGATTGACACGTTGCTCTTGCCGTTCTACGAGAACGACATCGCCGCTGGCATTATCTCCGACGACGACGAGGTCGTCTGGTACCTGGTGAGCCTGTTGTTTAATGACACCCATTATCACCAGATATGCGGACCCTCTCCGATCGACGGACACGACGTCACCAATCCAATCTCCTTCGCGATACTCGACGCAATGCACAAGCTGGGAATCCCATCGAATGTTGCAATCCGGCTCCACGACGGTATTGACGATGAGCTGATGCGTAGAGCTGTCGAGTACCTTTTTGAGGACGGGACCGGCGTGAGCTTCTCGTGTTCCGGTGGTCTGGACGCGGGCTACGCCAGAAATGGATATCCATTGGAAGTGGCTCGTATGCGGGCGAAAGTTGGATGCAATTGGACCGCCCTTCCGGGCACCGAGTACTGCCTCCAGGACGTGACCAGGGTGTGCCTGGTGGCTCCTTTCCTCATCGCTTTCTACGAGATGATTGACGACGCCACGTGCACCAATTCCCTGGAGAATCTATGGGAGAAGTACGCTGGTCATCTTGAGATATGCGTGGAGACAATCAAGAAAGGATTCGACTGGCACCACGAGTACAAGAAGTCGAATGTTCCGGAGATGATCTTGAATCTCTTCTGCCATGGCCCAATAGAGCGAGGTCTGGACATCAGCGCTGGTGGAGTTGACATATGCAATTTCACCATCGACGGCGTTGGTCTGGCCACGATAGCAGACTCACTTGGGGCGATTGAGCAACGAGTAGTTGACGAAGGCCGGCTGGAGTGGGAAGACCTCGCACAGTTGCTACGATCGGATTACGCCGGCCGAGAAAACGAGCGGCTGATGCTCAAGAACATAGCTCGCTACGGGTCTGGAGCTTCTCGCGGCGACAAGTGGGCGGATCGCCTTTCGGCACTGTTCACCGATCTGGTGAAGCGCAGTCCAACACCAAAGCACCAGTTCAATGTTATCCCTGGTTTCTTCTCCCATGGAGTTGTTCGCATGCTTGGTGAGCATCTCGGGGCGACACCGAATGGGAGACACGCCTACGCAGAGATTTCCCACAGTGCCGATCCGGATCCCGGATTCGACGCCGACGGAACCGGAGCTCCCACTGCCAAGAGTATTGCGGTCGCCCGGGTGCAACCTGGCTGGGGAAACTCGGCGCCGCTTCAGATAGACATGGACAGTATGCTGGCGAAGGAACTTGGCGGTGTCGAGATCATCACGGCGTACCTGAAAGCTCATGATCAGATGGGGGGAACGCTGATCAATATCAACGTAATTTCCAAAGAGAAACTCGTTGCGGCGCATGAGAATCCTGACTTGTTCCCGGATCTGGTTGTCCGTGTAACCGGCTATAGCGCCTTTTTCAAATCGCTCTCCGAGGAGTACCGGCAACAGGTGGTGGATCGGCTCCTCTCCAAGAGCTAGACGACAAGGAGCCAAATGCGGAATCAGATACGACAACTCAAGGTGAGGTGCACCTGGTGCGCCAGGCGCATCTGGATCCGGTGTGGATAGGGGCTGGCCGAACGGACAGGCTCCAGAGACGGACATGAATGAGCATGCACACGACTGAAGAGAGAACCGGCATGGTTTTCAATATCCAGCGATTCTCGGTCCATGACGGCCCGGGCATTCGAACCACGGTGTTCATGAAAGGGTGCAATCTCCATTGCTTCTGGTGCCACAATCCAGAGAGCATTTCACCGGTGCAGGAGGTGCAGCTCTTCCCGGACAAGTGCATTGGGTGCGGGAATTGCTTTGAAGTGTGTCCGGTCCACGCACATCGGATGGAAGAAGACCATCGCGTGCTGGATCGCGAACTCTGCGAACGCTGCGGTAAATGCGTTGATGAATGCTATGCAGGAGCCCTGAAGATGGCCGGCGAGCTCAGGACCGTCTCGGATGTGATGAGTGTTGTGGAGCGGGACCGAGCCTTCTATGAGACTTCAGAGGGTGGTGTTACATACTCCGGAGGCGAACCGCTGCTTTCGGTGCCCTTCCTGGCCGAGTTGCTCAGATCGAGCAAGGAGCGTTCGATTCACACGGCCGTCGATACGGCGCTCAACGTCAGTTGGTCCAGCATTGAGAAGATCATTCCCCTGGCGGACCTGTTCCTCGTGGACTTCAAACACATCGATTCCCGGGCACATCGTGAGGCGGTGGGAGTGGACAACTCGCGGATTCTGGAAAACCTGGAGAAGCTGGCCCGACACCACGAGCATCTGTGGGTCCGGATACCTGTCATTCCGGGTGTCAACGCGAATCCCGACGTGCTCGCGCGAATGGCCGAGTTCCTGACCAGACTTGAACGACTCGAGCGCCTTGAGTTGCTCGCGTTCCATGGTCTGGCCGACGCGAAGTACGAGAGTCTTGGACAGGTGTCTTCCGCCTCGGACCTTCCCACCCCGTCCGACGAAGATCTGGCGAACTTCAGACAGATCTTTCTCAATTATGATCTACCCGTGAAATAGCGCTCCCCGGCCGCAGCATGACGACCGCCGCGGCCTACAATGACTCGATGTAATCGCTGAGCGCTTCGCGCGCTTCCTGCTCCACCTGGCGCGCATCAATCAGCTCGCGGTTGAGCACCTCCAGTCGATCCTCCTGGTTCGTGAAAGTTTCCAGGTAACGCTGGTAGATATCCGTTTCCGTATCGAGCACCTCCATGTTGGAGCGGATTCGCTGCTGCTCGCGGTAGATCGTGTTGATCTCCGCCTCTATCGCGCGTCGTTCGCTGTCGCGCGTCCGGATGACCCGCTGCAGCTCACGGATGCGACGCAATTGTCCGGCCGACTCGGCGTCAATGGTCTGCTGGGAGAGGTAGAAGGCGATCTGGTCGTCATTGAGGCTCACAAGTCCGTAGGTCTGAGATCGAATGTACTCCTCCACGATCGGGGCGGTCACGGTGCCCGTTGGCGGCGCGTCAATCTGGAATCGCCACTGGCTCGCGGTCTCGTCCATCGGCTCGATTTGCCCGATGAGTTCCCAGCCGGATCGCTTGGGGTGGAAGAAGAAGTAGGGCACACCGTCCTCCGACTCGCTAATCCTGTCAAACACATACTCGGTTGTCTGTTCCTGTCTGAGGGTGGTTTCCAGGATCCCACGGGTCACACGAACGCGGATGATCTCCTGCGGGATCGACTGGCCCCGGACCAGGACGGTGGTCTTCAAATCGATTGCGTAGCTCAGCAGGCGTTCTTCGCCCGGCACGAGGTCCGGCAGACGGGCGTCACCGGCGTACCGGGCACCGTCAAAGATGGTGATGGGCCCGGCAAGAAGCTGGGAGCCGGTTTCGTTGTTCATCCGCAGGCCGGACAGGGGTCGATTTCCGAGTGTTGACGGGTCGTAGATGGCAAGCCGCTCAATGGGGATGGTCGTGGAGACGATCGGGATGAGCGCGGCCCCGCGTCGGGGGATAGTGACGCCGTGGCTGATGGTGAAGGCAGCGGCCTCCCCGGCCAGGACTGCCGCCGAGACGCCCTGACTGAGATCAATTGGCTCGGGTGCCGGCTCGGCATAGTAGTCGTAGTCGTCGGCGAAGGCACCGGAGAGGGCCTCCTCCATGGCGTACTCGGGAGCCATTGATCGAGCCGCGGACGGGGCGGACATGGACGGCGCCTGCGCGATTCCCCGGTCATACGACGGCGGTGCAACGGACACACCGGTGGTGGGCTGTACCCGTGGTCGCTGGTTGTAGACGGGCGAGTAGAGGTCCATGACGAAGGAGATGGGTCGCTCGGCAATGAGGCTCAATCGAACATCATCCCAATCGATCTCACCCGTGTTCTCCACAATCGCCCAGCCCTGGAGCTGTGCGGTCCCGTCATCCTGCAGAACGAGTCGATAGGTCGACTTCCAGACGGGCACCGCCCTGATGTAACCGATTCTGACTCGGCGGCGCCCCTCTCCCGCAAACTGGATGGTGATGCTCTTGCGGTCCTGTTGGCGGTTTTCGGCGATGACCGCCAGCGCGCTGTCCAATTCCTGCTGGAGCGCGGGGTTGGTGAAACGCAGTGACCGGATTGACCCAAGGACAACCTGTCGGAACTCGCCGCCAACGAGCAGGTTGAGCAGCGTTTCCCGGCGGGTTCCCTGACCTTCGGGGACGGTCTTGTACTCGATCCCGAATATCGTGCCGGTGACCGAAACCGGACCGTCAACGTTCACCTGCTCGCCACGCGCCCGGATGAGGAGCGTTTCAAGAGCCGGGTTGTCTCCGATTGGAAGCGAGAAACTGTTGAGGATCCGCTGAAGGGGGTCCTGGGACGGGTATGCGACAACCTCGATCCGGCCACCGTCCAGGTCCTGGAGCACGAGACTCTTCAAGAGATCGTTGATGTCCCCGGATGAGACCGTCAGCGTCACCGTCTCGTCACCCTCAACCACGCCGTCGTGCTGGAAGTAGCCGACTCCGGTCGTGAAGAGGCTGACAGCAGTGACCGGCAGGCGCTGGTCGCCGGCCGCGGAGAGGCCGAGAACACGGGCTCCCGCGTTTGACCCCGAAGAGTCCTGCGCCACGCCTGTCGCCGACACCGAAACCAGTCCGGCCACCACGAGCAGCACGACAATCAACAATCGCCGGTTCTCGAGAACCGTTCTTTGCGTCGTTTCTCGAATCGATCCTGGATTTCGCATGCAGGTACCCCCGATCAGTACATTACCGCTATGTCGGCGACGACGCAATCAGAATAGGCACCGGCCGCCATACCGTTCCTCGCCTACATGGTGCAGACGCTTCCGGTCTCGCTCTACATGCTCGGTAACTACTTCCGGACCATTCCCTACTCCACAGAGGAAGCGGCGCTCCGTGTCCTTCTTGCCTGCCGCACGACTCCCTTCCCAGTGTGCGCTTGCCCTGCGCGTACCCTGTAGCGCGACTGCCAAGAGTGGAGTAAACTGCCAAAGTTCACAACCGGGGCTATCGCCCGCGAGAGGAGGTGTCATGGCTGAGGGTGACCGATTCGAGTTCATCGTGAACCGATCTCCTGATTTCATAACGCTCATCAACTCGGAATACGTCTACGAGTTCGTGAATGACTCGTACCGCGAGGCCATAGACAAGACCTACGACGAGGTGGTCAGTCACTCCGTTGAGGAGATCTGGGGTCGGGACAAGTTCACCACGAGCATCCAACCGGTGCTGGACCGATGCTTTGACGGCGAGATTGTCGAGTATATCGATGTCTTCCGCTTTGGCAGCTTCGAGAAGCACATGCACGTCACCTATTACCCGTACAGTGAGGATGGTGCCGGGCGACCGTACGCACTGGTCTTCTCGCACGACATCACCAGACTGACCGAGATTGAGACTCGACTGACCCGTTACGAGTTCATTGATCCGCTGACCGGCCTTCTCAATCGCCGATCGCTCAACGTGATCCTGGATAAGGAGATCTATCGCGGGCAGCGCGCCAGCGATGACGTGTACCGTGCGGTCATCTTTATCAGCCTCCGGGACTTTGCATCGATCCATCAAAGCTATGGTCCTGAGTTCGCTGATATTCTGCTTGAGAACACCGGTCTGCGGGTCAAGCAGACCGTCCGGGACAGTGACTACGTGTTCCGCTTTGACGGGACCGATCTCACGGTTCTGCTGACCGACATCAAACGGGCGGCGGACGCGGCGATTGTTGCCGAGAAGATCCACGACGCGATCACGTTGCCCTACTCCTACAAGGGCATAGACATCCGTCTCGTGAGCGTGATTGGCGTATCCATCTACCCCACCGACGGCACCGACAGTCAGACACTGATTCGAAACGCGAACTCAGCGATTGTAGAGGCAGCCAAGATCCAGGCGCCCTACCTGCTCTACGATTCGGAAACGCATGAGAAGGCCATTGCGCGGGTGACCCTCAAATCGGAACTGCAGCGCGCGTTTGAGGCGCGCCAGTTTGTTCTTCACTACCAACCGTTCGTTGACCGGAATGGCACTATTGTCGGGGCGGAGGCGCTTATCCGGTGGAATCACCCTGAGCGCGGTCTGCTCTATCCCGGAGCATTCATCGGTTTGGCGGAGGAGACTCGCCTCATCAGTGCAATTGACAAGTGGGCACTCTTCGAGGTCTGCCACGAACTTGGCCGGTGGGAGCACCTGCCCGACTTCTTCATCTCCATCAACATCAGCGCGAGGGATCTTCTGGATCAGTACCTGGTTGAAGCCGTGGAACAGGCCCTTGCGGCCGCGGGTGACATCAGCCCCGAACGGCTGAAGCTGGAACTCACCGAGAGCATCTCAATGAGCGATCCCGGGAAATCGATTGAGACAATGAAGGCGCTCATGGCATTGGGCCTGGATGTGTGGATAGACGACTTCGGGACAGGGCAATCCAGCCTGAGCTATCTCAAACATCTGCCCGCGGTTGTCCTGAAGATTGATCGAGTCTTCATCGAACAGATTGCCGACAGCGCCGACGACAGGGAGTACCTGCGGAGCATTGTCTCCGCCATCCGATCACGCGGCAAGAAGGTCATTATCGAGGGAGTGAGCAGCCGAGAGCAGATGGAACAGCTCACTGATGTCCGCTTTGAGTATCTGCAGGGTTTCTATTTCAGCAAGGGTGTGCTGGCAGATGATCTACACAAACTGGTCACGGATCACGGGTCACTCCCCGTCGCTGAGCCCACCAAGACGTGAGACCCGGCTACTGACGCGACGCAGCCCGGTTACTGCCGAACCAGGAGGAGGTTTGCGTTGGAGTTGGCCTCTATCTGGGTGACTGTCGCGTTTCGCTCGGTGACGACAATACTCACGAGGAACAGGACATCTTCGGTCAGATCGCGAACCTTGTAGAAACTGTTGGCGGATGGCGTTTCAAAGTAGAGAAATTCTCCGTCCATTCCCCACGATTCAAACCGCAGGCTCTGAGAGTCGGATGTCATAGTTCCGTCATCCTGGAGAACGAGCGTTGCGTCTATGAAACTGCTCGTGGGCGCAGAAGTCCGGTACTCGTTCAGTGAAAAGGCACCGATCGTGTCGAGCCTGTACAGTTGCCACGTTCCAGCCATGTCAAGTTCCTGCCCGAACAGAGGGGTCACAAGCAGGAGAACAGCGAATAAAAGAAGTGCCCGTTTCATACAGCCTCCGTCTCTCTCTTTACTTGTCGATCAGGACGGCTCGTATCTTGAGAAGTTCCGTGCATGCCGGCGTTTGCACCCCGAGCGAATCAAGTCTAAGATTATCCCTGCCCATGGCCGGTAAGAAGAAGGATCCGAACGTATTCGCCTCAAACGGCGACGGAACGGTAACAACCGAACTCCTCAATTCGCTCCCGATAACGGTAGCCGTTCTGGACGAGAACCAGCGCGTGGTGTTCGGGGAAGAACGCCTGATGACCCTGATCAATCAAACTGGCCCGCCCAACGGGAAGCGCAGGCCCGGCGATGTCCTCCATTGTGTGAACGCAGCATCTCCGGAAGGATGTGGCACGAGTGAGGCGTGCCGGCTGTGCGGGGCGTATCAGGCTATCCACGAGAGCCGGTCCACCAATGCTCCGGTAACCCGTGAGTGCCGTATTCAATACCACGCAGGCCGAGGATACGGCGCCATAGATGCCAAGGTCACGGCCGCCCCGTACCGCGACGGGGAACGTGACTACACCTTGCTCACCTTGCAGGATCTCGGCGTGGAAAAGCGCCGGCGGGTTCTGGAACGGGTCTTCCTGCACGATCTCATGAACACTGCCGGTGGCCTGACCGGACTGATTCAAGTTCTGATGGAAGCTGATGATCCGGAGACGATGCCCGAATTGCTCGGCGAGGCTGAGCGCGCCGGTCAGCAACTGTTGGACGAGATCATCGCTCAACGTCAACTCATGGGGGCCGAGAACAACGAGCTTCCTGTCGCGCTTGAGGATCACGACAGCCTCGGCATACTGCACTTGGCCCGGGACGTTATTGCACCTCACAATGTGGCAGCGGGCAGGGAGATTCAGATCGATCCAGAGTCCGAACGGTTCATGATTCATACTGATCGGGTCCTGCTCAGCCGTGTCCTGGTGAATTTGGTCAAGAATGCGCTTGAGGCAACTCACGCGCCGGATCCTGTGACGCTCGGCGCCGGGAGCGCGGCCGGCACGGCGGTGTTCTCCGTGCACAACACCGGCATCATGAGCGAGGATGTTCAACTGCAGATGTTTCAACGGTCGTTTTCCACCAAGGGGGAGGGACGCGGCGTCGGCACCTACAGCGTTCGCCTTCTGACGGAGAACTACCTCGGTGGCAGTGTCGATTTCACGTCCGTCGAGGGAACCGGTACGACCTTCCGGGTCCGGCTCCCCATCGGCGGTCACGCATGACCCCTGGCAAAGACACCCGGCTTGAAGGCCGGCTGGTTCTCACCGGTCGGGGTTTTGGTTTTGTGAACCGCGACGAAGGCCCCGACATACTCATTCCGTTTGATCACCTCGGAACCGCAACCTCCGGTGACATCGTCCGGGTGGAGCTGTTCCCGGAGTCGCCCAAAGACAAGCCTGCCGGCAGGGTCACAGAGGTGGTTGAGCGCAGCGGACTTCCTGTCGTGGGGCGAGTGGGGTGGCGTGGCAAGCAACTCCGTCTCTATCCTGAGGGCCAACGGATCAACCGGGCGGTTGTCCTTGAGCCGAAGGCCCTGGACGTATTTATCGCCGCACAGAAACTGAAAGGCGGCATCTCCGACGGCGATGTACTGAGCGCGGACCTGGGAGTCTGGGAGGACCCGGCGGCTCACCCAATTGGCATCCCGCGGGAGTTCATCGGTCGGCGTGACGATGCGCAGAGCGAGGTGAAGCTCATTGCGCTTGCACGGGGCTTCAGCCGGGAGTTTCCACCCGCCGTCGTGGACGCTGCCGATCGCCTGGAACTCCCACCAACCGAACAGCTCGTGAAGAAACGAAAGGATCTCCGCGATGAGATCTGCTTCACGATTGACCCGGAATCTGCCCGGGACTTTGACGATGCGCTCTCCGTGCATCGACGTGAGGACGGCCTCTTTGAAGTGGGTGTCCACATTGCGGACGTGAGCCACTTCGTTGCTGAGCGGGACGTGATAGACAGGGAGGCATGGCAGCGCGCGACATCGGTCTATCTGGTGAACACGGTCCTCCCAATGCTTCCCGAACGCCTGTCAAACACTCTCTGCAGTCTCGTCCCCGGGGAACCCCGGCTGACAATGACGGTGAAGGCGGTGCTGGACAGCACCGGGCGCGTTGCCGAGGTGTCATTCTTCGAGAGTATCATCAGGAGCCGCCGGCGGTTCACCTATCGGGAAGTTGAGGAGATCCTTCACGGCAAAGCAGATCCGCTCGCACCGGAACTGCACCTGCTCCATCTGATTACCCAACAACTCAGACGTGGACGGGAGAAGGACGGCAGCGTGGACCTCGATCTCCCCGCCACCCGGATCACCCTGGACGAAAACGGGGTGCCGGTGGCAATTCGCCCCGAGGAACGGCTCTTTGCCCAGCGGATGGTGGAGGAGAGCATGCTGCTGGCAAATCGGCTTGTGGCCGAGCAACTTCTGGCAGCCGATTTACCCGGCATCTATCGCGTTCATGACCAGCCCCGACCAAGTGACGTGGAGAATCTCATCGGAACCCTCGAGCAGCTCGGGATCAAGTACAAGGTGGGTGAAGAGTTCAAGCCGGACGACTACCGGAATATCCTGGCCATCATTGAGAACCTCGAATTCAAGGACTTCGTGGAGGCGCTGGCGATGCGATCGCTGAACAAGGCGGTCTATGACGTTGAGAATCGCGGCCATTTCGGTCTGGCAATGGCCGCGTACACCCACTTCACCTCGCCAATTCGGAGATACCCTGATCTCGTGGTTCACCGGCTGCTCAAACGGCTGGTTCCGCTCCATGTCGCACCTGCGGCCCCCGGTTCGCCGAAGGGCGGCAAACGGCGGGCGAAGAGTTCCGGACGCCGCGGCCGCCCGAACCAACAGCTTCTCAAGTTCCTGCGCGAAACCTGTGAGCACTCCTCCAAGCAGGAGCGGGCAGCCACCGGCGCCGAGCGCGCATACACACGCCTGAAAGCACTCCAATACCTGCAGCAGCGAATTGGCCGCGAATACTCCGGAACAATCTCGGGCGTCACCTCGTTCGGTCTCTTTGTCGAGATCGATCGATACCTCGTGGAGGGACTCGTGCCCATCGCAACGCTCGGGAAGGAACGCTTCGAGCTTGAACGGGCCGAGCACCGGCTCGTCGGCGGGAAGACCGGCACCTCCTTCAGGCTCGGCGATCGCGTGAAGATCTCCGTGGCCAAAGTTGACACCGGGGAACGTCGGGCGGAGTTTCGTCTGGTGTAGCTCCGCGCGGTGGTCCCGGCGGGAATGCTGAAACCAGCACTTCCCGTCGGCCACGAGCGTTTGATTCTGTCGCAGGACCTTGCATATTCACCACTTGCCGGGTAATATATCACCATGGTACGACGAAATATCGAGCCGAGCCTTGCGGCCGCTACGGCCGATACACCGGTCGTTCTGATCAACGGCGCACGCCAGACGGGAAAGACAACCCTCGTGCAGACGTTCGCGGCTCGTCCTGAACTGCCAATCAATAGTGAGCCTTCAACATACGTCACGCTGGATGACGCGAGCGTGCTGGCGGCCGCTGCGAGTGATCCGCACGGTTTCGTTGAGGAGTTCGAGGGCCCGGTTATCATTGACGAAGTTCAGAAAGCTCCACAACTCTTCCCGGCCATCAAGATGAGCGTGGACCGTGACCGGAGGCCGGGGCGATTTCTCCTGACCGGTTCAGCGAACGTCCTGATGCTGCCCAGGCTCTCTGAATCGTTGGCGGGGCGAATGGAGATCATCACTCTGCGCCCGCTATCTCAGGGGGAGCAAGACGGGAGATGCGAAACCTTCGTCGATCGCCTGATGGACGGTGGGCGGTGGCGCGCACCTGCCCGGGAGATGAGCCGACAGGAGTTCGCGGGACGAGTGTCGAGAGGCGGGTATCCTGAAGCTGTTCAACGCATTGACCTCAAGCGCCGGCGCAGCTGGTTCGCATCCTACCTGACAACGATCCTGCAGCGGGACATTCGTGACCTGTCGAACATCGAAGGCCTGACGAACGCACCCCGGCTCATGGCGTTGCTGGCTGCCCGATCCGGCGGGCTGCTGAATGTCGCCGAAGTGTCACGAAGCGCGGGCGTCCCACACACAACACTTCAACGCTATCTCGCCCTCTTCGAAGCAACCTTTCTGATTCACCGCGTCCGACCGTGGACGGCCAACCTGGGCAAGCGCCTCGTGAAATCGCCAAAACTCCTGCTTGGAGACACAGGCTTCATGACTTATCTCCTGGGTGCATCGGAAGCAACGGTTCTGGAGGACATGGTATTGGCCGGGCGCTTTGTTGAGACGTTCGTCGGTTGCGAATTGCTGAAACAGATCGAGTGGAGCGAGAGCAGACCCGCATTGTTGCACTACCGCACTGCATCGGGAACGGAGGTTGACTATGTCCTGGAAGAGGGGGCGCGCCGAGTTGCCGGTATTGAGGTGAAACTCTCACGGACGATAAGGAAGGAGGATCTTCGTGGCCTACGAAGCCTCGCGGAGGACGCAGGGTCACGCTTCGTCGGTGGGATTCTGCTATACACCGGAGACCTGTGCATCCCCTTCGGAAACAACCTCTGGGCTCTCCCGATGGGGTGTCTTTGGGAATAAGCGTGGGCAGATACTGTGCTCGTCCCCGGCACCACGAAATGCCATCAAGAGAAGGTTCCGTCAAGGGGCGGGCGGCTACGAGAACTCGGGCAGGAACTCCCCGTGTGCATCGATCATCTCATCGCAGAGCTCACGAATCCTGAAGAGCGGCAGTTCAGCCGCCGTGTGCGGATCAAGGTAGGCCGCCTGGTAGACCAGCTCTCTGCTTCCATTCAGCGCCGCGTCTATGGTGAGGAGTTGCACGTTGATGTTGGTCATGTTGAGCGCCGCGCACTGGGTTGGCAGGGAACCGCTGTAAACCCCCTGGACACCGTTCCGGTCAACGAGACACGGCACCTCAACGAGGGCATTCGCGGGTAGGTTCGGAATGAGGCCGACGTTCATCACGTTTCCATGAATCCGCGTTGGCGCTCCCGTGACGACGGCTTCGATGATGTACGATCCGTACTCCCGGGTCCGCTCGTGTTCGAGTGCGGTGTTGGAGACAAGACTCTCGCGTTGCTTCTCCCACCCTGCAATCTGACCCTCGCAGCGGCGTGGATACTCGTCCAGCGGAATATTGTACTGCTCTATCAGTTCGGGGTATCCACTCTTGATCCAATACGGCATGTATTCAGCGCTGTGCTCCGAGCTTTCGGCCACATAGAAACCGAAGTGGCGCATGACCTCAAATCGGACCATATCATCGTGCTTATCCGCCTTGCCTGAGAGTGCCAGATCATTCTTCTCGAAGGCGCGCCGCTTCACCTCCGGATACAAGTTCTCACCATCGGCGGTCAACTCCAGGAGCCACGCCATGTGGTTGATGCCGGCAATCTTCCATTGGGCACGATCGGTGTACTCTTCCATCTCCAGCGACTTCAGCAGATGGGGCACGCAACTCTGCACACTGTGGCAGAGCCCGACAGTCGGGACATCGGTGGCGCGCAGAACCGCGCCGGTGACGATTGCCATGGGATTCGTGTAGTTGAGAAGCAGCGCGCCGGGACAGACCTCCTCCATCTCGTGGGCAAACCCAACCATCACCGGAATCGTCCGCAATCCCCGGAAAATGCCGCCCACTCCGAGCGTGTCGGCAATTGTCTGCCGAAGTCCGTACTTCTTTGGAATCTCGAAATCAATCACCGTGGACGGTCGATAGCCGCCAACCTGAATTGCATTCACGACAAAATCCGCGTCCTTCAACGCGGTCCTGCGTTGGTCCGTTCCGAGGTGGGCGCTCACCGTGGCGCGCCCCTGATTGATGGACCCGTTCAGATTCTCGATCATGAGCCTGGAGTCCTCGAGCCGGTGCGAGTCAACATCGTAGAGCGCGAGATGTGCGTCTCTGAGCGACTCGGTACGCATGCAGTCACCGAGGATGTTCTTTGCAAAAACGGTACTTCCGGCACCGATGAATGTGATCTTGATCATGTGACCCTCCAACTGGGCAGAGAGGATACTGCGGATTCAGAATGGATGATATCTCTTTTTGTGACTTCGCAGCTACTCCGATTCTGTATATATTACATTTTGTGATAATCGAACAAGAGAACCACTACGGATCGCCCGATCCGAGCCGCCCGGTCACCGTGCTGTACGCCGGCAGCGAGCAGTGTGCCCCGGCGCACCGGTGGGAGGGTGTGCGCGATCACTATCTTCTGCACTATGTGACAAGCGGCACAGGATACGTGTGGCGACGGGGACGACGCGAGAGCCTCTATCCCGGCGGCTGCTTCTTCTTCGGTCCGATGGAGCGTCTTCGATACGAAGCCGACGGCAATCGGCCGTGGGCCTACATGTGGGTGGGGTTCGCCGGAACGCATGCCGCGAGTCTCTTTGGCGAGTACGTGCGTGTGACCGGCTCCGAGGTTGCCCAACTGCCCCTGCTGGACTGCCTGAGGCAGCATCTGGTTGGCATCCTCGATGCGCTCCGTCGCCGCACCGGCGGTTCCACGACGCGCGCCGCAGGACTGCTCGAGGTCTTTGTGGGGTCCGCAATTGATCTGGCAGTAGGCGGGAAGCCGGGCGCCCGCGAGACCGTGGATCCCATCTCCGCGGCGGTTGAGTTCATTGATCTGAACTTCCAGCGAAGAATGAGGGTGGCAGACGTTGCGACCCGGGTTGGAGTGGATCGCAGCCACCTGAGTCGTCTCTTTCACCGCCGTCGTGGCGTGACGATCCAGGAGTACATGATCACCCGTCGCATGAACCGTGCCAGGGATCTCCTGAGACAGACAACACTCCCGATGCGTGCCGTGGCGGCTTCGGTGGGTTACGACAGCTATGTGTCGTTTGAACGACGCTTCGCCGATCGTGTCGGCATGCCGCCCACCGCCTGGCGGGAGCAATCGCGCGACGCGTGAGGCTCCGGCGGGAACCTCTCTCCTACTGCAAAATCGAGTCCGGATACCCGTCGGACCGCTTCTCGGTATTCGTGACGCTCAAGGCCGTTTGCCGGTAGGGCGGCGGTCGGCTGATGGAGGTGGGTGGTAGCACCCCGGGTCAGTTCCCGCGCTCGAGGTCCGCGAGGTATCGTTCGGCTTCAAGCGCCGCCATGCAGCCGGAGCCTGCCGCGGTGATGGCCTGCCGATAGACCCGATCCTTCACGTCGCCGCAGGCATACACGCCGGGCTTTGCGGTCAGGGTGGAGTCGGGCGCCGTGATCAGGTAGCCCGTGTCGTCCATCTCAAGCTGGCCGCCCAGGAACTCGGTGTTCGGTTTGTGACCAATCGCGAAGAAGAGACCACCCGCCTCAATGACATCTTCCTCCTGGGTCTTGTTGTTGTGGACTTTGACAGCCGCGAGGGTCTGCTCGCCGATGGCCTCAATCGCATTGTTGTTCCAGCGGACGGTTATCTTCGGGTTGTTGAAGACACGATTCTGCATTGCCTTGGATGCGCGGAGGACGTCCCGGCGCACGAGCATAATCACTTCTGAACCGAACTTGCTCAGGTAGCTTGCCTCTTCACACGCCGAGTCTCCCCCGCCGATGACCACGAGAGGTCGATTGCGAAAGATGGGAAGCCCGCCGTCGCACACGGCGCAGGCGGAGATTCCTTTCTGCCAGTAGGTGCTCTCGCCCGGGAAATCCAATCGGATTGCCGTTGCGCCGGTTGCGATGATGACGGTCATCGTCGTGTACTCTGCACCGGCGGTGAACACCGAATATGGTTGCTCCGAGAGATCAACCCGCTCCACGGTCTCCGTCCGGATGGTGGCGCCGTACTTCACCGACTGCTCGCGCATCTTCACCATGAGATCCGGGCCGCCGATGGTCTCCGGAAATCCCGGGTAATTCTCCACGTCGGTCGTCGTCGTGAGCTGGCCTCCGGGAGCAACACCCCCGGCCATGAAGCCCTCAAACATGAGCGGGGCGAGCTCCGCCCGACCCGCATAGATAGCCGCGGTGTGGGCCGCCGGGCCCGACCCGATGATGATTACCTTCTGTGGGTTGTCCGACATGGTTTCCTCTTGCTTGCTTGCCTACTTGCCCGCGGCCGCCACGAGCTCTTTGACCTTCTCCCCGGACACCTGTTCCTCCTTGAGGAGGAGATCTACCAGCTTGTCCACGGCTGACCGATAGCCGGTCAGGAGTTCCAGTGTACGATCGAAGGCTCCTTTGAGAATCTTCTTCACTTCCTCGTCAATTTCTCGGGCTGTTGCCTCGCTGTAGCTGCGTTGGTGACTCAACTGCTCGCCCAGGAAGACACTGCGGTCACCCTCTCCCATGGCGGTGTTCGCGAGTCCGTCGCTCATGCCCCACTCAGTCACCATTCGACGAGCCATCTGGGTCGCCTGCTTGAGATCATTCTCAGCGCCGCTGGTCATTGAATCAAAGACGAGCTCCTCGGCTGCACGCCCACCCATCATGACGGCGATTCGATCCTCAAGGTAGTCACGCCGGTAAACGTAGCGCTCCTCCGTGGGCTCCTGCATGGTGGCTCCCATGGCCATTCCACGCGGGATGATTGTGACCTTCAGAACGGGATCGGTATTGGGAAGCGCGGCCGCGGTGACGGCGTGGCCCGCCTCATGATAGGCGATGAGCTTTCGCTCCTCGGCTGAGACCTTCATCCCCTTCCGCTCGAGACCCATCATGATTCGGTCACGGGCGTCTTCTATGTCGACCATGGAAATGACTGCCGCTTTCCGCCGCGCCGTTCTCAGAGCCGCCTCGTTGAGGAGATTTTCCAGGTCGGCGCCGCTGAAACCAATGGTTCGCAAGGCTACGGTATCCAGGTCAACGGAATCGTCAAAGGGCTTGTTTTTTGCGTGAACGCGCAGGATGGCAGCCCGCTCGTCCTTGGTGGGCATGGGCACGGTAACCTGCCGGTCAAATCGACCCGGGCGAAGGAGCGCCGGGTCCAGGATGTCCGGGCGGTTGGTGGCTGCGACCACCACGGTGCTCGAGTTCTGCTCAAAACCATCCAGCTCACTCAGCATCTGGTTAAGGGTCTGCTCCCGTTCATCGTGACCACCCCCGAGGCCCGCGCCCCGGTGCCGCCCGATTGAGTCCAGTTCGTCAATGAAGATGATGCTCGGCGCCTTCTTCTTGGCATCCCGGAACAGGCTTCGAACCCGGGAAGCGCCCACACCAACGAACATCTCCATGAAGTCGGATCCGCTCATGCTGAAGAACGGGACTCCGGCTTCCCCGGCAATCGCCCGGGCAATCAGGGTCTTACCGGTTCCCGGCGGTCCAACGAGCAGCAGCCCCTTGGGCGACCGCGCGCCGAGCCGTTCGTAGCGTGAGGGATCCTTGAGGAAATCGACGATTTCCATCACCTCTTCTTTTGACCCCTCGAGCCCGGCCACATCGGCAAAGGTGGTCTTGGTCTGATTCTCGTCGTAGAGTTTGGCCTTGTTCTCGCCGACCTTGAAAATGCTATTGCCCTGTCCCCGGATGTTCCGAAAGAGCACGAAGAAGATCCAGAGGAGAAAGAGGTAGGGCAGAACGCTTACCACAATGCCAAAGAGAGTCGGCTGATCCGACGGCTGCGTGATCAGTTCAACTCCGTTGTCACGGAGGAGCGGAAGCAGATCCGGATCGCCAAAGGTCGGTACATAGGTCGTGTACGCGTCGGCGCCCCCAAACAAGCCGCTGTCGGCGGTTGTCCCGCCCAGCGGCGTTATGGTGAGCTCCTCGCCCTGGACAACGACTCGTTGGATCGCCCCGTCGGAAACGAGCTGCTTGAATCGAGTGTAGCTGATCTCCTGCCCCGCATTGTTGCCCTGGAACACGTTGATGAGCATGGGTACGAGGAAGAATATGAGGAGGAGAGGGACCAGCAGTCGCCAGTTCATGAACGGCTTGGGACGCTGATTGGGGTCCTGCTGGTCGTTGCCGTTTTGTGCCATACAAACAAAATAGTGATTCTCCCCCGCCGGAACAACGCAGTAGAATAGATCATGGATCGATTTCCGCTCGCGCTCGTGATCGCTGTGCTCGTGCAGGTTTCCTGCCAGGTGTTCAAGTTCGTCTACTACTCAATCCGGGCCGGACGAATCTCGCCCCGATACCTGGTCACCGCCGGGGGGTTCCCGAGCGCTCACACGGCGTTTGTGACGGCGTTGGCCGTATCCATTGGCATCCGCGCAGGGTTCTCCTCCGATCTGTTCGCGGTTGCGGCGGTGTTCAGCACTATTGTCGTCTACGACGCCTTCCGGCTGCGCGGGCATGTCCAGAATCACGCCAGACTTATCAATCGATATCTCCTCGCCAAGACAGATGATGAGCCGGTTTCCGAGATGGTCGGCCATTCGATTCCGGAGATTCTCGCCGGACTGGCATTTGGGGGCGGGCTATCCGCGGTGGCAACGGTGCTGCTCGGATGATGGGAGATCTCTCACGGAGGCGCAGAGGCACGGGATAGACAAGATGACGCCGGAACCATCAATGGACGTGAGCTGCCGCGAAGATTGGGGATGAGATGCTCACAAACCCTGCACCAAGAGCGATTTACTCTGCACAAAGTGTCGCCGCACAGCACCAACGACAGCAATTCGCGGTTCCGACGGAAAATGGGTTCGATCCATCCCCAATCTTCGCGGCAGTCCGCAAGGTATGCACTGGACGACTCAGAATGTCTCGAATTTGTCGATCCGGTCAATCTGAAGCAGGATATCCACGGTAGCCTGATAGTTCCCTCGGACAATGCCGAAGTCCGGGTAAGCGGCAAGAAGTACGGCCCCGGTGACCTGCTGCGGCCGGGTGAACTCCAGAGCTCGTACATGCTCCCGCACGGCGGACCGTATCCCGTCTGAAACCGCGCCGGCCTTGCGGGTTGGCCCCAGAAAGAGGCTCGATACGCCGATGCCGGTGCTCCGGGCGTTCGCGCTGCTGTGCCACCCCTGATACCACCCACGCTGTTCGGCGGACACCTCGTAACCCACCCGGGCCACAAGTCGATCCTCGTCTATCCAGGTCTGAAGCACGGTCAGCCCCGGATCCCCGCGCGGTGTTGACGCGTGCGGCTCCAGCTGAAAACTCTCGGCTATCTCCCGGCTCGGATCTCCCGGCACGTAGACAAATCGATAGCCGTACACTAATCCTGAAACGACGTACTGAACCTCGTCCAGTAATCGATCCAGGGCAACCTCGCGCGGGAGTGGGCGGGCGCTGCCGTCGGCCACGATTGGATCAAGCTCGGCCCATACCTCCGCCACGACATATTCGTCAGCGGCAAAACCGACGGGCATTACGGTGGCGAGCAGTGAAATGAACAGAATGAAGGTTGCGCGGCGCACGCCTCTATTATCGGCGGCTGTCCAGGAACTCACGAACCGGATTGATCCGCAATCGAATCAGAAGATAGAGAAAGGCGAACCCGAACCCCGCCAGGTGGGTGAGGTGGGCCACATTCCCCTGGTTCCGGCTGAACATGCTGAAGATCTCGATTGCGGCATAGCCGACAATGAGCACCGGTGCTTTCACCGGAATGATCCCGAAGATGAGAATGGTTGACGTGGGATAATAGGTCGCATAGGCGAGGAGGACGGCAAATACGGCTCCCGATGCGCCCACCAGCCACACATGGTATGCCCCGGTGGCCCAGTAGACCAGCAGACTGAACAGTCCGGCGAGAGTTCCGGTAAGCAGGTAGAAGAGAAGGTACTCGTTGGACCCAATTCGGCGCTCCAGCTGGACGCCGAAGAAGAACAGCCCGAGCATGTTGAACAGGAGATGCCAGATACCGGCGTGCGCGAACATGTAGGTGAAAACCTGCCACCACCAGTTCCAGGCAACCACGAGCGCCGGGTTCATTCCAATGTAGTTGTAGATCGTTGGCGCGATGTAGTAGCTGATGAAAAAGACAGCGACATTGATGCCGATGAGAATCAGCGTCACGTTGTAGTACTTGAAAGGCATCGAGCGCTGGAAGAATGGTAGTCGTTTCACCAGTGAAACGTACGGCGGCTGCAGAGCCCGGTCAAGGGCCGCAATCGGTTTGCCCTGCCCACGTTCCCGCTGCGGCGCCCGTTTCTCCTGCCGTCGTATTTCAGCTACAATCCCGCTCGGGAGGCTTGGATGCCGGTCGTAGACATGCCGATTGAAGAGCTTCGCGCGTACACAGGGACAAACCCGCGGCCGGAGGACTTCGACGAGTATTGGGGCTCTGCTTTGACGGAACTGGACGACGTCGCCCCGGATGTGGAGTTCAGAGATGCTGAGTTCAGCGCGCCTCACATCCGGTGTGAGCATCTCTACTTCACCGGCACCGGCGGCGCACGGATCCACGCTAAATTGCTACGACCGATCGCCAATGCGCCGGCCGATACCGCCGGCAAGCGAGGCGGTCCGGCCATCCTCCGTTTCCACGGGTACACGGGAAACTCGGGCGACTGGTCAGACCATCTTGGGTACGTGGGCGCGGGCTTTGTTGTTGCGGCAATGGACTGCCGCGGGCAGGGCGGGCTCTCAGAAGATGTCGGCGGCGTCCGAGGGAACACGCACCGCGGGCACATCATCCGCGGCCTGGATGACGGCCCGGACAAGCTGCTGTTTCGGCATGTCTTCCTGGACACCGTCAGGCTGGCTCGCATCGTGATGGGGCTCGACGAGGTTGACCCGGCCCGGATTGGCGCCACCGGGGAATCGCAGGGTGGTGGATTGTCGCTGGCGTGTGCCGCGCTGGAGCCGCGGATCAGCCGGGCGGCCGCGGTATTCCCGTTCCTCTCCGACTACAGGCGGGTCTGGGATATGGACCTTGATGCGGGAGCGTATCAGGAGTTGCGCGATTACTTCCGTCTGTTTGACCCGACCCACGATCGCGAAATCGAGACCTTCACTCACCTTGGCTACATAGACGTGCACCATCTTGCCCCTCGGATCAGAGCCAATACGCTCATGCTGACCGCGCTCATTGACGAGATCTGCCCGCCGTCCACGCAATTCGCGGCTTTCAACGCAATTACAGCGGAGAAGCGGATGGTCATGTACCCGGACTTCGGGCACGAGTGCCTGCCCGGCGGAAGCGATCTGATCTTCTCTCACCTGCTGGAGTTGTAGGTGGGCCGCGGCGATCGACGAAGCCAACCCGATCATTACTCGATTCGGGCGCGGAAAGAGGGGTTCGCTGCCAGATCGATCTACAAGCTCCAGGAGATTCAGCGAAAGTACGCCGTGATCCCCACCGGCGGACGGGTCCTGGATATCGGCGCCGCACCGGGGAGCTGGACGCAATTCGCCCACTCGGTTGTCGGTCCAACGGGGCATGTGGTCGCCGTGGATCTCAGCCCGCTCCCCGAGCTTGAAGACTTCACCAACGTTACGCCCATCGTTGGCGACATCTTCGACACCGCGCTCATCGAATCGTTGGCCGCCCGCGGCCCGTTTCACACTGTGATCAGCGACGCCGCTCCTCCGACCACGGGGAACCGGACGGTGGACACCTCACGGTCGGCCGCACTCGTGGAACAGGTCATCTCGCTCTGTCCGGCGCTGCTCCGCGACGGCGGAACGTTGATCGCAAAGCTCTTCCAGGGGGGTGAAGAGCAGTCGTTGCTCGCCCAGGTCCGCTCACGGTTCTCGATGGGTCGACTTGTGAAACCCCGGGCCAGCCGATCAGAAAGCTTCGAGGTATTTCTGGTTGGCACGGGTTATACTTCGCAAAGATGAGACGTGCACTCATGATTCTTGGAACAGTTGTGGCGTTGGCTGCGTGCCAAACGATCGCACCGCTCGACGTGCCGGTCGCACCACTCGATGTCCTGGTCACGCCCGACGGGGACGACACCGAGACGGTCGCGCCGGAGGCGGGGGCGCTCTCCGAGCGACAAGTACTCCTGGTTCAGGCTGCCCGGGAAATCGTTGAAACGCAGAGTACGATCGTCGGGGAGACCACGTTCTCGTATGATTGCAGCGGCACGATCCTGACGGTGTATGCGCATGCCGGGATCTATCTGATCGATCTCTTTGGCAACTACACGGGCAACGGGGTTGCTCGGCTCCACGGGATCGCGGCCGACTATGACGTGCTCCACGTCAGGGACCTGCCCGAACCGGGAGACGTGATCTTCTGGGACAACACCTACGATCGAAATCAGGACGGGAACTGGAACGATCCGTTGACCCACGCCGGGCTCGTGATTTCCGTCGCGGAGGACGGAACGATAGAATACCTTCATCACAACTACCGCCGCGGAATTGTGACTGCCACCATGAACCTGCTCGAGCCCGATATCTACCAGAATGACGAGGGGAGTGAGTTGAACTCGCCCATGCGGATGGCCAGTCAGCGCTCGGCAAACCCCGATCTCTGGTTGAGCAGTCACCTGTTCAGGGAGTTTGCCGGCATGCACCTGATTCACATTGAGGCGGCAACTATCGACCGGACGGACGTCGTCGCGTCACTGCCGTGAGCGTTGCCCGGACTACGCGCGCGCCACTCTGCAGTGCCGTGACAATCGCCACACTGATGACGATCATAGCCGCTCTCCTCGGCAGCTGCGGCGGCGACCCTCCGCGGCACTCCCGCACGGAGTTTCTCCTGGGAACACCCGTCACCGTGACCACCTACGGCAGGGTCTCCCCGGACCTGCTCGATCAGGTCTTTGCACGGGTAGGCGAGATTGAACGCAAGATGAGCACGAGCGAGGACGATCACACAGACACCGAACTTCTCCAGGTCAATGCCGCGGCGGGGACCCGCCCGGTGTCAGTCTCCCCGGATACATTCAGCGTTGTGAAGGAAGCGCTCGCCTTCTCGGAATCATCGGGCGGCGCCTTTGACGTGACGGTCCACCCCCTGGTTCGTCTCTGGGGGATCGGGACCGAAAGTGCAGCGATTCCCGATGCCGAGCAGTTGTCTGCCGCGCTCGAGCTGGTGGACTATCGCGCGGTTCAGATGGACCCGGAGGACACGGCTATCTTGCTCCCGCGGCCCGGCATGGGCGTGGACGTGGGCGGCATTGCCAAGGGATATGCGGCCGATGAAGCGGCGCGGATCCTCAGGGCGGCCGGTATCCAGTCCGCCCTGTTGGATTTTGGCGGCAACATCCTCACGGTGGGTCACAAACCGGACGGGTCGCTGTGGCGGATTGGCATTCAGACACCCGACGCAAGCCGCGGGGAGTTCCTTGGCATCGCCTCTGTGGCAGACCAGTCGGTCGTGACATCGGGCACCTATGAGCGGTTCTTTGAACAGGGCGGTGTCCGCTACCACCACATCCTGGACACACACACGGGATACCCGGTCCAAAACGGACTTGCGAGTGTCACCATCATCGCCACTGATTCAATCGATGCCGATGCCCTCTCCACGGTGGTTTTTGCCCTCGGTCCTGAGGCGGGCCGTCTGTTCATCGAGGCCCTGCCGGATGTGGAGGCAATCCTCGTCACCGGTGATAACGAGGTCTCCATCACGTCAGGCGCGGGCGAGATCTTTGAGCTCACGAATGAAGAGTACGAACTGCGCCGGCCTTAGCGGCCTATCGGGTGCAGAGTTTGTGCGGCAGTGGAACTGATACCCGTGTCGCGAGTATCCGGTCGGCCAACATCTGAAATCGATTCGTCGTCCCGGATGCCCCGGTGATACCGTCCAGGGCTATCCCTCCCCCGGTCTCCGACACCCCCACCTCCACAAACTGACGCGACAGTTCAGCGGCGATCCCGGCCGGTGTCAGATCCAACGCGCTCTCGTAGGCTTCAGTGTAGACCGCGTCATCGGCTTTCACGCTCACCGTACCGTCCGCCCCGACTCGCCGTTCCTGGAACGACGCTGCCGCGGCCCCGGCCTCTCCGAAGATGATGACTATCCGCGCTTCCCAGCCGAGCTCGTCGGGATGGTCGTGACCAATATAGGGTCCGGCTGTCGGGATCACCGCAGGGTCTGCATCACCCACCCGCGCCAGATGGAGGGCCACGTCGGCGAGAACCGCAAAGGAGTTTGACCAGGCGACACGCTCATCCAGGCGGGTGATCGGGATTTCAAGCGGAAGTTCCTGCCGCGCGCCGAGTCCGGCCTCAAGCCGGTCAAGAAAACCGGGGAGATCCGCGCCGGTCTCCAGGCGAAATCGCTCAACGTAGTTCTCATCATTGCGGACCAGCATGCCGTCGGCCCTGATTGCCCCGTAGCATGCCTCGGTGATGAGCCCGGCCCGGACGCGGAGCTGCAGGAACGGCTGCCATCCATCCGTTCCGGTGTGTGAGTACGAGACAATGTAGGTTCCGTCCGTGTAGACGGTATCACCGGCGGTGTTGAGCAAGGCGCCTTCGGCGGGCTCGGTCGGTGTGCAGGCCGCAAACAGCACGAGCGCGAGGAAGGCTCCGGCGGTTGCCATCAGCGGAAGGGCATCAGAACGTCTGGGCGTCAACGCCATCTCTCCGTTCTCCGCCTTCAACCCGCACGAATACCCGGTTGGGAAGACAGGCGGTCCAGTCACCGGTGTTCGCCAGCCACCCGGCGGCGACGCAGATCTTGTCCCGACACGGGCTCTCGGTGACCCGCACACGGTTACCCTTGATCTCCACGTGGGTGTGTCCAATAGGACCGTCCACTTCAATCACCCGCGTTTCGCTGAGCGGATAGAGGAACTCTCCGCCATCGCTCCGGATGCTCACCCCGGTCGGGTCCGCGTCGCTTCCGTACGCAAAGACACTCACTCCGACGACAGCCAATATGGCGACGAAGACCGCGACGAAATCCAGCGGACGGAGCTTCATTGACCGGACTTCTCCACCAATCGTTCGATGTCCGAGCCGCTTGGCTGCTGGAATACCTGGAGTTCAAACTCCGGGATGACCGCAAGAAGGTGGTCAAAAATGTCTGCCTGTATCCCCTCGTAGTTTGCCCAGACTTTGTCGGCGCTGAAGACGTAAATCTCAATTGGAAGGCCGGTTGGACCGGGCGAGAGATGGCGAATGAGGAAGGTCATCTCCTTGTTGATCATGGGGTGGGCGCGGAGATAAGCCGCGATGTAGGCGCGGAAGGTTCCGAGGTTGGTCATCCGACGGGAGGAGAGAAGGTCGGCATCATCCAGTCCGCGCTCGGCGTTGTAGGCACTGACTTCGGCCTGTCGTTGTGTCACGTAGTCACGGATCAGCGGGTAGCGTTTTAATCGATCTGTCATCTCCGGCGTGCAGAACTTCACGGTTCGCATATCTATGTTGATCGCGCGCTTGATCCGTCTTCCGCCGGACTCGCTCATGCCCCGCCAGTTCTTGAAGCTGTCGGAAACCAGCGAATAGATGGGGATGGTCGTGATGGTCTTGTCCCAGTTCTGGACTTTCACCGTCTGGAGCGTCACATCAATCACGTCCCCATCGGCGCCGTACTTCGGCATCTCAATCCAGTCGCCAATGTGAACCATATGATTGGAACTGAGCTGAACCCCGGCAACCAGGCCCAGGATCGTGTCGCGAAAAACCAGGAGGAGGACGGCACTGAGCGCGCCAATCCCACTCAGGATGCCCACCGGCGACTTGTCCATGATCGTCGTCACGACGAGCACGAGCCCCACGATGTAGAACAGGATCTTCAGGAGCTGGATGTACCCCTTGATGGGTCGCTGCCTGCTCTGCTGAGCATTGGTCATGTAGATGTCGTTGACCGACTCCAGCACCGCGTCCAGGACAAGAACCGCCATGGCAATCATGTACGCAATCGAGCCGCGCTGGATTGCCGTGGTCACCCACCCAATCTCGGGGAAGGCCAACGGGTTCATGAAGTAGACGACGAGGGCCGGTGCAATGTGGCTGAGTCGATTCAGGACCCCGCGGTCATAGATGATGTCGTCCCAGCGCGACCGGGACTTTCGGACGATCCGCCGGACCACAGTGGATATGATTTTCTTTGCGAGGAAGTTCGACAGTAGACTCAGGCCCACGATGACAATGACGATCGCGACGCGGGCCAGCACGGTTGCCGGCCGGTCACTCAAGCCCAGCGCCAGAAACCAGCCTTCTGCCAGCGCGGTCACGGTCTGACCCATGCCGGCGCCCTACCGGCGCCGCTTGTCGCGGATGTAGATCTGCTTCGCCGCCGAGTTCACGCTTGAACGCTCGTCAATGATGAACAGATCCACTGCCCGAATCAGCTCGCCGAATTTCTTATACCCGTAGTTTCGAGGATCAAACTCGGACGCCTTGTTCACCACGTTCTGGCCCACCGTTCCCAGGTTCGCCCAGCCGGTCTCGTCGGCAGAGTCTTCTGTTGCGTTTCGCAGCAAATTGACGAGCCGCGTGTTGCTCTTCAGCTCGCCGGCGGTCGGTCGTTTCGGAGAGGCCTCATCCTTCTCGTCCTTCTCGCCTTTCCGGAGGATCTCGTTGTAGATGAACCGGTCACATGCTCCCACGAACGCTTTGGGCGTCTTCTGTTCGCCGAAACCGTAGACGGTGAGGCCGGCTTCCCGAATGCGTGCCGAGAGGCGCGTGAAGTCGCTGTCGCTGGATACGATGCAGAAGCCGTCCATGGCGGCAGTGTAGAGGAGGTCCATGGCATCGATGATCATGGCGCTGTCGGTTGCATTCTTGCCCTTCGTGTAGGCAAATTGCTGAATGGGCTGGATTGCATGTTCCAGGAGCTCGTCCTTCCACTTTTTCAGGTGGGGCCCGGTCCAGTCACCGTAAATCCGCCGCACCGTTGCAATTCCAAAGTTTGCAATTTCCTCGAGAAGACTATCAATAATGGCAGCCTGCGTGTTGTCCGCGTCTATGAGAACTGCCAGTCGTTTCTGACCGTCGCTGTTTGGCATGATCACTAGACTACGGAAATGGACGCCATTGTTCAAGGTTGACAGATCCCTGAACAGGCATAATGCTTCTGATTCATGAGTATGAACTGGTGGGGCGTCGTTGTTTCGTTTGGTTTTGTGTTCGCCGTGCTTGGCATTGCCCAGGTGCTGCTGCAGGCTAAGCTTGTCACGGCTGCGGTCAGCCGCAAGCTGGTCCACATTGGAGTAGCGCACTGGTGGTTCTTTGCCATGTACTTCTTTGATCGCTGGGAATTCGCGATCATCGCCCCAATCGCATTCGTCCTCATCAACCTGGCCTCCTATCTCTTCCGACTCCTCCCGGCCATGGAGCACGAGGTGCGATCAAAGAATCTGGGGACCGTCTACTTTCCCGTCTCGCTCCTGATCCTCGTGCTTCTCGGGTGGGTCGGGCCGCTCCCGCCATGGATTGCGGGACTCGGCATCCTGGTTCTGGGCTACGGCGACGGACTTGCCGCCCTTGTTGGCGAACACTTCGCGCAGCGGACCTTCCGAATATTCGGCAATACCAAGAGCTACCTCGGCACCGCAGTGATGTTCGTTGCATCGGCCGCGGTCGTGGTGGTGTTTGTGCTTCTGTTTGGCTCGCAGCCCGCCGCCGGGTGGTTGGTCGCGGCCGCCCTCGCAACCGCAGCCGTGGCGACGGCAGTAGAACTACTCACCCCGTTCGGGATCGATAACCTGACGGTGCCGGTGCTGGCCTCTCTCTTTTTCTACGCGGTCTTCGCGTGACCGTTCGACTGGGATTCCTGTTTCTCGCAATCGGGCTCAACGCAGCAGTGGCGCTGGTCGCCCGATGGCGACGGTCGGTCTCCCGGAGCGGGGCGGTGGCCGGATTCCTGGTCGGCTCGATCATCCTCGTCGCGGGCGGTTTCTCCATCTGGGGCATGTTGATGCTCTTCTTCGTCTCGGCTTCGGTCATCAGCCGCGTGGGCGCAACCGCCAAGGCGGGACTGGCATCGATGCATGAGAAGGGAGGCGAGCGGGACGCGGTCCAGGTGCTCGCAAACGGCGGGGCCGGTCTGGTGGGATCAATTCTCTTTGCGGCCACCGGCGAACCGGCATTCGCCGCGGCTGCGGCCGGCGGTTTCGCGGCGGCGAACGCCGACACCTGGGCGAGCGAGCTCGGTGTGCTCAGCCCGACCCCCCCGCGCTCCGTTGTAGGCCGCAAGGAGCTCCCGCCGGGGGCGTCCGGTGGCGTGACGCGAATGGGCACGCTCGCCTCGGTCGCGGGAAGCGCCCTCATTGCGGTGTGGTTTGTCGCGTGGGCCTGGGCTCAGCGGACGCCGAGCGGCGGCACGGTCGGTGGGGGCATCGGTGCGGCGCCGGCCCAGGCGGCTCTGCTGGTGATGATCATCACCGCCGCCGGCGCTGCCGGCTCGCTGATTGACAGCCTCCTGGGCGCCACCGTCCAGGCGCTCTACCGGACCGAATCCGGGGCGTTGACCGAGAGGCGCAGGAGCGGTGGAACAGCCAACGCCGTGATCCGCGGCTTCCCGGCTGTGAACAACGATGTTGTGAACTCCATGAGTACAATGGCCGCGGCCGTGATAGCCGGCGTTGCAACCGAGCTTGCAGGGACGATCGGACTGGCGCTCGCCTGAGACCGGCGTGTCTGAGCCGACAGCCGCAGGCAGGTGCCTGGTCTGACCTTCGGGTGACGACCCAGGGCAAACGCACAACGGCGGGATGAGCGTGCGGCATGCAGGAAGCACGTACAGTGGATGTCTATGTGCGTCTGGCTTACCGTGCGACTTTTCGCGGGTCCTTGAGTCGCACGAACCGCACCTGGTTCCGCCCGTTCTCTTTCGCAATGTAGAGCGCCTTGTCGGCGGCCTGCAGCACGTGTCCGAGCGGTTGCCTGGCTATCTTGCGGTCGGACAGCCCAATGGATACCGTGACGCCGATGCGCTGCCGCTTCCAGGTTGTGTCAGTCGCCTCGATGGTCGCACAAAGCCGTTTGGCGAGGGGAATGATGTCCCGACCGGTGCGCCCCGCGAAGAACACAATCAATTCCTCTCCCCCGTAACGACACACGACACCCTCGGGCACAACAATCTTCTGGATTGTCTGTGCAATTGAGAAGAGAACACGATCCCCCGCTTGATGCCCGTGGGTATCGTTCACCTGTTTGAAGTGGTCAATGTCTATCATCATGATCGCAAGCGGTGGCTTGGTCGAAATGTGGGTCTGCTCGGCCAGAATTCGATTGGAATACTCCCGATTGTAGACATGCAGGAGTGGATCATAGGCTACGCGGTGATCCATTCTCGCAAGGATATGGAAGAGGATGCTGACGGAGAGGAACAGCGGCGCCAGGCCGGCATACAAGATGTGAATCAGATCGTCGGAGACGTGATAGCCCAACTCGCCAAGGAGGGAAGGGAGGATCCACGCACCTCCGGCGAGGAGAGCGAGGCCTGAAAAGGCTCCGCGAAGGAAGAAGCTCTGCGTCGGGAGCAGAGCGTTGATGACAATGATCGCGACTGTCAGTGTCGCAACCACGACTATCGGGATTGAGATCAGCTCATCCGGTACAAGCACGGACAGCCGGCCGAACGACGCCGGCATGAATCGAACCACGGCCAGGAAGGCTATCTGCAACCCGACCAGGAGCCGCGTCGTTACCCGCGTCGCCCGATAGGTCGGGAAGGCCGGGAGCAACGAGTAGGCGTAGGGACCAAGGAGTCCGAACACCAGCATGAGCTGGGCATAACCCGCCGGGGCGATTGGCACGCTGTCGATGAAGAAGGTGTCAAATCCCCGGACGAGGGCGTAGACAATTCCCTGGATGCCCACGGAGTACCCGGCGAGGTAGACCCGGAGATTCTGCACCCTGGGGTAGGAGACGTGGCCGGCAGAGAGGACCAGGGCGCCAAGCACGAGCGCAAGTGATGGGAGCACGATCCGCATGGCGATTGTCGGCGGAACCGGGCCGATCCCGACTGCCAGTACTCCAACGGCGGCGACAGTGAGTGCGGAGAAGGCAAGGAGAGGAGTTCCCCATCGGGCGGTTCTGGCTGTCATGATCGTGCCGAGTATATCAGAGTTGGCGGCCTGTTCGGAGTTTGTCCAGAAATCGATCCAGTTCCTTGCCTTTCATGCCGGTGAACTCACCAGTACCCGGATCGCCAAGTATCTGCTGCAACGCCCGCCACTCTGCGGCAGAAAAACGCACCGACCCGAGGACATGGTTCTCGAAGGAGGCACAGGCGGCAGGGCACACTCGCTTCGTGATTTCGAAGATGGTCGTCGCATACGCCCGGATCTCTCGCTGAGCATGCTGATTCATTCGGAGTTTCAGAAACCGAAAGAGATTGTGCAGGTCAATCTGCCAGTACCACTCGGTGTACAGACTCAGCGGGAGATTGACGCGGGCAAGCTCGCGCGCCAGCCCTTCATCCAGCAGCGCCGTGTACTCGGCGTACGCTGCCTCCTGCCCGTCGGCCAATCGATTTCGAACTGACTCCTGGAGTTCGGCATCTGCGGCGGCCTCGGCACGGCCCTGTTTGTTATCCTCGCTCTGTTCCGATACGTCCTCACCGGCGGGTACGTAGAACTCGTCCTTCATGACGCTGTACCGGCCGGAAATCTCGTTCAGTCGGGCCGTTCTGTGGCGGACCCACTGTCGAGCGACGAATACCGGCATTTTCGCGTGAAACGTGAGGACCACCTGCTCAAATGGGGAGGTGTGGTCGTGACGGAGGAGGTAGTCGATCAAACCGGCGTCCTGACGGTGGCTCTTGGTACCCTCCCCGTAGGAGACCCGCGCGGCCTGGACGATTCGTTGATCACTGCCGAGGTAGTCCACGAGCCGGACAAACCCCTTGTCCAGAACCGGGAACTCCTTGTCCAGTATCGCGTCTGCTTCCGGAACCGGTGTGTGCGCCAATGCCGTCCTCCGCCGCAATTATCCCCGGATGCCGGCCGCGGGGCAAACGCACATGCGAGTCTGCTTTGCTACAGGAGTATGCCGCCCTTCATTGTTTTGGTCACAAGGTTTGTGCCAAAGTAGTAGGGCAGTTCTCCGGGTGACTTCACGTCCAGGATTATGATATCAGCCTTCTTCCCCGGTTCCAGGCTGCCCGTTTCACTCTCCCGGTCTATGGCCTTTGCCGCGTCCAGAGTTGCGGCCTTCAGGGCTTCGGCGGCCGTCAGGCCGCAGAAGAAAACGCCCAGAGCAATCATCATCTGCATTGAGTATGAGGGGCAACTTCCGGGATTGAAATCGGTAGCGAGAGCAACAGGTATGCCCCTCTCGATGAAGCGCCGTGCATTGGGATAGATCGACGACTGCAGAAAGAAGGGAACCCCTGGAAGAAGGACTGCCACCGTACCAGCTTTGGCCATCAGGTCCAGGTCATCGTCACTGATGTTCTCGAGATGGTCCGCCGATACGGCGCCCATTGAGGCGGCGAGCCTTGCTGCCCCGAGGTCATTGAACTGGCCCGCATGGACTTTGAGTTTGAACCCTGCCTGTGCCGCGGCTTCCAGGAGGAACTCGGTCTCTTCCAGAGAGAAGGCTCCCTCCTCACAGAAGACATCGAAGAATTCTGCATACCCGGAGAAGGTCTCGAGACTGCTCCCGGCCAGCCAGCGGACGTACTCGTTCCGGTCAGTCTCGGAAGGAATCGTGTGAGCACCGAGATAGGTTGCAGCTACGTCCAGGGTGTGGTCGGCCGAAAGCTTTCGGACCACCTCCAGCATCTTCAATTCCGTCTCCTCATCAAGACCGTAGCCGCTCTTGATCTCGACTGTCGTGGTACCGTTGCGTGCCATCCTGTCCAGTCTCTCCATGCCTGCATCAAACAGCTCGTCGGCCGAAGCAGCCCTGGTAGCCCGTACCGTGGAATGAATGCCTCCCCCGGATTTTAGAATCTCCAGATACGAGGCTCCCCTGAGTCTCATCTCCATCTCGCCCGATCTTTCCCCGGCGAACACGAGATGAGTGTGACAGTCCACGAATCCGGGCATGACCAACTGGTTGCCGGCATCAATGATTTCAGGGCACCCGGGATAGATTCGCAGGAGATCCTCGGTCCTCCCGGTTTCAATGACGATGCCGTCTTTCACGGCAACAGCCCCGCCGGGCACACCCCCGCTCTCTGCCATGGTGAGAAGCTGCGAGCTGTTGACAATGATCGTATCGACGTGCGTCGGGCGGTCGATTGCGGTCATCAGATCTTCTTTCTGACAGATGCAAAGAGGCGTTTGTGGATCTTTGAGATGTCATTCATCAGCATCTCGGCCTCTTCCGATGTAGAGGTCACAAACACCTGATCGTTCACTTCAGGCAGATTGATCCGCACATTCAGAAAGGCACCCTCGGCCGCCGCATTCGCCTGGGAGACCGCCACGAACGCATCGGAGAGTGCATTGGAATTGCCCTTCCTGAGCACCTTCTCAGCGAGAGTTATGAGCTCCCTGCACAGCCTCAGTGTTTCCAGAGGAGTTGTCGTCATTGTTATGGCGGCTGATTCAACGGCCTGCGCCCGATCCTTGATGCCAGCCTCGCTTTGCTTCGGAAGGCGCAGCGCTCGTATGTACTCATTGAAAGCGTCGGAATCGCTATCTACAAGGCATAGAAGCCTGGCTTTCAGTTCCTGTGCCCTGATGGAGATTTCCTTCATGGGCTTGTTCTGACGTTCGTAGCCCTTCTTGCCAAAGGTCAGGTTCGCAACCATGGAAGTCAGTGAGGCGGACAGTGCCGCGCTCAGGGCAGAAACGCTGCCCCCCCCGGGTGCCATGGAATCGGAAGAGAGTTCGTCGCTGAAACCGGACAAGGTCAGGGCAGCAGGACCGGTGCTCCTTCCCTCCACTGCATATTCAATGACCCTCTCACCGGGAATAAACGGGCTGGTGTCGTTCAGGCCAAGTCCGAGGACTGCCGCTTGAATAATGTCCTTCTCGGGGATTCCGGTATTACTCCCCTTCTTTTCCAGGTAATACCTTCCGGCATCCAGCAGAGCATCCCTGGGCAGGAGACCTATGGCTTCGCTGCCGGTAACCCTGACACCGCGCTTTGCGGCTTCCTCGGACACAACCTCGAAGGCCCGGTGCAACCCGGTCTCGCGGAAGTTCGTGAGGTTCATGGTCACCTGCGCATAGCCATATTCATCGATGAACCACCCGCCGGCCTGACAGTGACTGAGACGCCCGGGAACCGTGACCGCAGCACCGTCTTCGTCTCTTGCTATGGCGCCCTTTCGATCCCGCTTTGCCCGACCCTTGTCTCTGACTGTCAGGGCGATATCGCTTGCAGTCTTCTTATCCCAGGTAGAGAGATTCACGTTGTATGCGAGAAGGAAATCCCGTACACCGATGGCAGTGGCCCCCGATGTTGCATTGAAAACGGCCGGACCATAGTCAGGCTTGAAATCCCCGGCGAGAAGCTTATCCTCCAGGGCTTCATATTCCCCATGCCGTATATCCGGCAGCCGTACTCTATCCTCCCGTCTTGCAGATTTGGCATAGAGATACACAGGGATATTGAGCTCAGACCCAACTCTCCCGGCAAGTTCCTCGGC
>JAHOYX010000186.1 GCA_019038705.1 Spirochaetales bacterium
GTGAAGACGGACGAAATGCGACACGAGTTTTCTGCAATCATTGAGCGAGACCAGGAGTGGTACATTGCCTATTGCCCCGAACTCCCAGGGGCAAATGGTCAAGGGGCGACCCTTGAGGAATGCAAGGACAGTCTGAAAGACGCTATCCGCTTGATCCTGGAGGACAGACTTCAAGACAGTCTTGCGGGCATGCCAGACGACGCCATCCGTGACGTAGTCGAAATCGACTGAGTGTGAAGCGCGAGATGCTTCTGCGTCATCTAAGACGGCGCGGCTGCCTACTCAAGCGAGAGGGCAGATCCCACAGCCTGTGGCTCAATCCTCAAACGGGAAGTATGGAAGCGGTGCCGCGGCATACGGAGATCTCAAATCGACTTGCACAGAAGATCTGCCGTGGCCTGGGATTGCCGGCTCCATAGTTACTGCGCCATCTCTACACGAAGTCGCGGGCGCTCTTCATGAAGGACTCGTAGAGAGCGGGCGCCTCGTCAATGAACGCTCTGATTCGAGAGAATCGCAGATCCAGGTATTCGTGGGCAAGCATGTTGCGGAGCCGGGTGAACTCCGCCAACTCGTCGCACACCTTCGGATCAAACGCATCCACGGCCCCCAGCGCTTCCACGGTTTCCCGGTAGGTTCGCGGCATACGTCCTCGTTTGGACGCCAGGATCGTCTTGGCTATGTCGATCGTTGCATTCACCAGGTTCTCGACCCACCGTTCCAGGTTCCGCCGGAAACTCCGGTCTCGCACGTACTCCTGCTTGCCCGCATCCTGAAACTCGCCGATGTCAGCCAATTCCTCATCCAGGAAGTCCAGCGAGCGAAGGAGTCGAGTTCGATCTGTCGGTGAAAGCGATCGTGACCGGGCCTTGACCTGGGCGAAGTCTTCTGCAAATCGATCAAACTCTTCCGCGTCGTTGGTCACGGTCAGAAAGTACCGCCAGTAGAGAGCCCGATCGGCTATGACTACCGGGATGCCGTCAAAGAAGACGCTCGCCGCAAGCGCTGTGGGCGCCCGGTTGAGCACCACCAGGTCCACCTCCGCGCCGGCAATCTCCTCCACGCGCCGCCACACCGCACGCTCTCCGGGGTATTCGGTGTCCGCCTCTATCTCCAGAGTTGCACTGTGGGGCGGTGCGCCATGATCTCCTTCGGCCGGGCGGAAGTACACGGCAACATCCACGTCTGACTCATCGGTCTGGGTCTCCCTGGCCTGGGAGCCAAAGAGAAACGCCATGACAACGTCATCCCGGGTCGCGAAGTAGTCGGTAAGCTCTGCTACCAGGGCGTTCGTATCTGGCACGCCATCACGGTATACCGGAGCGGCTTCGGAGACAAGGGGTTGGTACTGTCACCCATCGCCACGCTGGGTGACACCGTAGAATGTTTGGCGCAATATGCGTATTCTTGTCCCAGGCATCCCGCCACAAGAGGTGAGGCGTATGAAGCGGATCGGTATTCTGTTCCTTCTCGTAGCTGTGCTCTCCGGTGCAGCATTCGCGCAGGCAGACATCTCCGGAATCGGCACCGATTTCGAGAATCTGATAGAGCAGCTGGGTGAGGACATGCTGCCTAACCTTGAGCAGTCGGCTATCTGGGGCCAGTTTCCCGGACAAGCTGCGCTACCAGACGATTCCAGGTTCTTCTTCACCATGTCCGCCGGCGCCGTTCTGGGTTTCAACGGGCTGCTGAGTTTCGTGGAACCGACCAATGCCGCGTTCGAGATTCTGAACGTCTACGAACTCGTCCAGGAGATTGTCGCGGGGAGCGAGCAGGCCGACGACCTGATAACCTTCATCCAGGGATTCTTCCCCTATCCAGTTGCCCGAAGTGCTCTTGGTTTTCGGCTCCCGGCAGGATTCGAGGCCATGGTGGATTTTGCCATCTTCCCGCAGTTTCTCGCTAACACGGCAACCAATCTGATTGACGCCGTGCCGCCATTCGAGATGAACACCCTCCATGTTGGCACTCGCGTTCGAAAGGTCCTGCTTCAGGACGCCCCGGGGGTCCCCGCAGTGTCGGTTGGCGCCGGCTACAGTTACACCGGCTTCAACCTCGCCTACGATTTTACAGGAATGCAAGGGATTTCCACAGCAATAGGCGAACTCAACTTGGCCGGAGAACTCTACCTCCGGAACCGGATCAACTCATTCGGCCTGGACCTGCAGGTCTCCAAGCAACTCGGCTTCTTCGTGCCTTTCGTTGGAATCTCACCGTACTACCAGCTTGCGGCCTTCTCGGGCGGGGTGGGAACGACCACGAACGAGTTTGATGCCTATGTCGATTTCTCGGAAACCGCTGAAGAACGCGACATCCCGTACGACGGTGATCCCCCGGCAACCACCCTGTCCGACAACGACCTGAGTTTCGTCGTTTTCGGCGGCTTCGATCTCGTGTTTGGCAATCTCGCGCTCCAGGTGCACAGCTCGTACAGCGTGGGCGAGGGATGGCCCGCCGTGACTATCGGAACTCGCTGGCAGTAGCCAACGCGACATGCCTGACGCGGTGACACTCAAATACGACGCGATCCTCATTGACGCAGACGACACCCTGTTCGATTTTCACCAGGCCGAGTACTACGCGCTGGAACGCACCCTTGCCAATCAAGGTCTGGCCGTCCAGGTCGATTCCATCATCAACGTCTTCAGGGAGATCAATGCCGTTGTCTGGCGCGAATACGAGACCGGCCAATCAACGCCGGAAGTCATCCGCACCAAGCGGTTCGTGCAGCTGCTGCAGCGTCTCGGATTGAGCACCGACCGCCGGATCGATCCTCAATCCGTGAGCGATTGTTACATAGAGCACCTGTCGGAGGCCGCGTTCCTGCTTGATGGTGCGCCTGAGCTGCTTGAACGGCTTCTCGGGACGGTGCCGTTGGTCATGCTGACCAACGGGCTCTCAAGTGTTCAGCGCCCGCGTTTCGCGAAGGCCGACGTGGGCCGCTACTTCCGCGACATCGTGATCAGCGAAGAGGTCGGCGTCCAGAAGCCGGATCCCGAAGTGTTTCGAATCGCCCTCGAACGAGCGTCCGGCGATGGGGCCGTGAGGCCGGACCGGGCCATCATGATCGGCGACAACCTCCACTCGGACATCCGGGGCGCGCTGGATGCCGGGCTCCACGCATGCTGGTTCAACCTCCGGGGTCGTTCAAACGATCATGGAGTCCAACCGACTTACACTGTGACATCGCTCGGCGAGATCCCGCCCATCCTGGGACTCTAAACAACCCACACAGTCTCGTCCCGCAAGACGCGGGCAAACCGTGAGTCCGCGGTCGCCAAACCGGCGCATTCCTCCTCCGTGTACACCAGAAGATCTGCGGGTACCGGTAAATGAGTTGTATCGAAAGTTGCGGAACGCCGTACAAAGGCGAGATCGTGACCGGTGACCGTGACCACTATGTCGATATCGCTTCCGACTCCCGCGTCACCGCGGGCATACGAACCGAAGTAACCGCCGCGGACGATCTGACCGGCATATCTGATTGCCTCGTTGCTCTGAAGCTGCCCGTAGTGCTGAAACGGCGGGCCCTCCGGATGCCCGTTGGGGCTTCAAGTGGCTGCTAATTAGGGTCCGTCAATGTCCACCGAGGCTATGCCGGTCTCTCCGGCAATCAAGACTACGCCCGTACTGTCGTCCAGGAAGAGACCGGTCGGGGCGGTAACGATTCCCGCGTAGATAGGCAGAAGTGAGTATGGCCCACCGTCCGACGACACAATCAGGAAGTGATCAGTCAGGATTGCGTGGTAGTTTGCACCGATGGCCATGTCCTGAACGGTTCGACCGATGGACTCGGTCACCACGTCGCTGGTTGGGATGGAGTCCAGGTCCAGGTCAGCTTTCAACACGCTGACGACACCTCTGTTGGTTCCGAGGTAGAGCTCGGTATCAACCAGTGCGAGTTCCGTGATGGTGGCCTCTTCATCATCAATCGCAACCTCGAAGAATGAGGAAGCCTCGAGAATCCCCTGCACGGTGTTGATGTTCTCGGTGAGAATTCTCTCCGGCGCCTTGAATGCGCCAAGCTTGCTCGCGAAGTATCCGTCAATCCCGCCGGTGCTGGAGTCAACCACAAGATCTGATATGGGCTGGCCGGAGATGAAGGTGCTGAGGTCGATGTCCGCAACCCATTGCTTGGCTCCAACTTCGTTATCGTAGACGCCGCCCAGGCCACCGTCCACCTGGAACCAACCGAAGAGGTCCCCGCCGGACAGGAATGCTCCGGAGTCAAGAACCGGTGGGAAGTCTGATGGGTAATCCGTGCGAAAGCCCAGCTCCAGCGAGGTGCCGCCAAGATACGGAAGGATTCCCTTCGTCGTGTTGACCCACGGGACGCCGTACGTCGGCTCTGTAACAAGCGCCCCCATGCCCATGCCGATCGCCTCCTCGCCATCGGGCAGCGCGGCTCGCACCGTCGCGGAGAGATCGTGGGCGAGCTCAATCGCTTCACCGGCAGACGCCGTGTAGAACAGGAAATCGTCTGGAATCGTCGGTCCGCGCTGTACGTTCACGATTCCCTTGAGATTCTCACCAAACACGACCGGCACGAGGCCGAAGGGGCTGGTAACTGGGACGAGCTCCTTCAGGGTGGCCTGGCCGGCGATCACGGCAAACTGATCGCTCACCGCATAGAGCTCCGGCACGAAGATCGTCGCATCACCCCCGGCCACGGGGTCGGCCGCGTCGTTACCGAGGACCAGAATGATCTGATATCCGGGGCCCGATGGCACCGGTCCGATGGAGACTTCGTTATCCGCCTGCTCGATTTCGACGACCTTGTACGGTGTCGTCTCGCCAATCGTTACAAGCGCGATTTCGTTCAGCAGGTAGATACGGGCGATCTCCTGATCGGAGGCTTCGCCGGTACTGCTGGCATCGGGAAGCTTAATCCCGACCGATCCGACGCCGTCGTTCACGGGAACGTAACAGCCGGCGAGGAGGAGGCCGGTGATCAATGCGATTCCAAGAAGCTTGATTGTGTTCTTCATCATTTCACCCCTCCTTCCTACCACTTCACGGTGATGTAGCCGGAAGAGCGTGGGCCGTCATCAAAATCATCGGGCCCCCGGCCATCTCCGATATCCGCCAGTTGATTCAGTTCGTCGGCCGGGTTGCTTGGCGCACCCCCGGTCGTCACGCTGATCTGGCCCGGGTTGATGTTCCTGCCCTCGCCAAGCGCGTTCGCAAACTCAACGACGCCCTCCGTGACGGATAGTTGCCATCCGTTTGTCTCAAACCCGGTGCCGCGAACAGCAGCGGTCGAGAGGGGCCCGCGCACCCGAAAGTCCGCAGATCGACCCTCGGCCGTGCTGACAGTTGCCCGGACGCGTCCCACCGGCACAAAGACGTTGGTACTCAACGTTCCTTCGCGTTCGATCAATTCTTCCAGGGTGAGGCGTGTGAGTTGACTGATTTCCAGCACGGAGCCGTTCGCTGCCTCGCCAATTCGGATGATCGCCGAGGCGCCAAACCCGGTGGAAATGGTGGCGTTGAGAGCCAGTTGCCGGCCAACCGTCGCGGTCTGCCACCCTCCACTCCCTACTCGATACTCAACCTTGCCACTGACCTCGCGGATCATGGCGTCCTGCGCAAAAAGCGGTGACGCCACCACTGCAAGCAACAGCAGCAGCATGATTGTCGTCTTTTTCATCCCTCGCCTCCCCATCTGCAGGTTTCTCGGAATCAGGGCATTAGAACCGAAGCACACCCTGCAGGGTGAACTGGTAGTCAACCTTCTTATTTCCCGTGGTCATCACCGCCGCGTTTGGCAGAAAGAGCCCGCCTGCAAGTACGAAGCGGAGATCGGAGAAGGGCTGGGCCACGATCTTCAGGTCGATATCGGTACCGATATACGCCCCGTCCTCTGTCGCGTCAACCGCGCCCTCCGACACGGGACCCCCGCCCATCGATCTGAAGTACGAAACGCTGGAAAGCTCGGTCTGAAGGATATCCAGGCCGATGCCTGACAGGGGCCGTAGACTATACGATACCGCAACATGGCCTGAGTTTCCGGGTTGCAGAGTAAAAACGTCGGAATACGAGCTTGCCGAGATGGGGACAAACGATGTTGCGAGTTCGTTCGTATTCCCGTCGTAGTAGTCATTTGAATCCGCATCCCCGGTCGAAAACTGACCGCCGAGACGGATGCGTGAGTTCAGCACCTGCGGCAGGAAGTAGCTCAACTCCAGTCCGGCCAGATGACCGAAAATCGGGGTGTATTGGTATGAACTACCCGTAATGCTGTCCGCATCTGAGCGGTAGGTGAGAGTCCGGCCCGTGTTGAGTGTGTAGTAGGTTCGATGGAAGAATCCCTGAGTGATCCCGCCGGAGAGCATGAGCGACAGATACTGGGTGTCCATCACGCCGCCGCCACCGGTCGGGTCAAATGCGGTCTCAAACTCCGGAGTCAATTGGGCCTCCGGGCGGAGATCTTCCTGGACAACGGCGCCAAGCGTCAGGTCCTGTCCGGCCACCAGGCTGCGTGCCTGGAACTCAGCCGTCGCGATGAGTTTGGGCGGAGCAAACGGACTGTAGATCTCCGGATCGTCTTCCGGATTTGCCCCGAGTGCTTCCACGTCAAGGTTACTCATGACGATCGTGGAGGACGGTTTCTGTATCACCGCGGAGGTTGCGACCCCGGCACTGAACGATGAGGCCGTCCAGCCGATATTCAGTTTCAGGCCGTCCAGTGAATGATCAAGGACGTAGCCGGTGGAGTCGGAGAACTGCATTCGACCTATCTGGAAGCCGAGCGATCGCGCGCCGCCTGCCTCTGCCGGAAAGGCGCCTCCGAGCACCAATCGATCCAAATCCAGCAGACCCCACTTGGTGACTGGCGGGTAGTCGTAGGTGTAGCTGCCCTGTGCATCCAGACTCCATAATCCGAACGAGTGATAGAGCCACGCCGCGATGGTTGCGCTCTGGACAGGCAGAACGACAATCGGCGTGCCGTTCCTGCCCACTGCACCTACCGGGGCCTTTGCGAGTCCGGTGGTGTTGTCCAGGTATCCGCCGACGTCCCAGGCGGAGAGCGAAACGGTGATCAGAAGCGCTATCAGGAGAAAGGCGAGCCGTTTCATCGTGATCGATTTCATCGATTCGCCCCCTGCTCCAGTCGATGTAGATCTTCAAGGAAGATGCCCGTCACGCTCAGCAGAAAACTGCCGGAAAACTGGTCGGCCGGGCCAACCCTGATTGGTGACCAGCCGGAGTAGGTGAACTCGCGAGTGGCGTATCGCGGGCCGGGGAAGATTCGGTACATCAAGCCGCCCTTCACTTCGAAGACCTGCATGAGCAGATGCGCAAGCCGGCCAAATCCGGCCGGGTCGTCCGCGGAGATCGCAGGGTCCAGCCATCCGGCCTGAATTGCCACCTCTACGGCCTTCTGCGGGGACGAATCGTCGTTGACGAGTTCTCCGGCGGAGAGGGCCACGTAGGCGGCGGAGCCTACCGTTGCGACGTCCTGCGCGAGAATCTGATCGATTATCTCGTTGGACTGAGCCGCGGCGCCGAGCGTGACTACCAGCAGCAGTGCGAAGACTAGAACGAGCCGTCGTCGGTTGGCCATTGCCTTCTCCTCCCGGGCGGGATCCGATTCCGAATATACTCTTATTCCACACCCCGTGCAATTATAGTAGGATTGCCGACAGCGGAGGTAGGATATGCGCAAGCGTTTGGTGGAATTCCTCATTCCTGCGATAGTTCTGGCCATTTTTGCAGGCCTGAACTTCGTTCCCTTCTTCCAGACGGCTGAAAAGCGGGTCTACGACCTGTTTCTCCGCATACGGCCCGCAGTTGAACAGCGTGACGACATACTGTTCATGGACGTGGACGACAACGCGATTGCCAACGTGGGGCTCTGGCCGTGGAGCCGCGACTACATGGCGCGAGGTCTGATCCTTCTGCGCGAGTTTGATTCCAGCTATGTCACCTTTGATATCGAGTACGTAGATCCCAGCCCGCAAGCGGTGAACGCGCGCTACCTGCAGCAGGATCTTCCCCGTGACCTTGATGCCGAGTTCAGCTTTGTCCAGGACAGCATCTATGGACTCTTTGATGCACTCGCACAGGGGCAGATCAGCATTGCGGAGGCCGGAGACTTCATAGATGATCTGTCCGTGCTCACCGAAGATGTGAAAGCCAACCTGATCACCGCCGTGACAAACGTCGTGCGGGATAATGATCAGTTCCTCGGTCAGGCGGCCGGGTTCCACGGTCTGTCCTTCTTCACCGTGAACCAGCTCCGTGAGCTGGAGCCGTTGAGCGACGCGGAGCGTGCCAAACGCGATCAACTCATTCTCTACGTTGAGGATGCGGTGAACATCGACGAGATCGATGTTGTGGACGCGTCAAAAGTCCAGACCGGCGCGGATCTCCGCCCGACGATTCAACCCGTGCTCTCGCACGCCGGCGGCGCAGGATTCCCGAACGTTGTGGTTGATGACGACGGCGTCCGGCGAAGAATCGATCTGGTGACCGAGACCAACGGAACCTACTATGCCCAGCTCGTTACTGCTCCGCTGTTGGATTGGCTGGGCCAACCGACAGTTCGGGTGGATCGCAATCAGATCACGCTGCAGGACGCCCGGCTTCCCGGCTCGCCGATAACCACCGACATCCACATCCCGCTGGCCACCGACGGCCGGATGCTCATCAACTGGCCCAAGGCCACCTTCCTGGAGAGCTTCCGTCACCTCTCCTACTGGCGGCTGGTCTACCACTGGGAGGTTGAGGAAGAGATTGTAGATCGATTACGGGCCATGGATGAGGCAAACTTCCTCTTCTTCTACGAGGGAGGCGACCAACTGCTTCCGCTCTATGACTTTGCCGAGAGTCTAAAAGACGACGTGCTGGCCGGCGGTGATCGCGCGCAGATTGACGATTGGCGCGAGTACCGGCAGATTTTTTTTGAAGAAGCAGGGGCATTCCTCGCCGGCACCGCGGAGGAAGACCTGATCGCCGAGCTTGATTACGCCATCAACTCCGGCGAGCTCCAGCCCGAGGACGCGGAGACCTACCAGATCATCAAGGATGAGGCGCGAGCCATCTTTGCCGAGACGCGCGAGCGGTACGATCTGTTCATGGAGAATCGACAGGTGCTCCAGGACGAAGTGGCCGGCAGCTTCGTGATCATCGGTTGGACCGGGACGTCCACCACCGATATCGGTGTCAATCCGTTTGAGCACGAGTACATGAATGTTGGTACCCATGCGGCGGTCGTCAACACTATCCTCAACGAGAACTTCCTGGACGATCTGCCGTGGTGGATTCCGTTTGCGGGATCGGTGGTGTTCGTCTTCCTCACTACCCTGATTATTCGCCGGCTCAAGGAGAAGCCTGTGCGGTCGCTCCTCGTCGGTTTCGGCGCGCTGCTTCTCATTGCCGCCGTCGGTGTGGTGCTGTTCGTGACCACCGGCATATACATGAACATCCTCACTCCGCTGCTCTCGGTGTTTCTCACGTTCATCGTGCTGACCATTATGAACTTCTTGACCACAAACAAGGATAAACAGTTCATTCGGAGCGCGTTCAGTCACTACCTGTCGCCAGACGTCATCAACGAGGTTCTGTCCGATCCCGCGAAGCTCGGTCTGGGAGGCGAGAGGAAGAACATCTCCGCAATTTTCACCGACGTTCAGGGCTTCTCCACCATCAGCGAGGCTATCTCACCGGAAAAGCTGGTCCACCTCCTGAACAGATACCTCACCGAGATGTGTGACATCATCCTCGACGGCCGCGGAACCATCGACAAGTTTGAGGGTGACGCGATCATTGCCTTTTTCGGCGCCCCGGTTGAGATGGACGACCATCAGATCCAGGCCTGCCGGGCGGCAATTCAGATGAAGAAGCTGGAGGAACGGCTCAACCAGGAGTTCCTTGACGATGAGTTGTCTCCCACGCCCCTGCTCACCCGGATAGGGGTCAACAGTGGCGACATGGTCGTGGGTAACATGGGCACCGACACGCGCATGGATTACACCATGATGGGTCACAACGTGAATCTTGCCGCTCGGCTGGAAGGTGTGAACAAGCAGTACGGTACCTGGATCCTCGTGAGCGAGCAGACCTACGATAAGACAGGCCGCGCATTTTCCGTCCGCAAGCTGGATCGCGTGCGGGTCATGGGAATTACGGAGCCCGTTCGGCTTTACGAGCTCATTGATCTGCGCGAAGAGGTGGACGGGGACCAGAATCTCATTGATAAGCTGCGGACCTTCAACGCCGGACTCACCGCCTTCGAGGAGAAAGCGTGGGGCGAAGCCGAGAAGAACTTCGCGGTTGTCCTGAACGAATACCCCGAGGACGGGCCCGCGAAGTACTATCTGGACCGTTCGCGGAAGTTCAAGAAGACTCCACCCAGCCCGGATTGGGACGGTGTTTTCAACCTGACCAAGAAATAACCTGGGTCGCCCTCCAGGGCGACTCAACAACAGCGGCGCCTTTCCAGGTCCTTGCGGCCGGGGGCAATTGTAGCTATCATTTCTTTCCTCGGAACTTGATGAGTTCGTCTCTGTTTTCCTCGGCAGAATGATATGCCGCACGGTCAAGGATCGGGCAGCGGTGAACGCCACAGTCCGCGAAGAGCTCTCCGAAAGCAGAGCACAAAGAAGAACAAAGGAGACATCATGAATAGGATCTTTGCTGTACCAACGGAAAACGGGAAGCTGTGTACCCATTTCGGTCACTGTGAGAGCTTTGCGATTCTCGAAGTCGTGGATGATAGCATTACAAAAGAGAGCTATGTGGATCCACCGGTTCACCAGCCAGGCACATATCCGGCGTTTCTGGCGGAGAAGGGCGTACACACCATAATTGCGGGTGGTATGGGCGTAATGGCTCAGAATCTCTTCGCAGAAAACAAGATCGAAGTACTCATGGGAATTGACGCTGAGGATCCTGCTAAGCTGGTAGAGAAGTACCTTCAGAGCGAACTGGAAAACGGTGACAACCTCTGTGACAGTGATCACGGGCACGGAGATGGACATCATCAGCAGTAGATATCCTTGATGAAAATCGCCATAGCCAGCGGAAAGGGCGGCACGGGCAAGACGACCCTTTCAACAAACCTGGCAGCTTTCATGTCTCAGTTTGGTCAGGTAGTACTGGCTGACCTTGATGTGGAGGAACCGAACTCAGGTCTGTTTATCAACGGCGAACTGATTCATCAGGAAGACACGTACAAAATGATTCCTGAGTGGGACAAGAGCAGATGTGAACTGTGCGGCAATTGTCAGGCGGTCTGCAATTTCAACGCGGTCTTACAGATGGGGAAGACGATAATGGTTTTTCCCCAACTCTGCCACGGCTGTTATGCCTGTTCAGAGTTGTGTCCCACCGGTTCTCTGCCCATGAAACAGAAGAAGATGGGCGAGCTCAGATCTTTCAGGGCAGACAATCTGAGTCTTGTCGAGAGCAGACTGATTGTAGGGGAGGAACAGGCTGTCCCCCTCATTCGGCAGACTATCGATTTTGTGGATACGAACTTCTCAGAAGAGGTCACGCAGATCTTTGACGCGCCTCCGGGGACTTCCTGCCCCGTAATTGAAGCCACCAGGGACGCGGATCTTGTAGTCCTGATTACAGAACCCACACCTTTCGGCCTTCATGATCTCAAGCTTGCGGTGGAAACCATCAGGCAGCTTGAGAAGAAGTTTGTTGTAGTTGTTAACCGCCACGGGATCGGAGATGACGGGGTGGATCACTACTGCCGAGAAGAGAATATCCGTGTCATTGCCCGTATTCCGAATGACAGGAAGATAGCCGAAACCTACTCCAGGGGAGAACTGCTCTACCCGACGATACCCGCGGTTCGCAGTGCTGTTGAAACCATTGCCGACTACATCGGTGAGTTCAAACGGGAGCTGAAGTAGGTGAAAGAGATCGTAGTCATATCGGGGAAAGGCGGTACGGGAAAGACGTCAATCACGGCGGCTCTCGCGATTCTTGGTGGAAACGACGTCATCGTTGCCGACTGCGATGTGGACGCTGCAGACATGCATCTCCTGATGGAGCCGGATCTTGAGATCAGTGAAGATTTCTACAGTGGTGAGATAGCACACATAAACCAGGACTTTTGCACTCAATGTGGAAAGTGCCAGGAAGTCTGCAGATTCAATGCTATTCCGATCATTGGCGGTGAGTACACCGTGGACTCTCTGGGATGTGAAGGCTGCGGATACTGTGCAAGAGTCTGTCCGGCGGACGCCATAACAAACAGCGAACAGAATGTCGGAAAGTGGTTCATTTCCGGAATAAGGACTGGAAGCAGCATGGTCCACGCCAGCCTCAACATAGGCGCCGAGAACTCCGGCAAACTCGTAGCCCAGGTTAAGAGTGGGTCAAAAGCGCTGGCCGAAAGGCTTGGAAAGAACATGGTTCTTGTGGATGGGTCGCCAGGAATCGGATGCCCGGTGGTCTCTTCCCTCTCGGGAGCCTCCTTTGTAGTTCTCGTCACGGAGCCAACCGTTTCGGGGTTTCATGATCTGAAGAGAGTCTATGAGCTTGTGAAGAAGTTCAGGATCGAGGCCGGCTGCATCGTGAACAAGGCAGATCTCAATACGGAGGTCCTTGATGGCATTCGTAGCTTTCTGTCGGAAGAAGATATTGTGTTGCTGACGGAAATCCCGTATGACGAAAGATTCACCGAGGCCATGACAAACGGGAAGACCATTGTAGAGTGGGACGACAAACTGGCGGGGATTGTTCGCGGAACCTGGGAAAGAATCCGAGAAACAGTAAGACTGTAACAGGAGAGAAGAATGAAAATCATCTTTACGACCAAAGGTACGGAATGGGACTCCGCAATGGATCCTCGCTTCGGAAGGACCGAGTTCTTTCTGATTTATGATGAAGGGACTGACAGCGTAGAAACTTATGACAACAGGGCAATTGAGAATGAGGCCCATGGAGCAGGGCCAAAGACTGCACAGAAGCTGGCCGAGTACGGCGCCGAAGTTCTGATTACAGGCAATGGGCCTGGTGGAAATGCCGCCGCCGTACTTCAGAGGACGGGAATCGAGATCCTGGTCGGAGCCGGCGACATGACCGTCAAAGAGGCACATGAAGCCTACAAGGCCGGCAAGCTGAAGAAAGTCTGACGCGTGCGCAAGCATTTATGAAAAGACATGAATGCAAATGGTTTCCGGTCTGTCCGATGAAGTCCTTCTCTGCTTCCAGACGGGAAGATAGATGAAAACCTATCTTGACTGCATACCCTGTTTCATGAAGCAGGCTCTGCGGGCCGGACGAATTTCGGGAATGGATGAGTCGGGCGTCAAACAACTGCTGGATGAAGTGGGCTGTATGATCAGGGACCTGCCCCTGGAGAGCACCCCGCCTGTTACCGGAGATCTGATCTACGGGAAAATCAGGCAAATGACCGGGGTCAATGATCCCTACAATGAGATTAAGAAAGAGACTATCAGAGAGGCTCTGGAGCTCTATCCGGAATTGAAGAATATTGTCAGGAAATCCGATAACAGAATGCTCACGGCTGCAAAGATCGCAATTGCCGGAAACGTAATTGATCTCGGAGTAGGAAATGACTTCAATATCACCAGAGATGTACACGCAATTCTGAATCAGGAGTTCGCGATACTTCACTTTGAGGAATTTCTGGAGAGCCTCAATAAGGCGGAATCTGTTCTCTACCTTGGGGACAACGCCGGGGAATCAGTCTTCGATAAGCTTCTCATAGAAGAACTCGGAAAGCCGGTTACGTATGTCGTACGAGACATACCAGTCATAAACGATGTGACCATGGAGGATGCTATTGATTCCGGACTTGACACCGTAGCCGAGATAATATCTTCGGGAAGCTCTGCACCGGCGATAATACCAGGTCTGTGCAGCGACGAATTTCTAGATCGTTTTGAAAGTGCGGAAATGATTATCAGCAAGGGGCAGGGCAACTACGAAGGTCTCTCCAATGTCGAGAGGCCGATTTTCGTTCTGCTGAAGGCGAAATGCCAGGTTATTGCGAATGATCTGGGCGTCGATACAGGCGATATCATACTGGCTACTCCGAGGGAGCTCAATCGCCACCAGTGATGCTATCGCTTTTTGTCTTGGACTGTGTTAAGAAATCGGCAAGTCCCCGCACATCCCACTCAGAGGGCGACACCTATGATTCTGATAACCGTTCTGAACATCATTGGAAGCCTTGGACTGTTCCTCTTCGGAATGAAGATCATGAGCGACGGTATTCAGAAAGCCGCCGGACATCGATTACAGAGCGTTCTGGGGTTCATGACCGGGAACAGGTTTGCCGCGGTGGCGACCGGTGTGCTCATCACCGGACTCATCCAGTCTTCATCGGCGACGACGGTCATGGTCGTGGGGTTTGCGAACGCCGGTCTGCTCTCATTGAGGCAGGCCATCGGCGTGATCATGGGTGCGAACATTGGCACCACCGTTACGGGTTGGATCGTCGCCCTGTTGGGTTTCAAGTTCAGCATTGCGATTATCGTGCTTCCAGCCCTGGCTGTCGGTCTTCCGCTTCGTCTCAGCAAGAGACTCGGCAAACAGGACTGGGGCGAAGCGGTGACAGGGTTCGGCCTGCTCTTTCTCGGACTGGATCTCCTGAAGAACTCTGTCCCGGAGATACAGGGCAACGCAGAGTTCCTGCAGTTCATGGCACAACTCAACAACCTCGGCCCCCTGACCTTCATCATCTTCGTCGCGTTCGGCACCATCCTCACCATCGTGGTCCAGTCCTCGAGCGCCGCCATGGCAATCACCCTCACAATGGCTTTCTCGGGATGGATCGATTTCTCTACCGCCGCCGCGATCGTTCTCGGCGAAAACATCGGAACCACGGCCACCGCCTTCATTGCGTCGGTAGGCACGAATATCAATGCCCGGCGCGCCTCGCGGGTCCACATGCTCTTCAATGTCTTCGGAGTTCTCTGGATAGGGATTCTTTTCAAGCCCTTCCTCGCCCTGGTGGACCTCATCGTCCCTGGAGTTCCCACGGGCGGCGCGATAACCGCCCACCTTGCGATGTTCCACACCCTCTTCAACGTGACGAACACGGTGCTCTTCGTTGGATTTGTGAGACAGCTCGAGTCTCTGGTGAAGAAGCTCACCCGACCGAAGGCCGATGAAGAGGAGCGAGCCTATCAACTGAAGTACATCTCAACCACGTTGCAGGACACCCCGGAGATGAACCTGATGAACGCCAAGATGGAACTGTCCAGAATGGCAGGCATTGTACAGGAGATGTTCCGTCGCTTTCTCGAGGTGTTCAGGAACCCGGACAAGAAGATGGGCAACCAGGTGGCGGAACTCAAAGAGATGGAGGACTACACCGATCGGATGCAGGAGGACATATCGATCTTTCTTGCGCAGTGCGCCCGCGAGAGTCTCACCGAGACAAGTGCGGCGAATGTCAGTGCGATGATCCGCATTGCCCACGAACTGGAGAACATCGGTGACGCTTGCTTCAATCTCATGGTGCTGGCGCGGAGGCGGTATGATTCAAAAATCGACTTCGATCCGTCTGCATTGGAGGATTTGAATCCCTACTCCGTGAAGGTGGCGGAGTTCATCGAGTTCATCAGGAAGCACCTGAACGAGCACCTCTCACGTGCCGAATTGGAGACCGCCTATCTCTACGAAGACGACGTCAACAGATTCCGCACCCGCCTCAAAGACGAGGCGCAGGACCGCCTTCAGACCGGAGCCGATGTCAAGTCGGAACTCCTGTTCATTGAGATGGTCCGCCAGATTGAACACATGGGCGACCACGCCCTGAACGTTGCGCAGGCCCTCAGGCAGATCCGGTAGCAGCTCGCGTATTGCGTCTGAGCGACTCAACCATTACTATGACGGTAATCATCCTACAGGATCTGATCAGTAGGCAGAGTGGACCAGAGCATCCAATTCCATTACCTGGACGAGCACCCGTTCCGTGTGAGGCACGGTGATTGTCTGCCGAGGAGGAGTACATGGGTCTGAACCTCATCGTATTGATAAAGCAGGTGCCGGACACCCAGAACATCACCGGGAACGCCATGAAGGAAGATGGTACGGTGAATCGTGGGGCATTGCCGGCAATTTTCAACCCGGAGGATCTCCACGCCCTTGAAGCGGCGCTGACGATTCGCGATTCGACGCCGGGCTCCAAAGTGCATGTCCTGACCATGGGGCCGCCCAGCGCAGTCCAGGTGCTGAAGGACTCCCTCTACCGGGGCGCGGATTTCGTGGCGTTGATCTCCGATAGACGATTTGCCGCAGCTGACACGCTTGCCACCTCGTACGCTCTGAAGTGTGCCGTTGAGAAGATTGGCAGCTACGACATCGTGCTCTGCGGCCGCCAGGCAATTGACGGGGACACTGCGCAGGTAGGTCCGCAAACGGCGGAGAAACTCGGCATCAACCAGATTACCTGTGTTTCGCGGATAGAAGACATTGACGTGGACAAGAGGACGATCACGGCGGTCCGATCGATTGAGGGCGGATACGAGAAGATTCGGGCAAAACTGCCTATCCTTCTGACACTGACTGACGAGCACTACCTGCCGCGGCCGCCGTCTGCCATCAAATTGATGACCTACAAGAGTGCGTCAACCGAGATGAGCAATACCGATTTTGATGAATCGTACCTGACATCCGGGGCGGATCTGAAGGCGGAGAACACGATAAGCCTCTGGGACATCAATGCGATTGGTGCCGATCCGGAGAGCTGTGGCCTTGCCGGTTCACCGACAAAGGTGAAGACCATTGACCTGGTCGTGCTCAAGTCGGAGGACCTGAGGATGATCGAGAATACCGACGAATCGATTGGCGACATGGTGCATGAACTCATCGCCGACCACACTCTGGGATAAAGGAGAGTCCTGTGGCCACAAAAAACAGCGTAATGGTATTCGTCCAACAGGATGACGGGATTATAGCCGAGGTCAGTATCGAATTGATCAGCAAGGCCCGAGACCTTGCCTCCAGGGTGAACGCCCCTGTGTCCGCGGTTCTGATGGGAAACGAGCTCCGGAAAGCGGCTGAGTCCCTGATTCCGTACGGCGTTGATCTGCTCTACACGGCGGAACACAAGGGGCTTGCACACTACACACCGGTTCCCTACACCAAAGTGCTCGTGGAGATCATCAAGAAACACTCGCCGCAGATTGTGCTCTACGGCGCCACGACCACCGGCCGCGACATTGCACCGCGGATTGCATCGGCACTGCGAGTTGGTCTCACGGCCGACTGCACGGACCTTCAGATTGGAGACTACAAGTCAAAGGGCGCGCAGTTCCAGAACGTTCTCTACCAGATTCGCCCCGCATTTGGCGGGAACATCATCGCGACCATTGTATCGCCGGAGAAGAAGCCGCAGATGGCAACCGTGCGAGAGGGCGTGATGAAGATGAGTTCGCCCGATCCGTCCTTCAAGGGTCAGATCATTGCCGAGGACGTGAAGCTGGGTCCCGACGACTTCCCATCTGAGATTCTCGAGCGGGTCAAGGAAGAAAAGTCGGTGAATCTCAAGGGGGCACAGGTCATTGTCGCCGGCGGAGTCGGCGTTGGCTCAAAGGAGAACTTTGACCTCATTCTCCAGCTTGCCCACACCCTCGGGGGTGAGGTGGGAGCGTCTCGAGCAGCCGTGGACGCCGGCTATGTGAGCAAGGATCACCAGGTGGGTCAGACCGGCACTACCGTGCGTCCGAAACTCTATATTGCGTGCGGCATATCGGGATCCGTACAGCACCGCGCAGGAATGGACGAATCGGCCAGGATCATCGCAATTAACACAGACCCGGAAGCCCCGATCTTTCAAATCGCCAACTATGGCATTGTCGGCGATCTGAAAGAGGTGATTCCCCGCTTTATCAAAGCATTCAAGGCGAAGGTGTAAGGAGGCATCACATGGAGAACTTCTTCAGAGATAACGAAGACATTCTGTTCCACTTTGAGCATATGGATATCGATCGAATCATCCGACTGAAAGAGGACGATTTCCAGAACCCGGACAATTCCCCCTATGCGCCGCACGATCTGGAGGATGCGAAGGACTCGTACACGAAGGTTCTGGACATGATCGGTGAAATCTCCGGGGAGAACCTCGCACCTCAGGCTGCGGACATCGACAAGGAGGGGGTGCGTCTCATTGATGGTGAGGTTCGGTACGCCAAGGGGACACGCGAAGTGCTGGATATCTTCGCGAAGGCTGATCTCATGGGGTTCTGTTTTCCACGGAAATATGGCGGACTCAATTTCCCCGCAATCATGCTTGCCATTGCGGCCGAGATGGTGGCCCGGGCGGACGCATCCTTTCTGAACTTCGGTTTGCAGCAAGACATCGGCGAGACGCTCAACAAGTTCGGCTCCGAGGAACTGAAGAGCAAGTACCTGCCGAAGCTGGCCACCGGTGAGTTTGGATCGTCAATGATCCTCACCGAGCCGGATGCGGGCAGTGACCTCCAGGCAGTTCGGTTACGAGCTCATCAGGATCCGGACGGCAAGTGGTACTTGAACGGGGTCAAGCGATTCATCACGAACGGAAATGGGACCATAGGCCTGGTTCTTGCGCGGAGTGAAGAATCCGCGCCCGGCGCCCGCGGCCTCTCCTTCTTCCTCTATGAGAGGGATGAGAAGATGGTCATTCGTCGCCTGGAGGACAAACTCGGCATCCACGGCTCACCAACCTGCGAGCTGCAATTCAACAACGCCCGCGGGCACCTCGTGGGCGAAAGGAAGCGCGGACTCTCGCGATACACCATGTGGCTCATGAACAGCGCACGTATCGGTATTGCATCTCAGGCTATTGGCATTGCCGAGGCGGCGTACCGGGAGGCCAACAAGTACGCGGAGGAGCGGATTCAGTTTGGCGCGCCGGTGAAAGATCTGCCGCCGGTCTACGAAATCCTTACCGAGATGAAGATTTCCATTGAGGCCGCGCGAACGTTGCTCTACGAAACCGCCCGCATTGTTGACCTCAAAGAGGGCCTGGAGCACTTGAAGGAGCACTATCCGGAGCGCGCGGATGAGGTCAAGTCCGATCTGAAGAATTACGCGCGGCTGACCAATATGTACACCCCGATGATCAAGGCGTATGCGACCGAGATGGCAAACAAAGTTGCCTACGACGCTATTCAGATCCACGGCGGCACCGGCTTCATGCGAGATTTTGACGTTGAGCGCCACTATCGCGACGCGCGTATCACCAGCATCTACGAGGGTACTACTCAGCTGCAGGTTGTCGCCGCAATTGGCGGTCTCACCTCCGGCACCATCATCACTGCGTTGGATGAGTATGAGTCCGAAGACTTCTCCCACGCATCAGACCTGCACAACGTACTGCTTGCGGCCCGGAACAAGTTTGAGAAGGCCCTGGTGTACATCAAGGGCGTCGAGGATGCGGACCTCGTTTCCTATCACGCCAGACGCATGGTGGAGATGGCGATAGACCTGATCCAGAGCTACCTGCTCTTGCGTGATGCACGGCACTCCGAGCGAAAACTGAAGATTGCGGAGACGTTCATTGAGAAGATGAGCACTCGAATCACGATGAACTCGGACTTCATTCACGATGGTGGATCCAGTCTGCTCAGGAATCACCGCGAGATCATCGGATAGATCTCAGCGCCGACAGTTCCGGCGGCACCGTCAGGTACTCCGCACTATCCTCTTCTCTTGAGACCGATCAGGTCCTCGAGGATTGTTGCTGAATCAGTGATGTATCTCACGCAATGCGTGTGAAAGAGGTCGTTGTCCATTGCCATCATCTGTCCGTCGATTTCCGAGATATCTGTTCCGAGCAACTGGGTGCAGCTGACGCTTCCGTGAAGCTTCTCAAATCGCTCGCGGAATTCCCGAAGAAGTTCCGACTTCTTCCGCGTGGCGTTCCCGGCTTCCTTCTCTTCGCGCAGCTTCTGATTCAGGGCCTTCAGCGCACCCGACACAGCGCCGCAGACACTCATGGGTCGGCCGGTCATGGGTCCGCATGGCCTGAAAATGGTTTCCATCGACTTGTCGTCAAACTCGAAGAGATCGGCGTAGGCACTCAGGATTGCGTGAGAGCAGTCGAACCCCTCCTCGAACTTCGCCAGTGCTGTCTTGACTCGTTCCTCCATGTTGCCTCCGCACGGGGAGTATACTCGGGATTCAGAACCCTGAGTACCTGCATCGGCGGATCGGTGTCCACAGCGGCGGCGATACCCGCCAATAGCGCAGGTTGTAGTTGTTGTTCTCAGGTCAGCATGTTATGGTCTTATTCGAATTCATCGCTTGATCTGGTTCCCGGTGATTGAAACAAAACAGTTGGCATATCTGTCAGAGATAGAGGCGCGGTATCGTGCCGGAGAACCGATTCCTCGGGCTCACTACGAAGAAGACAAGAGGAGAAATCATTGAAAGGCCGAGTGCTGATTATTGATGATGAAGCGGAAATTCGGAGAAACCTTACCGTGGGTCTGACTCAGGAAGGTTACACCGCCGTGGCCTGTCCCGACGGGGTTTCTGCCATCCATGAACTCGATCAATCCGGCGAGAAAGGGATGGGCTATGACTACCTGGTCACCGACATCTTCATGCCCGATATCGACGGCCTGAAGATTCTCAAGGTAATCAAGAACCAGTATCCTGATCTGCCCGTTCTGGTGATAACAGGTTTCGGCGATGAGGGGACGAAGCTCACCGCCCTCTCTCAGCACAACACAGGCTATCTGGACAAGCCCTTTGAAATTGTCGACCTCGTGACAGCTCTCGAAGAGCTTTCCCCAGGGGCAACCACCGTACTAGAGCGAGAAGAACCTTCGGAACCGACGGATGAGGGGATCCGCGAGTCCTTCAGCGCCTATGTGACCATCAGGATAGACAATCCTGCGAGAAGCATGGCGATCTTCGATGAGCTCTACAATATGGAGGGAGTTCAGTCGTGTGAAGCGGTCAGAGGTGATGTCGATATCATTCTTCTGGCCCAGGCGCCTTCCCAGGAAGGCATCAAAGCGCTCTCCGATCGTGTTCAGGCCATAGAGGGGTTGAGTATCGCATCGGTCGCGGCCGTGGAGCGGCCAAAGCTCGATCGGGATGTCGATGAATTCATCAAGATCTATCAACAAGTGGTGAAGCGATCGACCCAAACGAGCCCGGGCAAACACCCGGGAACAACCAGCTATATCATTGTAGACATCGAGAAGGAAGCCATTCAGCAGATCTTCACCACGGTGTTCTTCATCGATGAAGTGATCTTCTGCGATGTGATTGACGGTGGCACCAAGCTTGTGGGAATGATTACCGGCGTAGAGGCTCTTGGCCGAACCCCGAGGATCATCGAGAAACTCAATCACATCGACGGTGTGCGCCGCATACGGGAAGCAAAGATCATAAAGCTGCGCGAAGACTGACGAACCGGGTTAGGTAGGAACCGCCATGAGTGACAACTTCAGCTTCCGCCTCTGGCGTTATGAGGGAGAGCCGGGGGAATTGATTCCGCTGCTGCAGTCAGCTCAGAATCACTTCGGATACATACCGCGCCGAGCAATCAGATACATTTCAGGTGTTAGTGGTATTCCTGAATCGGACATATATGGTGTTATCACCTTCTACAGCCAGTTCCGGCTTCGCCCCACCGGCAGGTTGCTTATCAGAGCCTGTGACGGGACCGCCTGCCATGTTACCGGTTCAAAACTGATTATCGAGACGATTGAAGATGAACTGGGCATCAGCGTGGGTGATACAACCGAAGACGGGCTTTTCACTCTCAATACGGTTGCCTGCATAGGGTGTTGTTCTCTTGCCCCGGTCATCATGGTAAATGAAGAGACTCACGGAAATCTCAGCCCCGTTTCCCTGAGAAAATTGCTGCGGAAGATCAAGCGCAGAGAAGAGCGCACAGAAATAACTGCTTCAAGCCACAGCCAATGACCAGGTGCCTCAGTAACTCGAGATTGCCGCAGGCGTGGGTCGGGGTGGAGCCCTCCCTGGTTTTCAAGGAGATTGGAAGGTCCGGATGAAGAAGATCGTTGTAGGAATGGGCACCTGTGGCCTGTCTGCGGGAGCACAAGGGGTATACGACAAGCTGCGGGACCTGGCTGCCGGAGCGACAGGGGCTTGCGAACTCACGATCTCAGGCTGCATCGGGATGTGCTATTCGGAACCCACCGTGGAGATCCGTGACAACGGCTCGAGAGTATTCTACGGCAATGTTACGCCGCAACGAGCAGAGAAAATCTTCAGGAGTCATGCTGAGGGCGATGAACTCCTCGCGGAAGACGAAATCATATATCTGGAGAAGGCCAACGGGACTGTAGGCGGAACCGAAGCGGCCTTTATGGCTCAACAGCAGCGAGTAGTCTTGAGGAACTGCGGAACGATCAACCCTGAATCTATCGAGGATTACGAGAACGCCGGCGGCTATCGGGGACTGCGCAAGGCTCTCCTTGAAATGACTTCCGAGGGAATAATCCAGGAGATGAAGGACTCAGGATTGAGAGGGCGGGGTGGAGCCGGCTTCCCCACTGGACTGAAATGGTCCTTCACGGCGGGAAATGAAGCGGACAGGAAATACGTGGTCTGCAATGCGGATGAGGGAGATCCCGGCGCGTTCATGGACCGCTCCGTCCTGGAAGGAGACCCGCACTCGGTTATTGAGGGGATGATCATTTGCGGCCGGGCAATCGGGTCCGACTTCGGCTACATCTACTGCAGAGCAGAATATCCGTTGGCAATTCACCGACTCAACCTGGCCATTGACGCCGCCAGAGAGAAGGGCTATCTCGGGAAGAACATCCTGGAATCCGGTTTCAACTTTGATCTGAAGATCAGGCAAGGCGCCGGAGCATTTGTCTGTGGCGAGGAAACGGCCCTGTTCGCCTCCATCGAAGGCAAGAGAGGGATGCCGAGAATAAGGCCGCCGTTTCCTGCAGAGAAGGGACTCTGGCAGAAACCAACCAACAACAACAATGTCGAGACCTTTGCCAACGTAGCCTGGATCATCGACAGGGGGGCGGCAGCCTACGCGTCCTTCGGGACCGAGAAGAGCAGAGGAACCAAGGTCTTCGCGCTTGCCGGGAAGATCAGCCGTGGCGGCCTGGTCGAGGTTCCCATGGGCACATCGATCAGCGATCTGGTCCTCGATATTGGCGGTGGCATAAAGAAGGGAGGCAAGTTCAAGGCGGTCCAGATGGGAGGGCCCTCCGGCGGCTGTATTCCTGCCGCGCTCGGTGATACGCCCGTCGATTTTGAGAACATACCGGCAACAGGGGCAATCATGGGTTCCGGCGGCATGGTCGTTCTGGACGAGAGTTCATGCATGGTCGAAATGGCGCGCTTCTTCCTGGAGTTCACCCAGAGTGAATCCTGCGGCAAATGCACCTTCTGCAGAATCGGTACCCTCAGGATGCTCGAGATCCTTGAACGGATCACCAACGGCGAAGGACAACCGGACGATATCGACAAGCTCGCCGTCCTGGGCGCCCAGATCAAGGAAGCCAGCCTCTGCGGCCTGGGACAAACCGCTCCCAATCCGGTCTTGACTACTCTCCGGTACTACCGGGATGAATATCGGGCCCACATCGAGGACAAAACCTGCCCGGCGGGCGTCTGCTCTTCTCTGGTGGATTTCCACATAGATCCGGAGAAGTGCACAGGATGTGGTGTCTGTGCAAAGAACTGCCCCGTCCAGGCCATCTCCGGTGAGCCAAAGAAGGTCTACGTCATCGACAATTCGATTTGCGCGAAGTGCGATAGATGTGTGACCAGCTGCAGCTTTGATGCAGTGTACAAGCGTTGAGGAGTAATGGGATGGAACGCATCAAGGTCAAGATCAACGGACGGGAGTTCGAGGCCGATCCGGGAAAGACCATCCTGGATGTCGTCCGGGACAACGAAATTGACGACATTCCGACCCTCTGTCACTCGCCCGAGCTTGATCCGTACGGGTCATGCTTTCTCTGCGTTGTCGAGGTGGAAGGACGAAACAACCTCGTGCCCGCCTGCTCCACCAGGCTCACACCGGGCATGGAAGTGCAAACGCGCAACGACCGAGTCATCGCCAGCCGTAAGACCGCGCTTGAGCTGCTCCTGTCAAACCATTATGCCGATTGTCTGGCCCCTTGCACGCTGGGCTGCCCGGCGGGCGTAGACGCCCAGGGCTATATTGCGCTCTCCGCCATGGGGCTTCATCGCGAGGCCGTGGATCTCATTCGTGAGAGGAATCCTCTGCCGGCCGTATGCGGCAGGATCTGTGTTCGCAAGTGCGAGCTTCTCTGTCGTCGTAATGATATCGATGAGCCGGTCGGTATCAACGCGATCAAACGATTTATCACGGATCTTCCCGGCATCTACGACGACGAACCGGAATGTGCCCCGCCGAGGGAAAAATCGGTGGGCATTGTAGGCGCCGGTCCTGCCGGTCTCACCGCCGCCTGGTTCCTGGGACGCAACGGGTACAAGACGGTTATCTATGAGGCCATGGACAAGTCGGGCGGCATGCTTCGATACGGCATCCCTGCCTACAGGCTGACAGACGCTGTGCTGGACCGGGAAGTTGATTACATCTGCAAAGCCGATGTCGAGATCAGGTATGGAGTCAGAGTCGGTCAGGATATCCCGCTGCAGACCCTCCGAGCAAACCACGACGCCGTGTTCCTGGCGGCGGGCGCCTGGGCCGGCAAAGCCATGATGGTGGAAGGGGAGTTTGAAACAGATGGCGTGGTCGGCGGGATTGAATTCCTCAGGGAGAAGACGGATGATCCTCAGCCGCTCACCGGAACCATTACGGTCATCGGCGGCGGGAACACGGCAGTGGATGCTGCCAGAACTGCCTGGCGGCTGGGCGCCGACAAAGTAATCGTGCTCTACAGACGAACAAAGAACGAAATGCCTGCCGACGAGATGGAAATAGCGGCCTGTCTGGAGGAAGGCATCGAGATCATGGAGCTGGCTGCTCCTGTGGGCATCATAGCGGAAGGCGGCCGGCTCACGGCCCTGCGATGCACCAGGATGAAGCTTGGAAGTCCGGATTCATCCGGCCGCCGCCGACCCATTGCACTTGAAGGCTCCGAGTTCGATCTTCCCTGCCGGACGGCGGTGGTAGCCATTGGCCAGGCTCCCGCTCTGGATGGCCTGACCTCCACAGCCGCAGGAGAGCTGGGACTGAGCCGCTGGAACACCATTGAGGTCGACTCGGACACGATGAACACCAATATCGATGGGCTTTTCGCCGGAGGTGACGCAGCCGATGACGGCCCCACCGTCGTAATTGACGCAATCAGGGATGGACGGAAGGCTGCCGGGGCTATTCACGCCCGGTTTGGCGATGACCGGCTTCAACCCGGTTCTTTTGCGGTAGCCAAAGACTTCTGGGTGAAGCCGGGCGCCACCGAACTGGGAGAAATAACGGAGAGCCCCCGGCATGAGGTCCACACGATCAGCGTGGAGGATCGCGAGGGCAGCTTTGCCGAGGTAGCCTCGGGATTCGAGTATGAGGATAACGTTCACGAGACCGGCAGGTGCCTCTCCTGTGGGTGCGTCAAGTACGAAGATTGCCCACTGCGCCTCTATGCGGAAGAGTACGAAGTGGACATGGATCGCCACAAGGGGCATGTGAGAAAACACAAGGTGGATGACCGCCATCCGTACCTGCTCTATGACCCGAACAAGTGTGTTTTGTGTGGCCGGTGCATCCGGACCTGTGCTCGGGTGCTGCCCATCCCTGCGCTTGGGTTGATCGGCCGGGGGATCAAGACGGAAATGCGCCCGGCCATGAACGATCCTCTGGCAGAAACCAGTTGCATCAGCTGCGGTAACTGCATCGATGCCTGTCCCACGGGCGCTCTCACCTCCAAGTACGCATTTCCCGGCCGCGCTTCCTTGAGCACCAGCGACGTGGACACCTACTGCGGGTTCTGTTCCCTGGGCTGTCCCATTACAGTGAAGCGGTTTGGAGACAATCGGTACCACATCAGCTCGGGTGGTGGCCCGGGCGCATATCTGTGCCGATACGGAAGATTCGACACCGAGCTGTTCATCAAGCAGAAGAGGATCGTGAATCCCGTGGTGCGTTCAGGCAGTCAGTACCGTGAGGTAGGTTTTGAAGAGGCGTATGGCACGATTGTCGACGCAATGAAAGAAGCTGCGGAAACCCATGGGGCTGAAAGCGTGGCTGTCTTTGCCTCCCCGGAGCTGACCAATGAGGAACTCTACCTGGCCGGTCGGATTGCCAGAGAGGGATTGAAAACCAACAACATAGGTTCCTTTTCTGTCCTCTCAAGCGGGAAAGCACCCGGCGTCCTGGATCCCTTCTTTGGCTTCACGGCTTCCACCGCTGACCGGACTGCTCTGGCCGACGCTGATCTGATTGTCTGCAGCAACACCAGTCTGGAATCGGATCATCTGATCCTCTCCGTCGACGTGAACGCGGCAGTGAGAACGGGAACGAAGCTCATTGTCGCCAATTCCACGCTCACCGCAAACGACAGTTTCTTCGCCTCTCTGGCCATGGATCCAATGAGGGGAAGTGGCTCCGCCCTGTGGAACGGCGTGCTCCAGATGCTGCTGGATTCCGATCGCTTCAAAGGTGTGGAAGACCTGCCGGGGGGGAGCGAGTTTCTGGACACCCGAGATTTCACCTCAGAGCGCGTTTCAGAGCTCACGGGGGTCAGCGCAGAGAACATTGGTCAGGCGGCAGAACTGCTCGGCGAAGCGCAGAGGGTAGTCTTCATTCATAGTCCTGACAGAGTTCAGGATCAGGCGCCGGGAGACATGGAGACTCTGGCCAACCTCATGGTGCTTCTTCGTGCTTTCGGTGCTCGGGCGGATTTGTTGCTTCCGCAAATGATATCCAACAGCGCCGCCATGGAAATAGTGGGGGCGGATCCTGGATATCTCCCCGGCAGGACGGCCTCGCCGGTGGGTCTTTCCGGAGCCAGGGATCATGAGCAGCTCCGGGGTCTTCTGGACGATGGAAGAATCAAAGCGGCTCTCATTATCGGTGAGGATCCTCTCCGCCACGAGCGCACCGCATCCTACTTTCAAAACACAGAATTTCTGGCCGCGATGGACTGGACCAGCACGGAAACTACCCGATACGCCCACGTCGTGCTTCCCGGATCTACCTTCCTGGAGACGGACGGCACCCGGTGCAATTTCGAGGGCAGGGTCCTGGAATATGCCAAAGCCGTTGAGCCGCCTTCCGGTGTCTCCGGAACGGAAGCCCTGGTGGGGCTCGCCCGGCACTTCGGGATCAAGACAGGCCGCGGCTCAGCGCAGGGGTTGAGCGGCGAAATTGGCGGGATCGTCCGCAATGAATTGGGGGATCTTGTGCGTTATTACTGGAATACCGGTCAGCAGCGGGCATGGGGAGTAAATGGGCGGTTGGCGCCTGTAGACCTGCATGTCCGTGCCGGCACGATGCCGTTGGCGATGACCCATTTTGAGCGTCACAAGAAAGAGATCCGTAACGTGGGGACGAGCAGGTTCAAGGTCCAGCACTGATGGTCAAGCTTGAAGACCTTTACGCCTTCATTGAGAAGAACTTCGATTTCCTCCTCGTAGTGGATATGAACGAGAAGATCATTCATGCCAACCAGTCCCTTGTCCGGGAGTGTGCTCCAGAAGAGATCCAGCTGGAAGGCAAATTACTGAAGGATGTGCTTACCGATTCCTCTCTGAACACCTTCGCTTCCGCCATGGGCAATGCCAGGGAAGGAAGCAGAGGAATCGCTGTCTATTCCCCAATAGCAAAGATATCCTGTTCCCTGCCCCTGAAGGCCTCCTACAGTGACACCCTCAGAGGAGGCGTCTACCTCTTCTTCGGGCTTCACAGGGATGATTTCAGCAATGTCTCCGATTGGAAACGGAAGCAGAGAATCAGAGAACTCACCTGTCTCTACTCGGTGGCGGAGTGGATTGAACGTGCCGATACGGTCAGGGAGTTCTTTATCCAGCTTCCCGACTATATCAACTCCGGCATGTGCTATCCGGATGCGGCGGTTTGCTACTCCGTGTATCAGGGCATGACATACGGCCAGAAGCCCTCCAGTTGTCTGAGCGTGGAGCTTACGGTGAGCAGACAGGTCTGCGGCGAGATTCTGGTAGGGTACATGAACGATGACTATGAATTTCTGCCGGAAGAGCAAAAAATGCTCAATGAAATCGGCCGAATGATCGGTCTTGCCCTTGAAAAGAAAGCCCTGTCTCAGCGTCTGAAGGATCTGGAGGAGGAAATTGAAGTCCGGACCAAAGATCTGGACGAACAGAACCGCAAACTGAATATCGTCGACTCCAATTTGGTTATGGTGAACAAAGGTTGGGAGGAATCCAAGACATACCTGGAAGCCATATTCCAGACCATACCGGATGATGTGGCCCTGATCGACCGAAATCGTCGGTTGATGATGACCAACCGTCAGGAGGCAGAGCCGGGAACCAAGTGTCACCGAGCCTTCTTTGACCGGGATGTTCCCTGTCAGGACTGTCGTCTCAAGAGGATCATAGCCGATAAGGCTCCGCTTACCCTCACCATAAAGCACAATGACAAATACCTTCAGGTCTACGCAATGCCAATCTACAACCAGAACCACGAGGTGGATGCTATCATCGAGTTCTTCCGGGATGTGACCCTGGAAATGACCTATGAACAGCAGATCCAGCAGGCCGACAAGATGGCATCCTTGGGTCAGCTCGTCAGTGGTGTTGGCCATGAGATCAATAATCCCAATCAGTTCATCCAGGGTAACATAAGAATCCTGAAGCAGGCCCTGGATGATATGCTGCCAATCGTAGAGGAATACCACAAAGATCATCCGGACTTGACCATTGCCCGATTGAAGTACGATTTCTTTCGCGAGCACATCATGACCCTGGTCGATGACATGGCTCGCGGCTCCGAGCGAATAAAGGGGATCGTGAAGGCGCTGCGCAGCTTCACTCAGCGCAATGAAGGCCTTCTCGTTGATACTATCGAGGTGAATACCATCATCGAAGCCAGTGTCCGGCTCGTCCACGATGAGGTGCATAAGCGGGCCGATATCGATCTGGACCTGGCCGAGAATCTCCACACATTTGCCGGCAACTCCCAGAAGATAGAACAGGTTTTGATCAATTTGATCCTCAACGCCGGCCAGGCCATGCCGGACGACAGGAGAGGCAGGATCACGATCAGGACCAGCAAGGTTCGCCCTGATGCGATTCTCATAGAGATCCAGGACAACGGGCGGGGGATGAGTGAGCAGACAGCAAAACAGATATTTGATCCCTTCTTCACCACGAAGCGCAACATGGGAGGTACGGGACTGGGGCTTCCAATCGCGTTCAAAATTATCGAGGAGCACCGCGGCAGCATATCCGTAGACAGTAGACTGGGAGTAGGAACGACTTTCTCAATCAGGATTCCTGCTCCATCCGGCAGTTGAAATGGCAAGGCCAACGAACCCATGAGAAAGATACTGATCATCGACGATGACGTTGCGGTAACCAACTATCTCAGGGTCTTCCTCATGCAGAATGAGCTCTCTGATTCCACCGTGGTTAACGATTCGCGGGAAGTTTCAGGGCTTCTGTCCACGGAAACGTTCGACGTCATCCTTCTGGATATGGACATGCCTCAGGTCGGCGGCCTGGATATCCTGGAGGAACTCCGTGAAAGGAAGATCGACACACCCGTGGTCGTGCTGACCGGTGTCAATGATGTAGCGCTCGCCGTGAAGGCCGTGAAACTGGGAGCCTTCGATTACCTCATCAAGCCGGTTGATGACGAGTACCTGTTGGAGGTACTCAACAATGCAATTGCCCAGGGCGCGCTCCATCAAACCATCGATCGGCTACCAGGTTATCTGAAACGGGAAGAGCTCATCCACAAAGAAGCCTTTGTTGAGTTTCCGACCCAGGATCCGAGAATGATCAGATTGCTTCATCAGGCGGAAAGCATCGCTTCCAGTGATCTGAATCTCAGCATCTGGGGCGAATTGGGAATTGGCAGGCTGGATCTGGCCCGGGCAATCCACAGGATCAGCCCGCGGAGGAAGGGGCCGTTTGTCGTGGTGGATGCTTCTGCCCACAAGCCGGAAGATCTGGTCTCGCTGTTCTTCGGGCAGGCCCAGGACTGGAGTGGCAGGCGGGAGGAGCGCCAGGGTTTTCTCGAGGAAGCATCTGGAGGGACCCTGTTCCTTGAGAACATTGACGCATTTCCGCTTCCAGCTCAGGCAAGACTCAACAAAGTGATTCAGACAGGTGAATACTACACGGAGAGTTCCACGCAGATCAGAAGGATAGATGTGCGTTTTATCACCGCTCTCCTCCATGATCCGGCTATCTACGCGAAGGAAGCCAATCTCTCCAGTGATCTGTTCCATCATCTGACGATCAATTCCATCCATATCCCACCCCTTCGGGAGCGGGCGGAGGACATTCCTCTCCTGGTCCAGTATTTCCTCGGAAAGGAACTGAAGAAAACGGGAGACACCATAACAGATCTGGATCCTGGATTCATTGAGCGTCTGAAGAAGCATGACTTCCCCGAGAATGTGCAAGAGCTTCGTACTATCGTTGCAGAGGCGGCCGGCGGCAACCTATTCAGGGATGGCTTTGCTCACGGCCTGAAAGACGAATGAAGCCTGGGAATACGCAATCTCAGCATCCTCGTCACATGTTGCTGACAGCCGCATGGTATTTGATGGTGCCGTGCTTCCCGCTGAGGGCCCCGGGCTGGAGTTCCATAGCCATGAACACCTCTTCGGGAACCTGGTATTGAGAATCGATCCCGAATCGAGACGAAGGTGAGAAACCAAAACGCGGGTAGTATCCCGGGTGTCCCAGCACAATGATTGCGGCCAAGCCCAGATGCCGGCACTGATCAAGGCCGGCGCCCACCAGTGCCGAGCCGACGCCGTTCCTCTGGTGCTCCGGCGCCACCGCCAGGGGACCGAGCCCCATCACCCGGAGATCCGGATGCCCCGAGAGAGAAACAGGCGAAAACATGATGTGACCGACAACCTTCCCATTATCCTCGGCGACGAGCGAGACAACCGGCTGTGCCTGTTCCCGGAGGGCGTCAACGAGCTGCGCCTCGGCCGGTGTTTCGAAGGCAGACGCGTTTACAGCGTACACTGCGGCCTGATCGCTTTCTTCTTCGGCTCGAATCAGCATGTTGCCTCCTGCGACGTTGCTCGGAGATACTCCATCGTCATATGTCGCCGAAGAAGGTTTCCCGGATGAACCCATGATCCGGCACCGCCCTGCGTTTGAGCTCTGACAGCATCAGGCGGTGATTGTACTCCACCGGCAGGATCCTGAAATCGACTTCATGCCCGACCGGGGCGTCAATGATCATGATGCTCGGACCACCGATATGATGGAGGCCGGCACTGCCGGGGTTGATGAAGCAGGGGTGTTTCTCACGATCTATCAATGTCCGGTGTGTGTGACCGAAGGCCATAATCTCATACTCGGTGCCGAACACCCGTTCCAGGGACGGTCGCCCGAGATCGATGTGAGAATCCGCGACCCGGTCGTCCGAAAGGTAGTAGTGTTCGCAGCGGACCCGGGAGTCTCCCGTGGACAGATCCAATCTGTGCGGGAGTTGCGCAATGAACTCTACCTCGGCCGCCGAGAGCTGCTCGTGAGTCCACAGGTAGTGTTCCCGTTCCCCCTGGCCCATCCGTTGCTCCAGCGTGGTGCTGAAACCAAGGACCAGGTCGTCCTCATGGTTGCCGGCAGTGGACCGGATGTCGTGATCGCGCAGGAACTGTACCGTCTCCGCGGGGAATGGACCAATCGCAATGGCGTCGCCCAGGTGCACGATGATGTCACACCCTTCAGAGATGAGCTTCTCGAACGCGGCCTCGAGAGCGGGAAGATTCGCGTGGATGTCCGACAACAGTCCTATTCGCATGGGCTTGCACCCAGACTTTGACACCGCGTCATCGTGCGCGTCAACCACACCCCGCTGACTTTACCGCAGGTTCAATGCGGGCCGTATTGAACCTGCATTGACTCCGTCGCGGCCCAATCGCTACTCTTCGCCCTATGACCGAGAAGCACGTTCCGTTTGACAGGGATCTCGTCGAGCGGCTCTCCGAGCAGTACCCGACGCCGTTCCACATCTATGACGAAGCGGGCATCCGGGCGACGGCGCGCGCCATGAAGGCGGCGTTTGACTGGGTGCCTGGCGGCTTCAAGAACTACTTCGCCGTCAAGGCATTGCCGAATCCTTCCGTGATGGCAATCCTCACCGAGGAAGGCATGGGGTTTGACTGTTCGTCCCTGGCGGAATTGGCCCTGGCGGAGTATCTGAAGACTCCGGGCGATGACATCATGTTCACCTCTAATGACACTCCGGTTGAGGAGTTTGCCCGGGCCGTGGACCTTGGGGCAATCGTCAACCTTGACGACTACCGGCACATCGATTTTCTGCACGACCACCTCGGCCTGCCTGTGCGGGTGTGCATGCGTTACAATCCAGGCTCGCTGAAGGGTGGCAACGTCATCATCGGCAAGCCGGAAGAGGCCAAGTATGGATTCACCCGCGAGCAGATCGTGGCCGGGTACCGGCGAGCGCAGGAACTCGGGGCCCGCGAGTTCGGACTGCACGCGATGGTCGCGAGCAATGAGCTCAACCCCGACTACTTCGTGGAGACCGGGAAGATTCTCTTTGAACTCGCGGTTGAGGTACTCGAGAAGACCGGACTGCGAGTCTCGTTCATCAACCTCGGAGGGGGCGTTGGGATCCCGTACAGACCGGATCAGGATGCGGTGGACCTGCGGCGCGTATCGGAGGGCCTGCGGGAGCTCTACGACACGGTTTTGAAACCGGCGGGGCTGGACCCGGTGAGAATCTTCATGGAGAACGGGCGTGTCGTCACCGGCCCACATGGCTACCTCGTGTCACGAGTGCGTCACATCAAGGAGACCTACAAACACTACGTAGGGCTTGATGCCAGCATGGCCAATCTCATGCGGCCGGGGGTGTACGGCGCCTACCACCACATATCGGTGCTCGGGAAAGAGAACGAGCCGGCCACGGAGACCTGCGATGTTACCGGGAGCCTGTGCGAGAACAATGACAAGTTCGCGATTGACAGGCAACTACCGCGCATGGAACCTGGGGATCTGGTTGTGATTCACGACACCGGCGCGCACGGCCACTCAATGGGATTCAACTACAACGGCAAACTGCGAAGTGCCGAGTTGCTTCTCCGGGTCGATGGCTCGGTGCGGCTCATCCGCCGGGCGGAAACCTTGCACGACTACTTCGCTACCCTGGATCTCGCCTAACTTGCGTATCTCAACCGGTTTCGCTTGAGCAGGTTTCCGAACACGTTACACAGCTTCCGCTGTACATCGGACTCGTGATCGCAGGTGATTATCTCCCTGCGAAACATTTCATTCCTGACCATGCCCACCAGTGTCGACAGAATATGCAGGTAGTCCACTTCCTGGTCGGGGTGATTGGCAACAATGAAGATCAGGTGCACCGGCTCGCCGTCAACGGCATCAAAATCGATTCCGGCCCGAGAAACACCCAGGGCGATCCTTGGAGACAAGATCTGGTCGGTGCGCCCGTGGGCGACGGCGACACCATGCCCGAAACCGGTTGATTGAAGGCGTTCCCGTTCAACCACCTTCTCGGCGAACGCGCCTGAGTCCAGGCCGGAATGCTCTGTGAAGGTTCGCGCCCGGGAAACGATCTCGCGGATTGCGTCGAATTTTTCTGTGCTTTTGAGTTCCCAGATCACACTACCGGGATCGAAGTACGCCACGGATGCAAGTCCAATTCTGCCTTTTTTGGTCGTTTTTAACCGCCGCACCGCGACGATGGAAAAAATATATCAAATAGACTCCAATTATGCCATACCCGTTATCCGCGAACATGCGCAGGGGCATTCTTGCCTGCATCAGCACCTTTGATGAACATCCATGTGCGTTTGCACTGAATTTGCTATGCTGCCCACCATCATGCGGGTTCACGTCACCTCCGGGGCCGGCATCATTGACGGCCGGCAGATTGCAGTCGCCGACAGCGTGCGGTCAGCCGGACATTCAATCCGCGGTGCGTCGATTGTGGACGTCTACATCGTGGATGGGGCGCCGGATCTTTCCGAGGAAGCAGCGGAGCGGTTCTTCAGCGATCAGGTTGCGCAGCAGGTGGTGGTCTCAGACGGACCGTTCTACGGACAGCCATGGTCGGTGCTCATCGAGGTGGCCTGCCGTCCCGGCGTGGCCGACCCCGTGGCGTCCACCATCCGCGACTCGCTCTCGACGGAGTTTGGCACCCTCCCTGAGATGGCGGTGGTGCAGACGGCGCGACAGATCCTGCTGGACCTGGGCGGGGCACCATCCGAGACGCGACCGGCTGCCGCCGCACGCGATATCGCACTTCTCTTCCACAATCCGCTGATCCAGCAGGCAACCGTGATCAGTCGCCCGGAGTGGGATGCCGGGGTGCGCCCTCCCGAGCGTTATCCCGTCATCGCGGGCCATTCGATTCCGCCGGTGGAGCGGATTGATGTGGCGCAATTGAGCGACGACGATCTCGAGGCCCTTTCGAGGGAGCGCCTTCTGGCGCTTGATCTCCGGGAAATGCGGGCGATCCGCGACTATTACGGCGATCCCGAGGTTCGTGCCGGGCGGGAGGTTGCCACCCTCGGCCCCGCTGCAACCGATGTTGAGCTGGAGATGATCGCCCAGACCTGGAGCGAGCACTGCAAACACAAGATCTTCGCAGCCCGCATCACCTACACCGAAGAAGGCCGGCAACCGGAGGTGATCGACAGCCTGTTCAAGACCTACATCCGTGACACGACCAGTCGAGTCGCGCCTGATCACTCCTTCGTGAAGAGCGTGTTTGACGACAACGCAGGCGTGGTCGCCTTTGATGACGAGACATTGCTCTGTTTCAAAGCGGAGACGCACAACAGCCCTTCCGCCCTTGATCCCTACGGAGGTGCGATAACCGGTATTGTCGGTGTGAATCGTGACATCCTCGGGACCGGAAAGGGCGCTCGTCCGATCTTCAACACCGATGTGCTCTGCTTCGGGTATCCCGATACTCCGAGCGATGAATTGCCCGATGGGCTTCTCCATCCACGTGTGGTTCTCGACGGTGTTCACCGGGGGATCGTCGACGGCGGCAATCAGAGCGGTATCCCGGTTGCGGCCGGGGCCTTCCTCTTTGACGACAGCTATGTCGGGAAGCCGCTGGTGTTCTGCGGCACAGGCGGGATCCTTCCCGCCTCAATCAATGGCGAACCGTCCTGGATCAAACACGTTCGGCCGGGAGATCTCGCCGTCATGATCGGTGGCCGAATCGGCAAGGACGGGATTCATGGTGCAACGTTCAGTTCGCTCGGACTGGATGAGAACTCGCCAACGTCTGCCGTTCAGATTGGCGAACCCATCACCCAACGGAAGATGGCAGATTTTCTGCTGGAAGCGAGGGACGCCGGCCTGTACACAGGCATCACGGACAACGGTGCGGGAGGTCTGTCCAGCTCGCTCGGTGAGATGGCCCGGGAGTCGGGCGGGATAGAAATCGATCTGGATGCCTGCCCCTTGAAGTACGGCGGGCTTGCTGCCTGGGAAATCCTTGTCTCCGAGAGCCAGGAGCGAATGAGCCTCGCCGTAGACCCGGCGACCGTCGATTGGCTTCTGGCCCTTGCCGCGCGCCGGGGAGTAGAGGCGACCGTCGTCGGGAGGTTCACCAAAGACCGACGGATCCGCCTGACTCACGAAGGCACCGTGGTTGGCGAGATCGATCTGGACTTCCTTCACGAAGGGCTGCCGCAGATGGAGTTGCAGGCGACCTGGCCGGACCGCGACGCCCCCCGCGCGCCCATCGCCGGCGATCCGGCATCCCCCGATGCCGTCAAGAGCGCACTCCTCGCCCTCCTTGCCGACCCGAATATCGCCGGCAAGGAGCACCTGGTCAGACAGTACGACCACGAGGTGCAGGGTGGCTCGATAGTGAAACCGATGTGCGGTCTTCATGCCGACGGACCAACCGACGGTGCGGTCCTGAAGCCCCGGTATGACTCGTGGCGAGGCATCACCGTCACTCACGGCATCAACCCGCGCTACGGGGACGTGGACACCTACCACATGGCCGCGGCCTCGGTGGATGAGGCTGTCCGCGCGCATGTTGCCCTCGGCGGAGACCCGGAGCAGATGGCTGCGCTGGACAATTTCTGCTGGCCCGATCCGGTCCTCTCCGACTCCACCCCCGACGGCCCCTTCAAGCTCGCACAGCTTGTCCGTGCGTGCCGGGGTCTTGCCGATGCGTGCGTAGCGTACGGGCTGCCACTCATCTCCGGCAAGGATTCCATGAAGAACGACTCATACCTCGGTGGGCGCAAAGTTTCCATCCGACCAACCCTTCTCGTCAGCCTCATGGGCATCGTGCCGGACGTTCGCCGAGCCGTCACCTCAAACTTCAAGACCCCCGGTGATCGGGTTCTCCTGATTGGGACCGGGTTGCCGGCACTCGGAGGCTCCGCCTACGAGCGATACGTGGGGCACGAGCTCGGTGATTGCCCGCACACCAATCTCACAGCCAACCCCCGGCTCTACCGGGCAGTCCACACGGCCACGTCCGAGGGTCTGTTCACCTCCCTCCACGACGTCTCCGACGGCGGGCCTGCCGCCGCCCTGGCTGAGGCGGCCATCGGCGGTCGGCTGGGCGCACGGATCATCCTCCCCACCGACGCGACGACGGCGGCCGACGCCGTGACCGCGCTGTTCGGGGAACGCACCGGCACCTTCATCGCCACCTGTTCGCCCGAGGACCTCCACGCGGTGAAGGCAACCGACAGCCTTGTCATCGCTGATATCGGTGAGGTTACAGGGGAACTGCTGCTTCAGGTGACGGCCGGGGGTACGGCCGGTGAGACGACGGTCACGTGGTCGCTCGATGAGCTGATCGGGGCGTGGCAGGGTTTGCGTACGATGCTCGGAGCCGATCCGCGACGATCTGAAGCAGCGCAGCCCAAGGCGGCTCTGAAGGCGAAGCGAAGGGCCGACTCACCCGGGCAGGTTCCGGCCGGACAACCGCGACCGGGCAGGCCGACCGCACTCCTCCTCACCGGATACGGCATCAATGCGAATCTCGAGTTGGCGGAGGCGTTCCGTGCCGCCGGGGCGAATGTACGGCAGATCCATCTCAACGATCTCCTGGTGGAGCCGGGCCGGCTGGAGTCGGCGCGGATCTTTGCACTTCCCGGCGGATTCTCCTACGGCGATCATGTGGGGAGCGGGTTGATGCTGGCCCATCGTTTACGAGGACTGCAGACACCGTTGAATGCGTTTCGCGATTCGGGTGGACTGATTCTGGGC
>JAHOYX010000174.1 GCA_019038705.1 Spirochaetales bacterium
CACCGGTGGTCCGTCCAGCTCGTCAAAGGCAATCTGGCTCACGTTGCCGGCAATCGTGTAGAGGTAACTGCCACGCTCACAGGCGTCTGATGCCAGCACGAGCTTCCCGGTTTTGGCAAGGCTATCCACAATCGGTCCCAGATTGAGCGGGGCGATGAACCGAGCGTCAATCACCTCCGCCGACACACCGTACTGTTCCTCCAGTACCCTGGCGGCTTCGAGAGCGACGTACAAAGTCGCGCCAACGGTAACGATGGTCAGGTCGGTGCCGTTCCGGCGGACAGCCGGTTCACCTTCGGGCACTTCGTAGTAACCCTCCGGTACGCCACCCGGTTCAAACTCTTCGCCTCGATCGTAGAGTCGCTGACTCTCGAAGAACACAACCGGATCGGTTCCGTTGAGGGCCAGGTTGAGCATTCCCTTCGCATCGTACGGCGTGGCCGGGAACATTGCCTTCAATCCGGGGATGTGGGCGACGATGCTCGACCAGTCCTGACTGTGCTGCGCGCCGTACTTGCTGCCAACCGAGACGCGAAGCACCAGCGGCATCTTCAGCACCCCGGCGCTCATGCTCTGCCACTTGGACATCTGGTTGAATATCTCGTCGCCGGATCGACCCATGAAATCGCAGTACATGAGTTCAACGACGGCTCGCCCGCCGGACAGGGCGTACCCGACGCCGGCCCCGACGATTGCGCCTTCGGAGATGGAGGAGTTGAACAACCGGTGGTAGGGGAGAGCCTCAGTGAGACCCCGGTACACCGCGAACGCGCCGCCCCAATCGCGATTCTCTTCGCCCCAGGCGGCAAGAGTCGGATCGGTGTAGAATCGATGGGCAACCGCCTCAAACAGGGCATCCCGGTAGGCGACAACCTTCATCTTTGACAAGGGCTCGCCGTTCTCGTCAAACGCGCTGCGGCTCTTTCGTGCTATCTGTTTGGACCGTGGACTCTCCTCCAGAGGGATCAGCACCTCGGGCTCTCGATCATCGAACTTCTCCACCTTCCCATTGCTGAACATCACGGTGTCAATGAAGGTCCCGGAGAGCCGTGGCGAGATATCCAGATCCGAGGCGAGTCGGCACGCCCGTTCAATCTTGGTGATGACCTTCTCCTGCATCGCTCCGACTTCGCTCGTGCTCATCACCTTGTTCTGAACGAGGTAGTCCGTGTAGCTCCCCAGTGCGTCGGCATCTTGCCACAGCTGGACTTCTTCCTTGGTTCGATACGAGGAGGCATCGGAGGGCGAGTGGCCGCTCAGGCGGTAGGTGATGGTGTCCAGGAGAACGGGCCCCCTGCCTTCAGTGAGGATCTGCTTCTTCCGTTCCATTGCATCCGCAACGGCCAGCGGGTTGTATCCGTCCACCCGCTCTGCATGCATGTTGTCCGGATTCACGCCGGCACCCGCCCGGGCGAGAATTCCGTACCCCATCGTCTCGCCGTGGGTCTGACCTCCCATTCCGTAGAAGTTGTTGATGAAGCTGAACAGGATGGGAGGTGCCCCCCCCACATCCTTGTCCCAGAGCGTCGTGTACTGGTCCATGGCGCTCATCATCATCGCTTCCCAGACGGGGCCACACCCCATGGAAGCATCCCCGATGTTGGCCACCACGATGCCCGGTTTCCTGTTGATGCGCTTGAAGAGAGCGGAACCGAGCGCAATGTCGGCGCTTCCCCCCACAATTGCGTTGTTGGGCATACTGCCGAACGGTGCGAAGAAGGCGTGCATGGAGCCGCCAAGCCCACGGTTGAGACCCGCCTTTCGAGCGAATATCTCGGCAAGGGTTCCGTAGAGTATGAAGTTCTCCGCGAGATCTCTGGCGTCATCGTACGGTTCGTTCTCGATCACGGCGAGGGTGTCGCCGCCGAGGTAGTCGTTCATGACCTGCTGCAGGGTGGAGTCGTCCAGCTTGTTGATTGCCGAGTAGCACTTTGCCAGGATGTCCCCGTGGCTGCGATGGCTCCCGAACACGAAGTCATCGATATCCAGATTGAGACACATCCCGACTGCGGTGGACTCCTGCCCGATGGAGAGGTGAGCCGGGCCCCGGTGATTGTACTCGATGCCGCGGTACGAGCCCGTGAGCTTTATCTCATTCAGCATTGTCTCGAACTCGCGAATGGTGAGCATGTCGTACAGCACCCGTGAGAGCGTCCCCTTGCCGTACTTCTTGATCTCGGCCTTGGGATCAGATCGATATGAGTTCACCGGTATCTCGTTCACGACGATTGTACCGGCCTGCCGGACGGCAGCTGGATCAACTATCTGGGACTGTGGCATGTCGTTCCTTCCTATTGTGCAAGTGTGAGATCGATATCAGCAATCGCTTCCGCGAGACCCCTCAGGAACCGTGCCGCGGGGGCGCCGTCAACAACCTGGTGGTTGATTGTCAGCGACAGACCGAGAGTCGGCACGAAGGTTGGTTCCCCGTCCACCATGACCGGCTTGGGCTCTATGGCGCCTACTCCGAGGATCCCAACCTGAGGAGCGTCAAGCACCGGCGTGAAGCTCTGAATGCCGAAGGCTCCGAGGTTGGTAACAGTGAACGTCCCGCCGGAGAGATCTTCCGGCCCGGCCTTCATGGTCATACATGCCTCGGCGAGCCGGTGGGCGTCTCCGGCGAGTTGCGCCAGCGTCAGACGATCCGCCCCTTTGATGACCGGTACCATCAGGCCGCGCTCAGTATCAACGGCAAAGCCAAGATCAACCGAACGGTAGCGTCGGATCACGCCGTCACTGAAGGTCGCGTTCATCTCATCAAAGCCGGTCAGGGCCCGGCTCACGGCAAACATCACGAGATCATTGATCGAGATCGATTGAAGCTCGCTCCTTTCACTGATCTTCAGGTGAGCCCGATACTCCAGAAGCCTGCGTGCGTCGGCCCCAGCGTTCATGGTGAGCTGGGCGGTTGAGGTCAGCGATTCGTGCATGCGCCTGGCGATGACCTTGCGGATTCCCGTGACCGGGACCTCGTCGTAGGGGGCGTCCTCGGCAGGCCGGGCGGCGGGTGCCTGCTGCGGGGCGCCGGCCACTCCCGATTGCAGGTCCCGAACCATGATGCGGCCGTTCGGCCCACTTCCGGTCAATTCTGTATAATCGATGCCGTTCTGATCGGCCAACCGACGGGCTCGGGGGCTGATCGCCGGGCGTCGGCCTCCGCCCGATGATTGGGCCTGCGTTACCGGACTCGCGGCTTCGGACACGGCAGGCGCCGCGGTGGGTGCCGGCTTCTCGCCCGGTTCTCCGATGACCGCGATTGGTGAAAGCACCGGGACATCGTCTCCTTCACCGACGAGCCTTGACAGCAACACGCCGTCAGCGGTGGACTCCACGTCAAATGTGGCCTTGTCGGTCTCCACTTCAACGATAGGCTCTCCGGAGGTGACCAGATCACCCTCGGTCTTCTTCCACTCGAGGATGATGCAGCTTTCAACGCTGTTCCCCTGCTTCGGCAGAAGCACTTCAGTAGCCATTGTTCTCCCCTATTCTGCGATCTGCAGTTGCACGCCGGTCTCAACAATCGCCTGTCGTGCATCGTTGCTGATCTCTCCGTCCGTGATGATGAGCGAGACCTCCGAGAGGTCCAAAACGTGGGTGAATCCGATCTTTCCGTACTTGGAACTGTCCGCCAGCAGCACCGTCGTTCCGGCACAAGCGGACATCTTACGAACTATTTCCGCACCCTCTATGAGATTGGTGGTCGCGCCGTTGGCAACGGTGAACCCGTCTGTTCCCACAAACGCAACGTTCACGTGGAACTGATCCAGTTCCTGCAGAGCGATTGGCCCCACGTTTGACTCGGTGGCCGCCTGAAAGTTCCCACCGATCACCGTGATTTGGAGGGCGGGATTGGATCGACCGTACGGTACAAAGAGCATGCTGTTGGTGACGACATGGACATCCTGCTTGCCGAAGAGGAACCTCCCCACCATTGCAGTGGTCGTCCCGGCCTCAATCATGACCGTGTCACCGTCCGACACCAGTTCCGCGGCGGCCCGGGCGATCCTGGATTTCACCGCATTGCGCGCCCTCTGGCGTTCCAGTATCTCGGTATGAAAGGCAGGGGTTGCCCCGCCCCACGTTCGAACGATAATGCCCTTGTCCGCCAGTACGTTGAGAGTGGAACGCACGGTGACCGCGGATACCCCGAGCCGGGTGCCCATCTCAGTCACCGAGATGCCATGCTCGTCCATGAGAAGATCGAGCACTTGCTTTTCTCTTTCATTTAGGTGCTGTAGCACTTATATGTATCCCGTAATCATCCTTGAGTATCGGGTAAACGAAAGAAAAATGCAAGTAATTTGAAAAGAATCGATCTAATAGAGCGGACCGAAGTTGGCGCAGGCCCTGAAGTCGCTCCCCTCGAGATCCATGCCGAACGCCGCCCACGCACTCGGCCGATAGACCGACTCCTCGTCGACATTGTGCATGTGCACCGGGATTCGGAGGATGCTCGCGAGGGTGATGAGGTCGGCGCCAAAGTGTCCGTAGCCGATCGCCCCGTGATTGGCGCCCCAGTTCGCCATGACGGTGTAGACGTCGCGGAAGCGTGGGTTGTCGGCGAGGCGTGGCACGAACCAGGTGGTGGGCCAGGTGAAGCTGGTTCGCCTGTCCAACACGTCGTGGATCTCGGGGTCCAGTTCGACTGTCCATCCCTCGGCTATCTGCAGGACCGGGCCAAGCCCGTCCACGATATTGATTCTGCTCATCGTTACCGGCATGCCGCCCCGTGACGTGAAACGGGTGGAGTAGCCGCCGCCTCGGAAGTAACCGAGATCGGAGGTGCACCAGACCGTTGCATCCAGACACTTGCCGGCCTCTTCCGGGCTAATATCCCAGAACGGTTTCATGGCAGGTTGCCCGTCAACGCTCTGCTCTCCGGTGCCGTCCAGGGCGGCGGGACCGGAATTGATCAAGTGGATGATTCCGTTCGACGCCGGCCCGGTGAGCTTCTTGCCTGTGACGCGTTCAACCGCCTCCGGGCTCCAGAAGGTTCTGACGTCGGCAAAGATCTGCGCCGTGCCGGTGAGCAGATGCCCAAACACCATGCTCATCGCGTTCAGGTTGTCGTTCTCGGTCGCGAGGATGTACGGCTGCCTGATCCCGTTCCAGTCAAAGCTGGAGTTGAGAATCGCCTCCATGAAGTCCCCGTTGGGCATGAAATCGGTCCACTGGCGCTGGCCCTGGAACCCCGCCGCGATCGCGTTGTGGCCGAGGGCCTCTTCACCGTAGCCGAGTTCCGCGAGCCGAGGGTTACCCACCATGAGATCTCTCGCGATCAGCGCCATCTTCACAACCGACTCCCAATCGGCATCCAGCTGTTCTCTGCTGCGTCGAGCCTCCGGGGCATTCGGGTCGGGCCCTTCGGGACAGTTCACTCTGGTCCAGGCCAGCGCCTTCTTGTACTCTTCCGGGTCGTAGATCTCGAGGTTCATGCGACGGATGAACTCGCTCATGTCCACGTATTCGTTTCTCATGCCGAGATACTTCTTGTAGAACGATTCATCCACGTAGCATCCGGCTATTCCCATGGAGACGGCGCCGAGCGAGAGGTAGCTCTTCCCCCGCATCGTTGCCGCCGCGAGGCCGGCACGCGCAAAGCGAAGCAGCTTCTCGGCCACGTCCGACGGAATTGACTCGTCATCGGAATCCTGTACGTCACGACCGTAGATGCTGAACGCCGGCAGACCCTTCTGGTTGTGTCCGGCCAACACCGCCGCGAGGTAGACAGCGCCCGGGCGCTCGGTCCCGTTGAAGCCCCACACGGCCCTGGGTATCTGCGGCGTCATATCCATGGTTTCTGATCCATAGCACCAGGCCGGCGTAACGGTAATGGAAACGCCAACCCCTTCAGCCTCGAATTTCGCCTGGCACCTGGCCGCTTCAGCGACGCCGCCAATTGTCGTATCTGCAATGACGCACTTCACGGGCAACCCGTTTGAGTGTTTCAGGTTTGCTTCAAGGAACGCCGCGCACCGTCTGGCCATCCCCATGGTCTGGTCTTCCAGACTCTCACGCACGCCGCCCAGGCGACCATCAATCGTTGGTCTGATTCCGATATTGGGAAGCCTGCCGAGCAGGCGCTGTTTTGGTGGGATCACCTTCATGGTCGAGACATCTGCCATCTATTCCTCCCGTGGCGGTGCAATCGGCGTCAGTATACCGAGCGTCAGTGGTCGTCGCTACCGTTCGCAGCGTGATCGGCCAGCACCAGGAGATTTGTCGCCGAAGCGGCCAGCTTTGCCGGGCAGGACGCCACCGGTGTGCGATCATCACGGAACGAGTCAAACGCGCCACGTTTCCCGCTTCCGAAGAAGAGAACACAGGCAGCGGCCACCGATGCGATGAGACCCGGCGACATGGTGATTCTTTCCGCCGGCGGTTTTGGCGACCCGCGGACAGCGAGCATGCCGGGCACGTCAACCGCAAGTTCGTTTCGGCCGGGAAAGAGCGATGCAATGTGACCGTCCTCACCCGCGCCGAAGAGGGCCACATCAACAGTCCCGCCGAAACGCTTGAGTTCATCCCAGTAGTCGCGCGCCGATTCCTGGAGGTGCCCCGGCAGATGGGGAGCCCGATGGATCTGAGCTTCCCGGAGTCTCCCGTGCCTCACGAGTTCCGATGTGAACAGTTCGTCCACCACCGTGTCGTTCCGATCGACACTGCCGAGCGGCAGATGCCGTTCATCGACGAAGAAGATCTCAATGCGCTGCCAGTCGATCAACTCGTTCGCCAACGCGGCGAGAGGTCGGGCAATGGATCTGCCCCCCGGGAGTGCGAAGACGACCCGGTCTTTGGTGTCGGCGGCGTCTCGAAGTGCTGCTGCCATCCACTGTGCAGCCGATAGCGACACTTCTTCCAGCGAACCGACACTTGTCTCACGCATCGTTCGACCATATCATCCGTGCCAACGGCTGTCACACGATGGCTGGGTCATCGTATGAGATTGGAGGCACAATGCTCGAGTCAGTTCATGTTGGAGATGCCGACCGCCAAACACCCGGACCGACGATCGTGCTCTGCCACGGTTTCGGTGCCGATGCCCAGGATCTGGCGCCGCTTGCCCACGAGATTCCGCTGCCGGGGAACGTCCGGTGGCTTTTTCCGCAGGCTCCATATCGATTTCAGATGGCGTGGAGCGCCGGCCGGGCCTGGTTCCCGCGGGATTCAGAGGGCATTGAGTCATTTCTTACGGGAGAGGGTTTTGGGTCGCTTGCCGAAATCGATCCGCCCGGGCTCAACGATTCGTCGCGTGAGCTCATTGAGTTCATGGACCACATGGGATGCGATCCGGCTCGGACTGTTGTCGGCGGGTTCAGCCAGGGAGCCATGGTAGCCGCAGACGCGACCCTGCGGCTTCCACGACTTCCGGCCGGTCTGCTGCTGTGCTCCGGTAGTATTATTGCCGCCGATCGGCTGCGCCGCTCGGCAGAGGATCGTGCGGTGGAGCTTCGCGGTCTCCAGGTTGCCCAGTATCACGGGCAGCAGGACCCGGTGTTGCCGTTTGGATCCGGACAGGCGTTGGCAGCGCTCTTTGAATCCGCGGGTGCGGCAGTCCAATTTACCGCGTTCCCGGGAGGACACGGTATTCCGCAGGGAATCTTTCCTTCCATCGCGGAACAACTGGGCAAAATGCTGGAACTTGATTGACGAGAACGACCGTCCACCGATAGGATGGCGCAGCCGCGCTCCATGCGAGCGCGAATATCCAGGAGGCTATGTATGGCAAAAATAGGTGTATTCTTCGGATCGTCCACCGGCAACACGGAGGACGCGGCAAAACAGATTGCGGAGGCTCTCGGAGTCGAGGCAACTGAGATCTCCTCTGCCTCTGATGACGAGGTCATCGGGTGTGATTACATCGTATTCGGTCTCTCAACATGGGGCGCGGGTGATGTACAGGACGACTTTGACGACTTCATGGACACGCTCGAAAGCATGGACTTCAGCGGCAAGAAAGTCGCGATTTTCGGCCTGGGCGATCAGGAGAGTTACCCGGACACCTTCGTGGACGGCATGGGAATCGTGGGACGAGCCGTGAAGGCGGCCGGAGGGGAACTCGTTGGCGCAGTTGCGACGGACGGCTATGAGTATGATGCGTCCGAGGCCGAGGAGGGCGGCAAATTCATCGGATTGCCGCTGGATGAGGATAACCAGTCGGACCAGAGCGCGGGCCGGATTGCCGCATGGGTCGCTGAGCTGAAGAAAAGCTTCACGTGACGATGGGCAGCGGGTCGCCGGCAGCGAGCACGACTGCAACGACCTGCTGCGCCGCACCAGACGCATTGTCGAATAGACGTAACAGGCGCCTGCGCGGAGTAAGGCGGTGGTCGTCAGGTTGTTTCTGCCGGTCTACTCCGTTTCCTGCTCCGTGGCCGGCGTTTCGGATGGCGGCTCGCCAATTCGAACAATCTGGATCCGGATATCCGTTGCGAACGTGACAAGGGCTCCGAGGGCTGCCAAGCCAGGTGCGAGGAAGGCCAGAAGACCGCCCACGGCCATACCTTGTGTGAGAGTGAACTCCTTCAGAACACTCCCGTCTCCCTTTCGTACAACGATCTTGCGGACGTTCCCCTCACGAATCAGTTCCTTGATTCGGTCCACCACGCGGTTCCCCGCGATGCGAATCTCCTCGGTCCACTCTTTCCCGGTTTCTGCCATGATGGGCTCCTTCTCATCCTGTCTCGTCTCAGATGCAAGGTCTTCAGTACCGTATCATCATATATGTGGTTGAACCATACATCAGCTATCTTCTTGCAGCGCACAATCTTGACAGCCATATAGAGAGTTAGTACCTTTCGGACCTATCTATGCCCCTGTAGCTCAGTTGGCAGAGCACATCCATGGTAAGGATGGGGTCATCGGTTCAAATCCGATCGGGGGCTCTCCATCGGGGTGCCTGAAGTGGGCCGGTGAACCCGCGTTCGAGGCCGGAATCAGGGCCGCGGGGCTACGTTGCGGGAAGACGCTGCAAGAAGCGTACCTATTGACAGTGAGTGATGCCGGAATTAGAGTACTATCCGGGGTATGACAGAGGGGATCGGGAATGGCGAAGACGAAGAAGGGCGCGATTGAGACCATCGCGCTCCAGTGTACGGAATGCGACAGGCGCAACTACACGACGACGAAGAATCGGCGCAACATGCAGGGCAAACTCGAACTGAAGAAGTACTGCCCGCACGATCGGAAGCACACCCTCCATCGCGAGGCCAAGGTCAAGTAGGCACAGCGACATAGGCCAGTAGCTCCAATTGGTAGAGCGTCGGTCTCCAAAACCGAATGTTGTAGGTTCGAATCCTACCTGGCCTGATTCCTCTTGTGGCCCGCCGGGCGGCACGAGGGGCGATTTGTACGGAGTAAAAAACGCATGAAGAAGATCATCCAGTTCTTCAAAGACAGTTTCGCCGAACTCAAGAAGGTCCAGTGGCCGTCCCGAGAGGAAGTCGGATCAAATACCAAGGTCGTACTTGTTTCGGTGCTCATCTTTGCCGTGGTTTTTGGCGTCGTGGACTTCCTGCTCCTGCAGGCCGTCGAACTGGTCTTCTAACCACGGATCAAAGGGGTAGAAGGCAACAATATGGCCAAGGGCTGGTACGTAGTTCACACCTACACAGGGTATGAAAATAAGATAGAGCGCACCATTCGCTTCATGATGGATGGCGGAGAGTTTGGTGAAGCTGTCACGGATATCAAGGTTCCGGCCGAGCAAGTCGTTGAAGTCAAGGATGGGAAGAAGAAGATTTCCACCAAGAAGTTTCTTCCCGGGTACATCCTCGTTGAGATGGATCTCCCCGACCTGGGCTGGAAGACGGCATGCTCCTCCATTCGGCGCATCAACGGTGTGACCGGGTTTGTCGGGTCCAGTCCCGGCACCAAGCCTCAGCCCATCAGTCAGGAAGAGGCCCGGGCTATCTTCCAGAAGACAGGCGAAATCAAGGGCGAAAAGGTGCTGAGGCCCAAAGAGAGTTTCAGTATCGGAGAGAGCGTACGGATCATTGAGGGTCCGTTCGATTCGTTCACCGGACAGGTGGAGGATGTGAACATGGAGAAGGGGAAGCTGCGCGTGATGGTCGGCATATTCGGCCGCGCCACGCCGGTGGAGGTGGACTTCCTCCAAGTTGAGAAAGTGTAGGTTCTTCGCCTGAGCACGATTCGGTGTGCAGCCAGCGCGTCAATTGCTGACGTGCCGTTGCGTGCCCCTCGGCGCCGTTGGTTTGGGTGAAGTGGAGACTGTATTGAGGGGATTTTTTGTGGGAATGGATCAAATTGGCAGGGCCAATCTGATCCTGGAGTTCTGCACAGCAGAACTCCACGTGGCGGTTATCCAAAGCCGAGCGCCGTCCACGATGTCTGCACCACATAGGAGATGCGTATGGCTAAGAAAAGGGTAACTGCGATGATCAAGCTGCAGGTGCCGGCGGGGAAGGCAACACCGGCGCCGCCGGTCGGACCGGCCCTCGGTCCGCACGGTGTCAGCGCGCCGCAGTTTGTTCAACAGTTCAACGATGTTACGAAAAACATTGAACCGGGCTTGATCATTCCCGTGGTGATAACTGTCTATCATGATCGGACCTTTTCGTTCATCACCAAGACGCCGCCCGCGGCGGTGCTCATCAAGAAGGCCGTGAAGCTGGACAAGGGAAGCCCGGAAAGTAACAAGGAGAAGGTCGGGACCATTACCCGCGCTCAACTCCGCGACATTGCAGAGCGGAAGATGCCGGATCTGAACGCGAATGATGTTGAAGCTGCAATGCAGATCATCGCGGGAACCGCTCGCAGTATGGGCGTAGAGGTGGAGGCGCAAGGATGAGAGGCGGCAAGAAGTACCGAAGCGCAATAGCCACATACGACAGGCAGCAGATGTACTCTACGGAAGAGGCGGTAGGAATGGTCAAGCAGCTTGCATTTGCCAAGTTTGACGAGACCGTGGAACTGTCAATGAATCTCAATCTGAAGAAGAGTGCGACAGTGAGAGACACGCTTGTACTGCCCAACCAGTTCAGCGCGGAGAAGAAGATTCTTGTCTTTGCCAAGGGTGAGAAAGCGGATGAAGCCCGGGATGCCGGCGCCACCTACGTTGGGGATGACGATCTCATTGAGAAGATCAAGGGCGGTTGGCTGGATTTTGACGTCGCCGTCGCGACGCCCGACATGATGAAGGATGTGGGTCGGCTCGGACCCATCCTCGGCCGCCGCGGCCTGATGCCGAATCCCAAGACTCAAACAGTCACCTTCAATATCAAGGCCGCGCTCGACGAACTGCGAAAGGGCCGGGTGGAATTCCGATCGGACAAGACAGGTGTAGTGCATCTCGCGGTCGGCAAGGTCTCCATGGAACCCGCCTCGATTGCTGAGAACATCGACATTGTGATTTCCGAGGTGGAGAAACGTCGACCGGCGGACACTAAGGGGGATTTCATCAGGACCATCGCGGTCTCATCGACGATGGGCCCCGGAGTCAAAGTTGCCACGGAGAGCGAGTAGGAGACCACCATGACAGACCACGTAGCCAAGGTGCAACAGCACAAGACAGATTCGCTCGACGCAATCAAGAGCATGTTCAGCGAGAGTAAGGACTTCATCTTCACGGACTACCGAGGGCTTACAGTCCGGCAGATCACCGCTCTTCGCGGGAAGCTCCGGGAAAAGGAAGCTGAGTATCGTGTTGTGAAGAACCGGTACGCCAAGTTGGCGTTCCAGCAGCTTGAGCTGCCGGATGTCTCGGAATTGCTCGTCGGGCCGACTGCTCTGGCGCTGCTGAAAGATGATGTGAGTGCGATTGCGAAGATCCTCTTTGAGTTTGCCAGGGATACGTCAATCACCGTGAAGGGCGCGATTGTTGATGGCCGCGTCTTCAGTGAGACCGAGGCGGAAGCGCTGAGCAGGCTGCCGTCCAGAGACCAGTTGCTTGCGCAGCTGATGGGTACCATGCAGGCACCGGTGCAGAACCTGGTGTACGCGATGAATGGGACCATTCAGAAACTGGCTCGAGTGCTGCAGGCAGTTGCCGACAAGAAGCAGGAAGAGGGCTGATAAACAGTCGATACGCCCTCCGTTGTGGGGGCACAAGAGGCGGCGTTAGTCTTCGGAAGAAGTGTTGCGTGCTATCGTCGCCCAATACACATGAAAGGAGAAGGTAATATGGCGACACTTACGAAAGACGACATTCTGGAGGCAATCGCTTCGATGAGCGTGCTCGATGTATCCGAGCTCGTGAAGGCGATGGAGGACAAGTTTGGCGTGACCGCAGCTGCTCCTGTTGCAGTAGCCATGGCAGGTGCTGCACCGGCTGGGGGCGATGGGGCCGCAGCGGAAGAGCAGATTGAGTTCGACGTCATCCTCAAGGGATTCGAAGATGGGAAGAAGATTCCTGTCATTAAGGAGATCCGCGCAATTACGGGCCTTGGCCTGAAGGAAGCAAAGGATCTCGTTGAAGCCGGAGGAAAGACTGTCAAGGAAGCCGTATCAAAGGACGAGGCCGCCTCAATCAAGGAAAAGCTCGAGACAGCTGGCGGTCAGGTCGACATCCAGTAGACGTTCAATTCGGACGTTTGCTTCATACTTATCTCAATTCGCCATTGGGGACAGAGGGTATCTGTCTCCAATGGCCTGTCGCGCCAGGACCTGTGGCGCGTCGCGTGGCGTGGTGGCCGGTAGAAGCTGCTTGGGAGGTTCGCATGCTTGATAGGAACACAAAGATTGAACGCGTAGTGGTCGGGCAACAGACGCGATCGGTCATGGAGGTGCCTGATCTCGTTGATATACAGATTGCGTCATTCGAGAAGTTCCTGCAGCGAGAGCATTTGTCCGCCGGAAACCCTATCAATCTGCAGGGTTTGGAAGAGGTGTACCAGGCGGCTTTCCCGATAGAAAGCCAGAATGGCGAAATGCGGCTCGAGTACAGCCACTATATCCTCAACGAAGAGAACATCAAGCTGACCGAAGCTGAATGCAAGCAGAAGGGACACACCTATGCTATCTCGGTCAAGGCCCGGATTAATCTCGTGTTCCTGGAGACCGGTGAGATCCGGCAGAAAGACATATACATGGGCGACGTTCCGTTGATGACTGATCGTGGAACGTTCATCATCAACGGTGCCGAGCGAGTCGTCGTAAGTCAGATTCATCGATCTCCAGGCGTGATCTTCTCTAACGACAAGGGCGTCCATAGTTCCCGGATCATCCCCTATCGCGGCAGTTGGCTGGAATTTGAGATTGACCAGAAGAAAGAGCTGGTCTACGCCAAGATTGATCGCAAGAAACGGATCCTTGGGACGCTGTTTCTGAGAGCACTTGGATTTGATACCCGAGAGAAGATAATTGATCTCTTCTATCGCACAGTTTCCATGAAGGTCAGCGACAAGCGCGAGGAGATGGAGAGGCTGAACGGCCAGGTGCTTGCCCGCGCCGTCCATATTAGTGAGAAAGGCGCAGACGGCGAGAAGACCTCACGCAAGCTCTACAAGGCCGGCGAGAAGATCCATCCGCACGACATTGACGAGCTCGTTCACTCGGGGGTGAAGGCAGTCGATGTGATCGACATGTCGAATGAGGAGAGTCTCCATTCCGAGATCATCCTGAATTGTTTCGAGCGCGAGGAGAGCAAATTCACCCGCGAGGGTGCTGACGTTGATGAGCCCAATCGGGAAGACGCCCTCGCAGCGGTATACGCGGTCCTCCTCCCCGGCGAACCGATCACGGTGGAGAGTGCGGAGAAGGACTTCAATAGCATGTTCTTCACCTCTCGCCGGTATGACCTCGGTCGCGTTGGGCGCTACAAGCTGAACAAGAAGTTTGACTATCCGGAGCCTACGGACAGTCATCTGCTCACCAAGGATGACATTGTCAATACTATGGGCTTTCTGATCCGGGTCTACATAGGCGAATCCAATGTTGATGACATAGATCACCTGGGGAATCGGAGAATCAGAAGCGTCGGAGAGCTGTTGGCAAACGCGCTCAAGACTGCGTTCAGCAGAATGGAGCGGATTGCCAAGGAGCGCATGAGTCTCAAAGAGACTGACACGATCAAGCCTCAGGACCTCATTTCAATCAAGCCGGTCGTGGCTGCGATCAAGGAGTTCTTCGGTTCGTCCCAGCTCTCCCAGTTCATGGACCAGGTCAACCCTCTCTCTGAGTTGACTCATAAGCGGCGCCTGAATGCTCTTGGCCCGGGTGGTCTGTCACGCGATCGCGCAGGATTCGAGGTGCGGGACGTTCACTACACCCACTACGGCCGGATGTGCCCAATTGAGACGCCTGAAGGTCCAAACATCGGGTTGATCGTGAGTCTGGCCAACTACACGCGCGTCAATGACTACGGGTTTCTCGAGGCACCGTATCGGAAAGTTGTGAAAGGCAAGGCCACGACCGAGATCGAGTATCTGTCGGCCATGGACGAGGAGAAATACTTCATTGCCCAGGCAAATGCCAAAATCGACAAGGCCGGCAAGTTCCTGACCCCACTCGTCTCTGTTCGCAAGAGCGGAGACTACACAACCAGGGCTCCGGATCAGATTCAATACATGGACGTATCGCCAAAACAGGTCATCTCTGTTTCGGCTTCCCTTATTCCGTTCCTGGAACACGACGATGCGAACCGGGCGCTGATGGGCAGTAACATGCAACGTCAGGCAGTTCCGCTGGTCTTTCCGGAACCCCCTCGAGTCGGCACAGGTATGGAGAAGAAGTGTGCGTACGATTCCGGCGTGCTGGTCAAGGCGCGGCGTGCTGGAGAGGTGGTGTACGTGACCTCCCGTGCGGTTCAGATCAAGCCGGATGACGCCAAGAACGCAAAGGACATCGATACCTATTACCTCATCAAGTACCAGCGGACCAATCAGGATACCTGTTTCATTCAGAAGCCGATCGTCAAGCTTGGTCAGCAGGTTGCCGTCGGTGAGGTGGTTGCCGATGGTCCCGCCACTCACAATGGTGAACTCGCGCTCGGGCGCAATATTCTGGTCGGATTCGTGCCGTGGAATGGCTACAACTACGAAGACGCCATCCTGATTTCTGAGAAGGTGGTGAAAGAGGACATTTTCACCAGTGTTCACATCAAAGAATTCGCCATTGACGTCCGAGAGACCAAACTTGGTCCGGAGAAGATTACTCGCGACATCCCGAACACCAGCGAGAAGACCCTTGACCAGCTCGACGAGGAAGGTATCGTCCAGGTGGGCGCCAAGATCGGAAGCGGGTACATCCTCGTAGGAAAGGTCACGCCGAAGAGTGAGACGGAGACAACTCCCGAGTTCAAGCTTCTGAATTCCATCTTCGGGGAGAAAGCCAAGGAGGTGCGGGACACCTCCCTTCGGGTGCCGCACGGGGTAGAAGGAACGGTCATTGACGTTCAGCGACTGAAACGCAGTGAGGGCGACGACCTGTCGCCGGGCGTTGATGAGGTCGTGAAGGTGCTGATAGCCACCAAACGGAAATTGCGGGAAGGCGACAAGATGGCAGGCCGCCACGGCAACAAGGGCGTCATCGCTCGCGTGCTGGCAGAGGAAGACATGCCGTACATGGCCGACGGCACGCCGCTGGATATCTGTCTGAACCCGCTTGGCGTTCCCAGCCGAATGAACCTTGGTCAGATCCTTGAGACCGAACTTGGTTGGGCCGCCGCCGTGCTTGACGAGTGGTATGCGACACCGGTGTTCGAGTCCGCAACGAACGAAGAGATTGTCGGCAAGCTGGAGGCCGCGGGATTGCCCGAGGGATCCAAGATCTGTCTCCACGATGGTCGAACCGGTGAGCCGTTCGAGAATGATGTAATGGTCGGTTACATGTACATGCTGAAGCTCCACCATCTTGTGGATGACAAGATGCACGCCCGGTCGACCGGTCCCTATTCTCTCGTCACTCAGCAGCCGCTCGGTGGCAAGGCGCAGTTCGGCGGTCAGCGACTCGGTGAGATGGAAGTGTGGGCGCTCGAGGCGTATGGCGCCGCGAATACTCTTCAGGAACTCCTGACCATCAAGAGCGATGACATGAACGGCCGGGCGAAGATATATGAGAGCATCGTGAAGGGAGAACCTTCCACGCGTGCCGGAGTGCCGGAGAGCTTCAATGTTCTCGTGCAGGAACTCCGTGGTCTGGCTCTGGACATCTCAATTTGGGACGGGAAGGGCAAGCAGATACCACTGACCGAGCGAGACGAGGAATTGATCAATCGGCAGGGGAGCAATTTCTAGAACGCGTGGCCTGGAATCCGCTTCGCGATGAAATACCCCGACACGGCGTGGCCGGACATGGAATGTTCGCCAGGAGGATCGGATGAGAGACATTCAGGACTTCGACAGTATCATGATCAAGCTGGCTTCACCCGATCAGGTTCGGGCGTGGAGCTATGGTGAGGTCAAGAAGCCTGAGACCATAAACTATCGAACTCTGCGACCTGAGAAGGATGGACTGTTCTGCGAGCGCATTTTCGGCACGACCAAGGAATGGGAGTGCTACTGCGGGAAGTTCAAGAGCATTCGCTACAAAGGCGTCATCTGCGACCGCTGCGGCGTTGAAGTGACTCACTTCAAGGTTCGGCGCGAACGGATGGGGCACATCGAGCTTGCAAGTCCTGTGTCGCACATCTGGTACTATCGGTCGGTCCCCAGTCGAATGGGCCTGCTCCTGGACCTGACGATCGCGGCTCTCAGATCCATTCTGTACTACGAGAAGTACATCGTCATTGATCCGGGTGACACCGATCTCAAACCCATGGAGCTCCTCTCTGAGGAAGATTATGCGGAGGCCAAGGAACGGTATGGAATGAGCTTCTCTGCCGGAATCGGCGCTGAAGCAATCCGCACATTGCTCGAAAATCTCAACCTGGATGAGCTCAGCACGGCCCTGAGGGAGAAGATGATTGAGAAGGGGGCAAAGGCCGACAAGCGCCTCCTCAAGCGAATAGAAATCGTCGAAAATTTCCGCGACTCCGGGAACAAGGCAGATTGGATGATCCTTGACGTAATCCCGGTGATTCCGCCCGAGCTTCGACCAATGGTCCAGCTGGATGGGGGTCGATTTGCCACAAGTGATCTGAACGATCTCTACCGGCGGGTCATCAATCGGAACAATCGACTCAAGCGCCTCATGGCGCTCAACGCCCCCGACATCATTATCCGCAACGAAAAACGCATGCTTCAGGAAGCGGTAGACGCGCTCTTTGACAACTCCAAGAAGAAGCGGGTCGTCAAGGGTGCGAGCAACCGTCCGCTGAAGAGCCTCTCCGACATGCTCAAGGGTAAGCAGGGGCGTTTTCGGCAGAATCTACTCGGTAAGCGGGTTGACTACTCGGGTCGTTCGGTCATTGTCGTCGGCCCGGAGCTGCAGCTTCACCAGTGCGGTCTTCCGACCAAGATGGCGTTGGAGCTGTTCAAACCGTTCATCATGAAGAAACTCGTCGAGAAAGATGTGGTCTACAACATCAAAAAGGCGAAGACCCTGGTTGAGCAGGAGACGCCGGAAGTATGGTCGGTGCTTGACGATGTCGTGAAGGAGCATCCGGTACTTCTGAATCGGGCGCCGACACTCCACAGACTTGGCATCCAGGCATTCGAGCCGGTACTCGTCGGTGGGAAGGCAATCAGACTGCATCCACTCGTCTGCCATGCATTCAATGCAGACTTTGACGGGGACCAGATGGCGGTCCACGTCCCTCTCACACAGGCGGCTCAGATTGAATGCTGGACGCTCATGCTCAGTTCACGAAATCTTCTGAATCCGGCAAATGGCAAGCCTATCGTCTTTCCGAGTCAGGACATGGTTCTCGGTATCAATTACCTGACCCGTCATCGATCGGGGGCGAAGGGAGAGGGGCGATACTACTCGAGCCCCGATGAGGTCCTTCTTGCGCTGGAGGCCAAAGCCGTTGATTACGCGGCAATGATCAAGGTGCCGTACAACGGAGAGAGTCTGGAGACGACCCCGGGCAGGCTCATTCTCAATCAGGAGTTGCCTGACGAGATCGAGTATGTGAACGAGCCGATGGGTGACAAGGAGCTCCGAAATCTGATTGCGGTCGTCTACGCGGAGAAAGGTCCCCACGTCACGGTTGGTTTGTTGGACGCGATCAAGAGTCTGGGCTTCCAGTACGCGACCATCTTCGGAGCGACGATCGGCATGGAAGACATTCTGGTACCGGAAGAGAAGAAGGAGATGATCGGCTCCGCCAACGACGAGGTCAGCGCCATACAGAAACAGTATCTGCAAGGGCACATCACCAACGAGGAGCGGTACAACCGTGTCGTCGAGGTGTGGAGTAATACCAATGAGGACCTCACCAACGTCATGATGGCCAAGCTGAAGTCGGACAAATCCGGATTCAACCCGGTTTACATGATGGCCAATTCCGGCGCACGAGGCAGCCGGAGCCAGATCCGTCAGCTCGCGGGCATGCGTGGCCTCATGGCCAAGCCTTCCGGAGACATCATTGAGTTGCCCATCCGGAGCAACTTCAAGGAGGGCCTCTCGGTTATTGAGTTCTTCATTTCGACCAATGGCGCCCGGAAAGGTCTTGCCGATACGGCGCTGAAAACCGCCGACGCCGGCTACCTGACACGAAGACTGGTTGATATTGCGCAGGACGTGGTGATCACCGAAGACGACTGCGGAACGATCAACGGAATCGGGATGACCGCTCTGAAGGATGGAGAAGAAATCGTTGAGAGTCTTTCCGACCGTATTGCCGGTCGATTTACCCTGGAACGGGTCAAGCATCCGATTACCAGCGACCTCATCGTAGACGTAAATGAGGAAATCACCGATGAAAAGGCAGAGATCATCGAAAACGCCGGCATTGAAGAGGTCCGAATCCGAACGGTGCTCACATGCGAAGCGCGCCACGGAGTGTGTCGCAAGTGCTACGGCCGGAACCTCGCAAACAATCAGCAGGTGAATATCGGCGAGGCCGTTGGGATCATTGCAGCCCAGAGCATCGGTCAGCCGGGTACCCAGCTGACCATGAGAACCTTCCACATTGGGGGGGCCGCGACGAAGATGAGCGAAGAGAACCGGACCTATCTTCGGTATCCGGTGCTCGTCAAGGAAATCAAAGGAAACGTTGTCGAACTCGATCGTGGTGTGCGCCTGCTGACCCGGAAGGGCACCGCTACGGTCGCCCGCATCCTGCAGACTGTTGAAACTCAGAAACGAGATCGAATCCAGGTGGAAGACGGAGAGAAGGTGGCCAAAGGCCAGGTGGTCCTGAAACGTACCGGAGAGACCATTGAGGCTGAGGCGAATGCGTACGTCGTCGTCAGAAAGAAGGATAGTGTAATTCTTCTGATAGCCCAGGATCAGCACATTGAGATGCGAAATGGGGCAGAAGTGGTTGTCCTCGTCGGCGACATCGTCCCGGCTGAGGAGCCGATAGCGCTCTTTGATCCGTTTAGCGAACCGATTATTTGCGAGTACGATGGAACAGTTGAGTTCAAGGACATTGTGCAGGGAACCACTCTGAAAGAGGAGATCAATGAGGATACGGGGAACGTGGAGAAGAAGATCACCGAGTTCACTCTCGAGAGCCTTCAACCGCGCATTGTCATCAAGGACAAGGATGACCAGGAACTCGCCAACTACTATCTGCCCGGATCTGCCTACCTCAATGTAGCGGACGGTGCGGAGGTAAGCGCCGGGCGCACTCTGGCGAAACTTCTCAAGGAAAGCGTGAAGACTCGTGATATCACCGGTGGTCTGCCGCGCGTCGGTGAGCTCTTCGAGGCCCGTCGGCCGAAGACCGCCGCAGTGCTCTCCCAGGTGAGCGGGACAGTGCGATTCAACCCCATCGTCAAAGGCAAGCGAGTCATAATGGTGGAGGACGAGTACGAACTGGAGTTGAAGCACCTCGTTCCGATGGGGAAGCACCTCCTGGTGCGCGAAGGTGACCATGTTGAAGCGGGTGAGATGCTCTGTGACGGCGCAATCGATCCACACGATGTTCTTCAGATACTCGGTGAGAACGCACTGCAGACGTTCCTGGTGAATGAAGTGCAGGAAGTCTATCGACTGCAGGGTGTCAATATAAATGACAAGCACATCGGTGTGATAATCCGTCAGATGATGCGCAAGGTTGAGATTGCCCAGGTGGGTGACACCAACTTCATCTTCGCACAGCAGGTGGACAAGTACCGGTTCCATGAAGAGAACCGGAAGGTGATGCGTGAGGGTGGTCAGCCGGCAGTAGCCAAGCCTCTGCTCCTTGGTATCACCCGGGCCAGTCTCAATATTGACAGCTTCATATCTGCTGCGAGTTTCCAGGAGACAACCAGGGTCCTGACGAATGCCGCAATCGCCGGTTCCACCGACCTGCTGCGGGGTCTGAAAGAGAACGTCATCATCGGACACCTGATCCCGGCAGGAACGGGCATCAGGGACTACAAGCAGATCCGGTTGTTTGACGACCAGCGCGATGACCTGGATGCTCACATGCAGCAGATTATTGAACAACGGACCCGGGAGCGGGAGTTGGCCGAGCAGGAGGAACGGGAAACTGCGGAGATTCCGGAACACTAGTTCCGATAGCTCCGATGGAGAGTGCCGCCGCGATTTGAGCACAAAAGCGCGCGCTTCGTTCTTGACATCCGTATTGGGCTATTGGTACATTCATGGCTCACGTTTGATGAAGGGAGTAACGAGAAAAGTATGCCAACTATCAATCAGTTGGTCCGTAAGGGTCGCAAGAAGTCTAAGAAGAAAACAAAGTCTCCTGCGCTGCAGGCATGTCCGCAGAAGCGGGGTGTGTGCACGAGGGTTATGACGATCACGCCGAGGAAGCCGAACTCCGCGCTTCGCAAGGTTGCCCGGGTGCGCCTGGTGAACGGATATGAGGTGACAGCCTATATCCCGGGGATTGGACACAATCTGCAGGAGCACAGCGTCGTGCTTCTCCGAGGCGGCCGGGTGAAGGATCTTGCAGGTGTACGGTATCACATCGTGCGTGGCGCCAAGGATACCCTCGGGGTCGAGGATCGGCGCAAGGCTCGGTCCAAGTACGGGACCAAGCGGCCGAAGGCGTAGGGGGAATCAGTGCCAAGACGAAGGGTAGTTCCACGAAAGCCGACGATTCCTGATCCGCGTTTCGGTAACACCGTTGTTGCCAAGTTCGTCGTCCGAATGATGTTCGGCGGAAAGAAGTCCGTTGCACAGAATGTGTTTTACGGCGCTATGGACACCATTGAACAGAAGGGTGAGAAGCTTCCACTGGAAGTCTTCCTGAAAGCAATCGAAAATGTGAAGCCGGTCGTCGAGGTGAAATCTCGCCGTGTCGGTGGGTCCACCTATCAGGTGCCGGTTGAGGTCAGGGAGAGTAGACGCGAGGCGCTTGCCATGCGATGGATCATTCAAGCGGCCCGGTCACGCGCAGGGCGCAGCATGAGTCAGAAGCTCAGCGCCGAATTGATGGATGCAGCAAGCCAGGCTGGGACAGCCTTCAAGAAGAAGGAAGACACCCACCGAATGGCGGAGGCCAACAAGGCCTTTTCTCACTACAGATGGTAGCCGAAGGCTCCCATCTGGACGTGGGCGTCTTCGCCCACCCTACAGATGATGGAATAGAGGCCGCGACCTTTGGTCACGCCCTCTATTGCCGAAGAAATCGCAAAAGGCGATTTCTTCATGGGCCGCAAACCCGGTCGCTAACGGCCCGGTGAATGGCGGCGGCCGGGGTCTCTCGGCACTTGTTCTTTTACATTCCCGCCGCTTGGGCGGGAGGCCAAACCGGTCATCTCTACGAGATTGCTGGTGAGTGTGGGCGTGTGTGGCACGCATGTCCGCTTCATGGGTACGTAGTGCCCCAGGATTGATGGCAAGGTGGTCGTGCAGGCTCCTCACTGATTGTTCTTCGGAGCAATAGAAGGTGAGGGGCGCTTCCAGGGTTTCGTGTCGGAGTATTCCGACACGGACAGCGCGAAACCACCTTTCAATCATATACACAAAGCGTTGGCGGTCAGATTGCAGGAATGCGTCTACCGGCAGAAATATGAAGTCGACCACGAACCTTGGGTTCGTCAGATTTCACAAGGAGGGCGTAATGGCCAAGGAGAAGTTCAAGAGGACGAAGCCTCATATCAACGTCGGGACCATCGGTCACGTTGACCACGGCAAGACGACGCTGACTGCTGCGATCACCATGCTCAGCAATGCCAAGTACGGCGGCAAAGTCATGAGCTATGAAGAGATCGACAATGCGCCAGAGGAAAAGGCGCGAGGAATCACGATCAACACCCGTCACGTCGAGTACGAGAGTGAAGAGCGGCACTATGCGCACGTTGACTGCCCCGGACACGCGGACTACATCAAGAATATGATTACCGGCGCTGCACAGATGGATGGCGCAGTATTGGTTGTATCGGCTCCCGATTCCGTAATGCCGCAGACCCGTGAACACATCCTTCTTGCCCGACAGGTTGGTGTCCCTGCGATCATCGTTTATCTGAACAAGACCGATCAGGTTGATGACCCTGAGCTCATCGAGCTCGTTGAGGAAGAGGTTCGTGACGTTCTGAACTACTATGAGTTCCCCGGTGACGAGATTCCTATCATCAAGGGCAGCGCATTTGAGGCGATGAACAATCCCACCGACGAAGAGAAGACCAAGTCGGTGATGGACCTCGTGGCGGCAATGGACAGCTACTTCCCGCTTCCGGAGCGTGCAGTAGACAAGGACTTCCTCTTGCCGATTGAGGACATCTTCTCCATTCAGGGACGAGGCACAGTTGTGACCGGCCGAATCGAGCGGGGTGTTGTGCATGTTAACGACAAAGTGCAGATCATCGGCATCCGGGAAACCAGAGAGACCGTCGTGACCGGCGTCGAGATGTTCAACAAGCTGCTTGATGACGGTCAGGCAGGTGACAATATCGGGGCGCTGCTTCGAGGCGTCGACAAGGATGCCGTGGAACGCGGCCAGGTTCTCGCGAAGCCGGGTTCAATCACCCCGCACACCAAGTTCAAGGGAGCGATATACGCTCTGAGCAAGGATGAGGGTGGACGTCACAGTCCGTTCTTCTCCGGGTATCGTCCTCAGTTCTACTTCAGGACGACGGACATCACCGGCACTGTTGACCTGCCGGAAGGCAAAGAGATGGTCATGCCTGGCGACAATACTGAGATCATCGGCGAGCTCATTCACCCGATCGCCATGGAGAAGGGCCTCCGGTTTGCCATCCGTGAGGGTGGCCGGACTGTTGCGTCCGGCCAGGTTATCGAGGTTATAGAGTAAGGGTGATGCGCAAAGCCTCGCCGGCCATTGGTCCGTGAGGCTTTGTCTTTCTTTTGGAGGCAGCATGGCGAGTGAGAGAATACGGGTTCGGCTTCGGGGTTTTGACACGGAGCTGGTGGACCAGAGCGCGAAGGCGATTGTCCAGACAGTTCAGAAGTCCGGCGCAGAAGTTGCCGGGCCAATTCCTTTGCCCACGCGTATTAACAAGTACACCGTATTGCGGTCTCCTCACGTGAACAAGAAGTCGCGCGAGCAGTTTGAAATGCGGACTCATAAGCGATTGATTGACATCATTGAGCCGACTTCGGCCGTTATGGACGCTCTCATGAAACTTGAGCTTCCCGCGGGTGTAGACGTCGAGATCAAGCAGTAGGCGGGGCGATACCCCGCTGAAGTAGAGAGTAGGAACGGGTAGTTACATGTTTGGTTTGATAGGCAAGAAAGTCGGGATGACGCAGGTGTTCAATGATTTCGGAGAACTCGTGCCAGTGACGGTGATCAAGGTTGAGCCGAATTTGGTCGTGGAGCAGAGGACTCCGGACAGGAACGGCTACAGCGCCATCGTTCTCGGCGCATGCGAGATTAAGCCTGCGCGTATGTCAAAACCGCGGCTCGGGCAGTTTGAGAAGCACGGTATTGATGCAAAGCGGTATCTCGTCGAGATCCGGGACTTCGACAAGGAGTGTGCAATTGGTGATTCGCTCGGCGTTGAGCTTTTCACCGACACTGGTTTTGTGGACATCACCGGAACCTCGAAGGGGAAGGGCTTTCAGGGTGTCATGAAGCGCCACAACTTCAGTGGTGGGAACAAGAGCCACGGCAGCAAGTTCCACCGTGCGGGTGGATCCACCGGCATGGCGGCCTGGCCATCCAAGGTGCATAAGGGCACGAAGATGGCCGGTAGGATGGGTGGCGTTCAGCGCACTGTCCAGAATCTTCGGGTTGTCGGTGTCGATCAGGAACGCCAGATGCTTTTAGTCGGCGGCGCGGTGCCCGGCACAAATGAAGGGTACATCGTTGTGAAGACATCCAAGAAGAAGGGTTAGCTCATGGACAAGAAAGTCTTGTCGGTGAAAGGAAAGGAAGTTCGCAAAATCACGCTTGACGACACCGTGTTCGCCCGGGAAGTCAGTGACGGAGCAATCTATCACGCGGTACGAAACGAACTGGCAAATATGCGGGTCGGAACGGCTTCCACCAAGAGTCGAAGCGAGGTCGCCGGTAGTCATCGCAAGCCGTGGCGACAGAAGGGTACCGGACGCGCACGTGCCGGTACATTTCAAAGCCCCGTCAGGGTTGGCGGCGGCATAGCATTCGGGCCGAAGCCTCGAGACTATTCGTATCGTCTTCCAAAGAAGATGAAACGGGTTGCGATGAAATCTTTGCTCAGTCTCAAGAACGGCACCGATGACCTGATCGTCGTCGAGGACTTCACTGTTGAGTCAGGAAAGACCCGGGACTTGTCGGCGATACTCTCTGTCCTCACTGGTCAGGAACGGACGGTGCTGATTCTTGGAGATGATGATTCCATGGTGAAGCGTGCCGGCAGAAACATCCCGTGGCTCAGGATGCTCTCATACAATCGGCTCCGTGCTCACGACCTCTTCTATGGTGGGAAGCTGGTGGTTACGGAGACTGCGGCGCAGCGACTCAATGAGTTCTACTCTGATGCGTCCGGCAAGGGGACCGTGCCAGGCAAGGAGAAGCCGTAATGGATGCGGACAAGATCATCATTAACCCGCTGCTTACAGAGAAGTCAAACAGACTGCGGGAAGTGCACAAGTACGCGTTTCGTGTGGATCCGCGGGCTAACAAGATACAAATCAGGGCAGCAATTGAAGAGTTGTTCAACGTGCATCCAATTTCCTGCACGGTCCTGAATGTGAAACGGAAGCCAAAGCGTGTTCGCTATCGCAAGGGCTATACATCCAGTTGGAAGAAGGCAATTGTGACGCTTCCGCCGAATGAGACGATCGGCATTTTTGAAGGGGCCTGACGATGGCATTGAAGAAGTACAATCCCATAACGCCCGGCCTGCGGTATCGAACGACCGTCGACTATAGCGACCTGGACAAGAAGGACGCTGAGAAACGATTGACCAAAGGTCGGGCATTCAAGGCTGGCCGTGACTCGGCGGGGCGAATCAGTGTTCGGCGGAAGGGCGGGCGTCACAAGCGACTCTACAGAGAGATCGATTTTCGGCGCGACAAGAACGGTGTGCCTGGTCGCGTCACAGCGATTGAATATGATCCGAACCGGAGCGCAAACGTTGCTCTGATTGTTTACGCAGATGGCGAGAAGCGTTACATTCTGGCGCCAAAGGGTCTTGAGCGTGGTGTGACCATCCTTTCCGGTGACGCGGTTGCACCGACTGTCGGCAACTCGTTGCCGCTCGAGAGCATTCCGCTGGGAACGACCGTGCACAACGTCGAGCTTCAGCTCGGACGCGGTGGTCAGCTCGCTCGTTCGGCGGGGGTCGGGGCGGTCCTCGTTGCCAGGGATAAGGATTACGTCACGCTGAAGTTGCCATCGGGTGAAATGAGAATGGTATTTCGACGGTGCAAGGCTACGATCGGCATTGTCGGTAACGAAGATCACATGAACACGACGCTTGGCAAAGCAGGCAACGCTCGCCATCTGGGGCGTCGCCCGAAGGTCCGTGGTGTCGCAATGAACCCGGTTGACCATCCGCTTGGCGGCGGTGAGGGTCGATCCTCCGGCGGTCGACATCCGGTGAGTCCCTGGGGACAGCCAACGAAAGGGTACAAGACTCGCAAGAAGCGGAAGTCGTCCAGCAAGTTCATCGTCAAGCGGCGGAAGTAGGAGAGAGCAGTGTCACGTTCCATCAAGAAGGGACCGTTCATCGAGAAAAGCCTCTACTCGCGTGTGGTGGAGATGAACAGAAGCGGTGAGAAGAAGATGATCAAGACCTATTCACGCACCTCTACCATCATACCTGAGATGGTGGGACTCACGGTGAGTGTGTACAACGGAAAGACCTGGGTTCCGGTGTACGTCACGGAGAATCTTGTTGGTCACAAGCTCGGAGAGTTTGCACCGACTCGATTGTTCAGGGGTCATGCCGGAAGCGATCGAAAGGCGCGGAGGTAGGCATGGCAGACAAGACCGGGTACCGCGCCATCGCTCGTTTCCTTATGGTTTCTCCGTTCAAGGTTCGACCGGTAGCCGACGCCGTGCGCAAACGCCCGTATACCCAGGCTGTGGCAATCCTCGAGAACCTGCCGCAGAAGGGCGCCGGCCTCATAAAGAAAGTTCTCAAGTCTGCTGCATCCAACGCATTGGAGCAGAACAAAGATCTCGATGAAGGCATGCTCTACGTCAAGGAACTGCGAGTGGATGAAGGACCGCGGCTGCGACGGGTATGGTTCCGCGGTCGTGGACGGGCAGATATGTTGCACAAGCGAATGAGTCATATCACGGTAGTCGTTGACGAGATTGGACGAACGGGGGAATAGCGTGGGGCAGAAAGTACACCCATACGGGATTCGTATTGGCATCAACAAGGATTGGAAGTCAAAGTGGTATGTGGACCCACGTGAGTACGCGAAGACACTCCACGAAGATCTGAAGCTGAGACGTATCCTGGAGAACATGCCGGAAACCAGGAACGCAGAGATTGCGGATGTGGAAATCATTCGCCACCCGCAGCGGATCACCCTCATGATCCAAACATCTCGTCCGGGTGTGATAATCGGGACGAAGGGCTCAAATATCGAGAAGATCGGTGCGAAACTGCAACACGCGGCCGGCAGGAAGATCCAGATAAAGATCAAGGAGATCAAGCGACCTGAGACCAATGCTCAGGTAATCGCGCTGAACGTTGCCAGGCAGCTGCGCACACGAAGCTCGTTTCGTCGCACGCTGAAGATGGCCATCGGGGGCGCCAACAAGGCCGGTGTCGCGGGAATCAAGATTCGCATTGCGGGCAGGCTCGGCGGCGGTGAAATGTCTCGAACCGAGACGCAGAAGGCCGGGCGTGTGCCACTACACACATTGCGCGCTGACATCGATTATGGATTTGCAGAATCCCGCACGACGTTCGGTACGATCGGTGTGAAGGTGTGGATATTCAACGGCGAAGTCCTCCGGAAGGATTCCAAGGAAGACGCCGGACTCCTTGTTCGGAAGCGGCGCGAACGGCCGGCTACTCGGAGTGAGGAGTCATCGAGGTAAGACATGCTGAGTCCAAAACGAACGAAGTACAGGAAGAAGCAGCGACGGGCGAAGCGGTCACTGCTCGGACGAGCTACCCGCTGCAATACCATAGCGTTTGGTGAGCATGGGTTGGTTTCGTTGGGAAGCGGTTGGGTAACCGCTCGTCAGATAGAGGCCGCCCGAGTCGCCATGACCCGACACGTGAAGCGCGGTGGAAAGGTGTGGATTCGGATTTTTCCTGACGTCCCGTACACCAAGAAGCCGGCGGAGACTCGGATGGGCAAGGGCAAAGGCAGTCCTGAGGCTTGGGTGGCTCCGGTTCGGCCCGGGACGGTGATGTTCGAGATCGCCGGTGTCAGCACGGAACTGGCGACCGAGGCTATGACTCTTGCTGCAAGCAAGCTTCCGTTAAGGACGAAGTTTGTCTCGCGAAGGGGTGTGGCATAACCATGAGAAATTCATTCACAGAGTTGACGTTTGAAGAATTGCTAACGAAGAAGGAAGAGTTAAAGAAGAAGTATCGAGATTTGCGATTCAACATGGTGGTCGGGCATGTAGACAATCCGTTGGAGAAACGGACTCTGCGGCGCCAGATTGCCAGGGTGAACACCCTCATCTACAACCATGCGGATGTAGAGAAGGTATTGGAGGAATAGGCGATGGAACCGACGAAAAACGGTGCCGTTGCGCCAGGAGCCGCACCAAAGGCGGCTCGGACCGCCGGAAAGGCGGTGCTCACTGGCACGGTCGTCAGCGACAAGATGGACAAGACCATCGTTGTTGCCATTGTGAACAGACGGCTGCACGGTCTGTACAAGAAATACGTGCAGGTTACCAAGAAGGTGAAGGCGCACGATGAGCAGAACGACGCCAACAAAGGTGACACGGTGCGAGTTGTGGAGTCGCGACCGATCAGCAAGGAAAAGCGATGGCGATTGCTGGAGATCGTCGAGCGCGCACGCTAGGGTGAGGGTAGATACATGATTCAGATGCAGAGCTACCTGAATGTCGCGGACAACAGCGGAGCCAAGCGGGCGCAGTGCATTAAGGTTCTTGGCGGTACAAGACGCAAGTATGCCGGTGTTGGTGACATCGTCGTCGTGGCCGTCAAGGATGCGTTGCCGGGCGCCCCTGTGAAGAAGGGAGACGTCGAGCGCGCCGTGATTGTACGAACCAGGAAGGAATACAGGCGCATAGACGGCACCTACATTCGGTTTGACGACAATGCTTGTGTGATCATCGATGCCCAGGAGAATCCAAAGGGCAAGCGCATATTCGGGCCCGTCGCTCGAGAGTTGCGTGACGGCGATTTCATGAAGATCATCTCGCTCGCACCGGAAGTGTTGTAAGGGGAACTGAACTGATGCCAAAGTATCGGGTCAAGAAAGACGACCAGGTGAAGGTGATTTCCGGGAAAGACAAGGGCAAGACGGGCAGAGTGCTGCGTGTCGACCGAGACAAAGGTCGTGTTCTTGTCGAGGGAATCAATATTGTGAAGAAGGCAATGCGGAAGAAGCGTCAGGAGGATCGTGGCGGGATTGCAGAAATTGAGGCATCCATCCATTTATCAAACGTGATGCTTGTCACGCGCGGCGGCGAACAGACCAGGGTCAGTGTCCGAATGGACGGCGACACCAAGGTCCGTGTTGCAAAGAAGAACGGAGAGACCGTCTAGGTAAATCGCATGGCAGAAACGAAGTACGTCCCGCAATTGAAAGTCCTCTATGGCGAAAAGGTCAGGGAGGAACTCACGGAAGAGTTTCAGTACAGGTCGTCGATGCAGTTGCCGCGGCTGGAGAAGGTCGTTGTGAGCATGGGTGTCGGCGAAGCGATTCAGAACAAGAAGCTGCTTGATGTTGCAGTTTCTGAGCTCTCATTGATAGCCGGTCAGAAAGCGGTGAAGACGAAGGCGAAGAAGTCGGTCGCGAACTTCAAAGTTCGTGAAGGTATGGAGGTTGGCGCTCGGGTAACACTGCGTGGCAATCGAATGTATGACTTCATGTACCGCCTTGTGAATGTTGCGCTGCCACGAGTCAAGGACTTCCGGGGTCTGAACCCGAACTCCTTCGACGGTCACGGCAACTATTCGCTCGGGGTGACGGAGCAGATCATCTTCCCCGAGATCGACTATGACAAGATCGAACGGATCAGCGGTTTGAATATCGCTATCTGCACGACTGCGAAGACGGACCAAGAGGCGAAACGGTTGCTGGATAAACTCGGCATGCCGTTCCGCAAGTAGGAGGCGACAGGCGCAATGGCTAAGAAGTCCATGATTATTAAGGCTCAGCGAACCCCCAAGTACAGTACCCGGCTGGTTCGACGGTGCCGAGTCTGCGGACGACCCCGCGGATACATGCGGAAGTTCCAGATGTGTCGCGTCTGCTTCCGGAAGCTGGCGAGTGAAGGCATGATTCCCGGCGTTACGAAGTCGAGCTGGTAGGAGAGAGGTGTATGAGCGTTTCTGATCCTGTAGCAGACATGCTAACGAAAATACGGAATGCCGCGATGGCAAAGTTTGAGAAGGTGGACATTCCGACCTCCAAGCTCAAGCTGGAAATCGTGAAGATTCTGAAAAATGAAGGGTACATCAAGAACTTCAAGAAGGTGACGCGAGAGCCACTTACGGTGATTCGGGTCTTTCTGAAGTACGATGACGAGGCAAATCCGATAATCCATGGGTTGAAGAAGATTTCGACCCCGGGTCGCCGTGTCTACGCGGGCTACAAGAAGATGCCCCGAGTCTTCAACGGCTACGGCACTCTGATAGTCTCGACATCCGAAGGAGTCACCACCGGGCGAAAAGCGCTTGAGCGCAAGGTTGGTGGTGAATTGATTTGTACGGTCTGGTAGGAGGGGAGCATGTCACGAATAGGTAAACTGCCTGTTGCGATTCCCCAAGGGGTGACCGTTGAAGTCAAAGGATCGACGGTATCAGTCAAGGGACCAAAGGGTGTGCTGACCCAGGACTATCAACCTGAGGTCAAGATCGCTGTTGCCGATGAAATGGTAGTTGTTGAGCGCGTGAACGACTCCAAGCGAGCGAAGAGCATGCACGGCCTCTACCGGAACCTCGTTAACAACATGGTTATCGGGGTTAGTGCCGGGTTCAGCAAGGTTCTAGTGATCAACGGTGTTGGTTATCGCGCCGAGGTGCAGGACAAGATTCTGGTGTTGAACCTTGGCTTCTCAAATCCGGTCGAGTATCCGATTCCGGACGATCTGTCGATCACCTGCGACGGTCCCACAAAGATCACGATCGAAGGCATCGACAAGCAACGTGTTGGTCAGAGTTCCGCGGAGATTCGCTCTGTACGACCCCCGGAGCCCTACAAGGGCAAGGGCGTTCGTTACGAGAACGAGCACGTCCGCAGGAAGGTCGGCAAAGCCGGCGTGAAATAGGGTAGATGCATGAAACGACTGATAATGAAGAATGTGCGGCGCAGAAGGCGAAAACTCCATGTCCGGAAGAGAATCTCCGGTACGGTGGAGCGGCCGCGGATCAGCGTCTTCAAGAGTAATCGCCACCTGTACGTTCAGGTCATCGATGACCTTGAAGGAAAGACACTGCTTTCGGTATCGAGTCAAGGCGGTGAGACGAAAGGCTTGAAACCGAGTGTTGCGGATGGTGAGAAGCTTGGGATCTCGTTGGGCAAGAAGATGAAAGAAAAGAAAATCACCCGTGCGGTGTTTGATCGAAACGGCAATCTCTACCACGGGGTGGTGAAGGCCGTTGCGGATGGTGCTCGCAAAGCCGGGATTGAGTTCTAGGAGGCTCTGGTGGATCAGGATCGAGATCGAGATTTTACGGAGAAGCTGATCAAGCTCAACCGAGTTGCAAAAGTCGTCAAAGGTGGCCGACGCTTCTCATTCTCGGCGCTCATTGTAGTGGGTGACAAGAACGGGACGGTCGGATACGGATACGGCAAGGCAAATGATGTTGCCGAGGCAATCCGCAAGGGTGTTGAGAAGGCCAAGAAGAATGTGATCAAGGTGCCGATGAAGAACTCGACCATTCCGCATCGGATTCAGGGTGAGTTCAAGAGCGCCAAGGTGCTACTCAAGCCTGCGGCTCCCGGAACCGGAATCATTGCCGGTGGTCCGGTACGTGCTGTCATGGAAGTTGGCGGGATCAATGATATTCTGAGCAAGTCCCTCGGTAGTCAGAACGCTATCAACATTGTGAAGGCAGTATTTCAGGGCCTCACCGGTCTGATGGACGCTCGAAAAGTGGCGCGGGACCGCGGCAAGTCGGTCAAGGAAATGTGGGGGTAGAAATGGCACGGCTCAAGATCACCCTTACGCGCAGCCCAATTGGCGCAAAGCCCGCGCACAGGAAGACTGTGCGTGCGTTGGGCCTGAGGAAGATGCATCAATCGGTCGTGAAGAACGACGACCCGGCGATTCGCGGGATGATTCGATCGATCACGCACATGGTTGAGTACGAGGAGATGAAGTAATGGAGACGCTCAAGCCCCCCAAGGGAGCGACTCGACAGCGAAAACGACTCGGCCGGGGCAACGGAAGTGGGACCGGCACTACTGCGGGCAAAGGCACGAAGGGGCAGAACTCGCGGTCGGGCGGCGGTGTGCGTCCAGGATTCGAAGGCGGACAGATGCCGCTCTATCGTCGGGTCGCGCGTCGTGGATTCTCTAACTATCCGTTCAAGAAAGAGTACGTCGTCGTGAGTCTGGCTTCGATCGAGGCCCGTTTCAGCAGTGGCGACACGGTCAACATCGAGGCCCTGCGTGGTCACGGCCTGATCGGGAATCGGGATTCGCTCGTGAAGATCCTGGGCGATGGGGAAGTCAGCAAGAAGTTCACGGTTGTGGGCGTTCGTGTCTCCCGATCTGCAGCGGCTAAGATCGTGGCTGCAGGCGGAACCGTAGACAACATCGCCGGAAAGGAAACCGCGGAGGCAAACCCGGAAGCAAGCCCGGAAGCAAGCCCGGAGCCCGAGGCAGAGCCGAAGAAGGCCGCGCCAAAGGCCGAAGTGAAGGCTGAGCCGAAGAAGGCTGCGGCAAAGACCGAGGTGAAGGCAGAGCCGGAGAAGGCAGCCCCTAAGGTCGAGGCAAAGCCAAAGCCCAAGAAGGCGGCGCCAAAGGCGGGAGAAGGGGAAGCGCCGGCCGTGAAGAAGGAGAAGGCAGCCGAGGCAAAAGCGCCCGCGAAAGCATCGGCTGAATCGAAGAAACCGGCCGCAGTGGAAGCGAAGGACCCAGATCAGGCCAAAGCCTCCGCTCCGAAAAAAAGCGCTCCAAAGAAGAGTGCGCCGAAAAAAGCTGAATCAGATGCTTCATCTGATTCGGACACAGCTGAAAAGGACAGTAAGTAGCGAATGGCTGGCAATCCGCTGTCTGACATCTTCCGTATAAAAGATCTTCGGGACCGTATCCTCTTCACGATGGGTATCCTGCTGATTCACAGGCTCGGCTCAACCCTGCCGATCCCCGGCATCAATCTCAGCGCCGTGCAGGCGTACTTCCTGACGCAGAGCGCATCCGGTGGTCTCACGGTAACCGACTACCTTGACTTCTTCTCAGGTGGTGCATTCTCGAGATTCTCGGTATTCATGCTCGGGATCATGCCGTACATCAGCATGACCATCATCATGCAGTTGCTCCTGCTGGTGTTTCCGAAGCTGAAGAAGATCTCCCAGGAAGAGGGTGGAAGAAAACGCATCCAGCGGTACAACCGATTTGGGACGGTCGCCATCTGTCTTGTCCAGGGTTTTGCCGTAACGGTTTATGCCGATAGCATCCCGAATGCGATCACCCTCTCGCGAGGGTTGTACACCTTCGTCTCACTGCTCACTGTCACGTCGGGGACCATATTCCTCATGTGGTTGGGAGAGCAGATAAATCAGAGAGGGATCGGGAACGGCATTTCGCTGATTATCTTTGCCGGTATCGTGTCACGGATGCCGCAGGGGGTCTGGGTCCTGATCCAGACTGTGCAGCGCGGCGAGTTGAACCCGGTCTTCGTCATCGTGGTCTTTGGGATTTTTGTCGGCGTGGTTACCCTGGTCATTTATGAGCAGCGAGGCCAGAGGAAGATTCCCGTGCACTACGCGAAACGGGTTGTCGGCAGGCGCATGTATGGTGCCCAGAACACCTACGTGCCGTTCAAGATCAATCCGTCTGGTGTCATTCCGGTCATATTCGCGAGTTCTATCCTGGTGTTTCCGCTTCAGATCGCGCAGAGCCTCGGGCCGAGCATCCGCTGGCTCCAGACATTCTCATATTGGCTACGGCCCAGCGGTGCGGCGTACATAGTAACCTACACGCTCCTGATTATATTCTTCGCGTATTTCTACACCCAGGTCACGCTCAATCCAATGGAAATCGCCAAGAACATCCGTGAGAACGGCGGATCAATTCCGGGCATTCGGCCGGAGAAGATGGAGGAGTACTTCACTCGGATTCTCAATCGGATTATCTTGCCTGGATCGTTGTTCCTGGCATTTATTGCGGTGATCCCCACGTTGCTCCAGCAACTCTTTGGGTTTCCGCGAGAGGTTGCGTTCCTGATGGGCGGGACATCACTGCTCATCATGGTCGGAGTTGACCTTGATCTGATGTCGCAGATCGAGGGCTCGCTGCGGATGCATCACCATGACGGTCTGACGAAGCGTGGCAAGATTCGCAGTAGAAACCTTTAGGGTTCCTAGAGGGACCCTGAAGGTTCTCCATGGATCTGGAAGATTCCGGGGGCCCGTAGGGTCCCATATCTATAGGAAGGTGTAGTATGAAGGTACGTGTTAGCGTCAAACCCATGTGCGACAAATGCAAGGTGATTCGTCGCCGAGGGGTTGTGCGGATAATCTGCAGCAATCCCAAACACAAGCAGCGGCAGCGATAGGAGGCTTACGTGGCTCGCATTGCAGGAATTGACCTTCCGAACAAACCAGTTTCCATTGCGCTGACCTACATATTTGGGATTGGACGTTCCGGCGCCCAGGCCATTTGTGAGACAGCGGGTGTTGACGGGACCGCTCGGATGAATGACATCACACCCGAAGATATCAACAAACTTCGGAATGTGATTGAGAACGATTACAAGGTTGAGGGGCGGCTTCGGACAGAGACCTCGCTCAACATCAAGCGTCTCATGGACATCGGTTGCTACCGTGGCCTCCGCCACCGCCGAGGGTTGCCGCTCCGAGGTCAACGGACCCGAACCAACGCGCGGACTCGAAAGGGACGGAAGAAAACTGTGGCCGGGAAGAAGAAGGCTGTCTAAGGAGTAATCGGTGGCCAAAAGCAAGAAGAAGAAAGAGAAACGTTCAGTATTCGAGGGAAAAGTCTACATTCAGGCGACGTTCAACAATACGATCGTCACGGTGACCGATCTTAGCGGGAACGGTATTTCGTGGGCGAGCGCCGGGTCCCTCGGTTTCCGTGGAGCGAAGAAGTCTACACCATATGCGGCGCAGACGACCGCCGAGACCGCAGCCAAGAAGGCAATGGACGCAGGTTTGAAGGAAGTCCATGTCCTTGTCAAAGGACCCGGTATTGGTCGAGAGTCGGCGATCCGGAGCCTTGGAGCTCTTGGTCTGTGGGTGAAGAGCATCAAGGACATCACTCCGATTCCACACAACGGATGTCGCCCGCGCAAGAGTCGCCGCGTCTAGTTCACAGCAAGGAGAGCACATGGCACGCAAGAATTTGCTGAAGGGATTCAAGCGACCGAAAGGAATCACTTTTGAGCATTCCGAGGTCAACCCGACGTATGGCAAGTTCATTGCATATCCCTTTGAACGAGGATACGGAACAACGATTGGCAACAGCCTCCGCCGTGTTCTACTCTCGTCCATTCAGGGCTATGCCGTAAGCGCGGTGCGCATTACGAGTTATGACAGCGAGGGTGCGGCTCACGTGCTCTCGAGCGAGTATGAGGCCATTCCGGAAGTTGTCGAGGACACCCCGGACGTCATCAATCGATTGAA
>JAHOYX010000049.1 GCA_019038705.1 Spirochaetales bacterium
TCGTTGAGGCGGAGGATCCGGCGGCTCGCATATCCGAGATCATGGAGTGCTGCCGGGATCAGGGGGTGTTGTTGTTGCGATCGAGCAGCAACGTAGTCCGTATTGCACCGCCACTCGTCATCGGAGAGAAGGAACTCGCGCTCGGAGTGGCAACATTGCGAAACGCGCTCGGGCTTTGACCCGCCACCGGCGGGAAGCTGTGAACAGTAAGAAGGAGACCCTATGGACCAGGTAAAGAAAATCGTACTCGCCTACTCGGGCGGGCTGGATACATCAATCATCATTCCTTGGCTGAAGGAAAACTATCCCGGCACCGAGGTGGTCGGCGTGTGCACGAACGTTGGCCAGGTAGAGAACTTCGAGGAGATGGAAGAACGGGCCCTTGCGGCGGGCGCCAGCAAGCTCTACGTCCGGGACATCCGGGAGGAGTTTGTGACCGACTACCTCTTCCCCATGCTTCGAGCCGGGGCCATCTACGAGGGGAAGTACCTCCTGGGCACCTCCATCGCCCGCCCGTTGCAGGCAAAGCACCAGGTTGATGTGGCTCTCCAGGAGGGCGCCGATGCTGTGGCTCACGGGTGTACCGGCAAGGGAAACGATCAGGTCCGATTTGAGCTCACCTACAAGGCGCTCGCGCCTCATCTCAAGGTAATCGCGCCGTGGCGCCTGTGGGAGATCAACAGCCGCGAGCAGGCAATTGAATACGCAACGAAGAAGAATATTCCGCTCAAAGGCATCTCGAAGAAGAATATCTACTCCCGCGACTGGAATATCTGGCACATGAGTCACGAGGGCGGCGAGTTGGAAAACACGTGGACCTCTCCCCAGGCCGACATGTTCCGCCTGACCCAATCGCCTCAGGACGCGCCCGACAAGGAGACTGAGGTCGTCATCGATTTTGAGCGCGGTATTCCGACGGCAGTCAACGGCGAGCGAATGAAACCACTGGACCTCCTCTCCACGCTGAACCGGATCGGGGGAGAAAACGGGATAGGCCGAACGGATCTCGTTGAGACCCGACTCGTCGGTATGAAGAGCAGGGGCGTCTACGAGACTCCCGGTGGCACGATTCTGTTCAAGGCATTGCGCGAGCTGGAGATGATCACCCTTGATTTTGACACCCTGGGCATGAAGAACCAGCTGGCGCTCCGGTACGCGGACATTGTCTACTCCGGCAAGTGGTTCACCCCGTTCCGCGAGGCCATGGATGCCTACATGGAGAAGTCGAGCGAGTACGTGACTGGATCGGTGCGAATGGTTCTCTACAAGGGCAACACCATCATTACCGGTCGGAAGTCCGAGTATTCGCTCTATATTGAAGACCTGGCGAGCTTCGGCGAGAGTGCGTATGACCACAGCGATGCCACCGGGTTTATCAATCTCTATGGTCTGGCAACCGGGGTGGCTTCCATCGTGCATAAGCACAAACCGGCGGACCAGGGACCGGCGGCGGAGATGAAAGCGATGGCAGGATTCCACGAGAAGTAGACCGCAGGAGGGTAGCATGGCCAGGATCGAATACCGCAATCTTGATCGGGTCGAGAGCTTCACGCGTCTTCTGGAAGTTGAGCGACCAAACCTGAGTGCTCTCCTCTGCGCGGATCGACTGGCTGAGAGTGAAATACCAATCGGCGCCGGCCTCGTTTACAACTATGCGGCGAAGCCGGTGGATCAACCGATACTCGCGCAGCTTCAGGGAATTGCGGACGAACAGCAGTTGATTGCGAAGTACCGGGAGATCCTGGACGGCGGGATCATGAATGCCGGCGAAGGACGCATGGTTCTTCATCATCTCTGCCGTGGCAAACTCGGCGCAGATGTGGCGCCCGAGGGCAGGAGCGTCAGAGAGTTCTACGAGGAGCAGCGCGGGAGGTTCGGTGACTTCGCGCGGGCGGTGCATGGCGGATCCATTACGGCCGCGGGCGGCAGCGCGTTCACCAGCATCGTGCAGATCGGGATCGGCGGATCAGACCTCGGCCCACGAGCGCTCTTCCTGGCGCTTCTGGGCCACGAGTACGAGTACGCCGGAAAACGGCGCCGCGGCCCGCTCCTGGAAACACGGTTCATATCCAATGTTGATCCCGACGACGCGGCAATCGCGCTACGGGGGTTGGACCCCCAAACCACGCTGTTCATCGTGGTGTCCAAGAGCGGCACGACCCAGGAAACGCTCACCAACGAGGCTCTGGCAATCCGATGGTTGAGTGGCGGCGGCGTTGCCTCTCCGAAGAAGCAGATTGTCGTAGTAACCTCCGAGACCAGTCCCATGGCACGGTCGGCCGACTACCTGGACTCGTTCTTCATTGACGACTTCATCGGCGGGCGGTACTCGAGCACCAGCGCGGTGGGTGGGACCGTGTTGTCACTGGCATACGGACCTGAAGTGTTCGAGGAACTGTTGGCCGGCGCCCACGAGGCCGATCGCCTGGCTCTGGACCCGGTCGCGGCAAACAACGCCGCACTCATGGATGCGCTCATCGGTGTGTATGAGCGGAACGTGCTGGGTCTGCCGGCCACGGCGGTGTTGCCCTACAGTCAGGCGCTCATCCGTTTCCCGGCCCATCTCCAGCAACTGGACATGGAGAGCAACGGCAAACAGGTCAATCGCGACGGTGAGCCGGTGGCCTACGACACCGGCCCGATCATCTTCGGAGAGCCCGGTACCAACGGCCAGCACAGCTTCTACCAACTCCTCCACCAGGGGACATCGGTGATACCACTCCAGTTCATTGGCTTTCGCCAGAATCAGAGCGATGCCGATCTCGATTTTGACGGCTCGTCCAGTCAGACAAAGCTCACGGCGAATCTTACGGCCCAGATTGTGGCCTTCGCCCTCGGCAAACGAGACGACAACGCCAACAAGAACTTCCCGGGGGGGCGTCCGTCAAGCCTGATTCACGGCGATAGATTGACACCTGCTTCGCTCGGGGCCCTCCTCGCACACTATGAAAACAAGGTCATGTTTCAGGGGCTCATTTGGAATATCAACAGTTTCGATCAGGAAGGTGTTCAACTCGGCAAGGTACTGACCAAGAAGGTGCTCGCCGGTGGCGGGTCTGACCCGGTCCTTGCCGGGTACGCCCGCCTCCTCGGCGTTACACTCTAAAGCTGACCGAGCAGTTGCTCGGCAATCTTCGCGCTCTCACTCTCCGGAACAGCATCGCGCGAGCGCTCCAGATACTGCCTGGCGAGTCTCACGTCGCCCAGCCCGTCGTATGCCAACCCGGAAAGGAGGAGGGCCGACTGTTGCGCACCCTTCTCGGCGCCCGTATCCTCGGTCAGCAGGGCGAGATACTCAATGGCGTCTTCATACGCAAATGTCTCAATGAGAAGCTGGCCGAGCACGATCACGTGATCTGCGAAGTAGTCGGTATCGGGATCCGGTCCAACCTCTTCGAGTAAATCGAACGCCTCTCCGGGGCTTCCGATGAGCGCGGCGCCGTAACCGTAGTAGAACAGGCTCTTCGCGTACTCGTCGTCGTCAAGGGCGTAGTCGTAGGCTTCCTGGAATACCCAGTAGGCATCCTGGAACTCCCCCTGGTTCAGCAGGCCGAGCCCGTTCTGAATCAGTTCGTCCACGCTCTCTCCGCCGGCCCACGTCGGTTGGTTCTGATTGACGGCCTCAGAAGCACGCACGCCTCCGGCGGCCGTTTGCTCCTGCTGATCCTGTTGTCCGGTCAATCGGCCTATCCGGCCGAGGACGAGACCGCCAATCCCGCTGGATTCAGTCCTTCGCGCTGAAGCAGACAGCTCACTGATCGCGTAGGTACCCGGCCGGGTGAGCTTGATCGTGATTATCCCATCACTCAGCTCAGCGTAGGAGTCTTGACCCAGACGAACCGTATCGCTCGCGCCGACAGGATCACCGATGTACAACTCGTACCAGCTGCCGCTGTCGTCAACATCCAGGTACCCGTCCACGTAGTCAACGGTGAATTCCTGTCCCATCACGACTGTTGCCACCAGCAACAGCGGAATGACAAAGAGAATGTTTCGTTTCATAGATCGCCTCCATTCGGCCGCTATGGGTCGTTCACCAGGGCCCGCGGTGCGCGGCAACACGGCGTATTCTACCCGAAATATACCACCTCACCGACCCACAAACCATCGAACCGCACTCTTCTCCTATCTTCGTCGCCTGAGGACGAAGCCAAGCGCCACGCCAACCACAATACCGACACCTCCCGAGATGTAGATGCTCTGGCGTTTATCCGCAAATCCCGCAACCTCCCGACCGATCTCGCCCAATATTCCGTCTCCCGATGAAAAGAGATCGTGAAGCGGGATAAGCTCGTTGGTGATGCCAAACCTTCCGAAGATCAGGTAGCCCACGACCAGCCCGACGACACCAAAGATTGCGGCAAGTATGAGAAGATTCCGCACGTCTACACCCCCCTGAGAAGGTCTCTAGTCAACTATATCACGCCGCGATGGCGATGAGTATACTGGAGCCATGAAACCTGCCGGCGCTGTGATGCTCCACGGATATGGAGTGCGGGGTTACATCTGGGGCCCACTGCAGGCCGCCCTCAACGATCGGTTGGGGCCAATCGCTACGCCTGATCTCGAGGCGACGACCGTCACCGACCTGCTCAACAAGGCAAAGGCCCGGGTCAGGCGGCACAGCCTGGAGTGCGACGCACCGGTTGCGGTGATCGGTCACAGCCTTGGCGCGGTCCTCGCGGCAGTTGCCGCACGCGACCTCGGCCCGGAGATCGTATCTGCGGCGGTCATGCTCGCGCCACCATTTGGCGAACAAGAGCACCTGCCCGGCGCGTTCCTGCAGTTCCTCCTTCGGCGCCGCCTCATTCCCCCAATCTTCCTCCGTCCCCGGTTCTTCTCCTCGCTCACGCCCCGGACCGTCAAGCGAGCGGTGTTCCGGGCCGCGGTGCCGGAGGGCCCGGGCATCCAGAGCCTCGCCTTTGAGCCCCACTGGTTTCACTCCGCCTTCTTTCCGACCCCGCTGCAACAGCCGTCCCTCGTAATCGCGAGCCCGGCAGATCGGATCGTCCCTGTCTCTCAGTCGGAGGAGTTTGCCCGCGTGATCGGAGCCGGAACTCACCTGTTCGAGGAAGCCGCAGGAGTCGCACACAATGATCTCTTCGCTTCGCCTGAGATCGCGAGCGCCGTCGCGGAATTGATGGTGAATTTCATTGTCTCCGTCTGAGTCCCGGACCCTGCATGGAAAATCGATACGGCGGCGCGCGGCGAGAAGCCGAAAAGCACTCTGATTTCATTGATCTCATCGATACCAATTTCCACAGCTGCGGGTTCCGCTATCCACAGACGGTGATCCATGCCGCCACCAACCGATACTTTGCCGGCGCCGATGCGAGGCAGTACCGGCCGGACCCTGCCGGTGATCCCGCGCTGCGAGCGGCCATTGCAGCTTACTACCGCGACGCCGGTTCCTCCGTCCCCCACGATTCCTCCGTCCCCGCCGATTCGCTGGTGGTGACCGCTTCAGCCAGCGAGAGCTACAGTCACATCTTTGCCGCACGCTGCAGCGCCGACGATCGGGTACTGCTGCCGCGCCCCGGGTATCCCCTGTTCGAGGATATAGCCATCCGCAACGGGCTGGCGGTCGATTTCTACGACCAGCGCCGGTCGGCTGACTGGTCGATCGATCCCGACGAGCTTGGGGCAATCCTCCGTCCCCGAACCGCCGCAATCGTGCTGATCAGTCCAAACAACCCGACCGGCAGTGTCATCTCGGAATCAACGATCCGGCGTATCGGCGCGATATGTGAGAATCGCGGGCTGTTTCTGGTGGTTGACGAGGTCTTCAGCGAAATCCTGTTCGCCGGGTCATCGCTCCCCCGGCCCGCGCCGTTACTTCCGGATGTCCCCGTTTATACGATCAACGGCGTGAGCAAGCTCTTTGCCTCTCCGGAGCTCAAGGTGAGCTGGATAGCCGTGAGTGGTCCGGCCGACACCCGCGGTCAGGCAGTGGAGGATCTTCTGGTGCAGAATGATCTGTTCCTGAGCGCTTCAAGCATGAGCCAGTTCATCGCCGCCGAAATGTTTGCCGGGGGAATGGAGTTTCCCCGTGCCATGGCAGCGGAAATCGCCAGGAGGCGAGAATTGATGCTCGGTGAGATTGCGCGCATTGACGGGTTGTCCGCCGTTCCGCCGGCAGGAGGTATCCACGTGCCGGTAGAAATCGATCCAGAGATCCTGCCTGCCGGAGCCGACGACGAGGAGATCGCCGTGGAGCTCCTGCTGGACCACCGAGTCGCAGCCCATCCCGGATATCTGTACGGCATGGATCAACCCGTCTCACTGGTCATGAGCTACCTTGCCCCTGAGGATCGGATCCTCGAGGGGATGTCCCGAATTGAACGCTACCTCAAGGTGCGCAGCAGGTGAACGAGGAACTCCCACAACCGTTCGAGTGATGGAAGATGCATTCGTTCATCGGGCGAGTGGGGCATCTGAATTGTCGGACCGATTGAGAGCATCTCCATCCCGGGGTACTTCGCCCCGATGACGCCACACTCAAGGCCGGCGTGAATGACCTCTACGCTCGGCTCTGCATCAAAGAGCTCCCGATACGCTTCGGATGCCTTCCTGAGAACAGTGCTCTCCGCCTGCGGCTCCCATGCCGGGTAGCGCGAGACGACTCTCACGGACCCGCCACCTAGCCGTGCGACGGCCGCGACACGCGCGGCAACTGCCTCCAACTGAGATTCCAACGAGCTGCGCTGGCTCGTGTCAATCTCCACCTTCCCGTCCGCGGTCCGAACGGTTGCCAGATTCGTCGAAGTCTCCACGAGACCGGCAATCTCCCGGCTCATCCGAACCACGCCGTGCGGAAGCCCCATGAGGATGTCCATGATCCTCCCGGCTGAGTCGTCGTCAAAAATCCGCTCAGGACGTTGTGCCTCTCGTAGTTCAACGGTGAGGTTCGGGTCTGTGCTCGCATACTCGCCGGAGAGAATCCGCTGCCAGGCGGAGACCAGCGTACGCGCATCATCCATGTGCGGCGGCTTGAGTCCGAGGACAACGTGGCTGTCTCTCGGAATTGCGTTGTGAGCACTCCCGCCGTGGAACTCGGCAATAGCAGCACCGAACTTCTCCAGCAGGTCCAGGGCAACACGCGCTGCGAGAACATTGGCGTTCGCGCGGTCGTGGTGGATGTCGACACCCGAATGCCCACCCTGGAGACCGGACACCGCCAGTTTCACAAACTCGAACCCCGAATCCGGCGCAACATGGCTGATTGGTACCGAGATCACGGAGCCAAGTCCGCCGGCGCACCCGATGGTGAATACGCCCTCGTCTTCGGAGTCCAGGTTAAGCAGTGTCTTAGCCTGCAGCCAGTCAGGACTGAGCTTCTGGGCACCGGTAAGGCCTGTTTCCTCATCCACCGTGAAGAGGAGTTCCAGTGGCGGGTGCACAATCTCTTCATCCTCAGCTACGGCGAGAGCGAGTGCGATGGCAATGCCGTTGTCGGCCCCCAGCGTGGTCCGGTCCGCCGTCAACCACTCACCTTCGGTCATGGAACGGATTGGATCAGCGTCGAAGTTGTGCTCGGAGTCAGGGGTCTTCTCGCAGACCATGTCCAGGTGACCCTGAAAGGCAACGGGTGCGGCGTCCGCCGCCTCACCGGTCCCGGGCACCCGGATGAGTACGTTCAGCATCTCATCGCGCTCGCACACCAGTTGGCGCTCGGAAGCCCAGCCGACCAGCCAGTCTGATAGCGCCCGTTCCTTTGAGGAGCATCGGGGGATTGCGTTGATTGTCTCAAAAATCGTCAGGACTCGTTCGGTGGAGGGCTGCATGGATCTTGCTCCTATGATGTTCTTGATCGATCCTCAAGATACCGTCCGGGAAGGTTCTGAGTCGAGGGGCGGCTGGCTTTACCCACTGACATCGCGGCGATAGTATGGCGGTATTCTTCCACAGAATTCCGCAAGAGGAGATGCAGATCGATGAGGAAACACAATTTTTACGCGGGTCCATCCACCCTTCCGTTGCCGGTTCTCGAGGAACTGCGGGACCAGATGGTTGACTACGACGGCAAGGGCCTCTCTCTCGTCGAAACAAGTCACAGAAGCAAGGAATACGACGCGGTGCACAACGCAGCTCTGGACGGCCTCCGGAAGCACCTGGAACTCTCCGACGACTACGACGTCCTGCTGCTCGGCGGGGGAGCTACGCTCCAGTTTGGCATGATCCCGATGAACTTCCTGTCGGAGGGCGAACACGCGGATATCGTGGTGAGTGGCTCCTGGGCAAAGAAGGCCCTGGACGATATGAACGCCATCGCAGCCGCAAACATCCTCTTCGACGGTGCTGATTCTGCCTATACGACTCTCCCGTCTCCGGAGACGGTCAAGCCTTCGTCCGGTTCACGCTACGTTCACATCGCGAGCAATGAGACCATCGGTGGATTGCAGTGGAAGTCCTTCCCGAAGACGGGTGATGTGCCGCTCTTCGTTGATATGTCCAGCGATATCCTCAGCCGAAAGGTGGACATGGGCCAGTTCGGCCTGGCATTTGCCGGTGCGCAGAAGAACCTCGGCCCGGCCGGCGTTACCGTTGTCATCATCCGCAAGGATCTGATCGAGCAGGGACGAAAAGGCCTGCCGGCTTATTTGAGCTATCGCACCCATGCCGACAAAGGGTCTCTCTACAACACACCACCGGTGTTCTGCATCCACGCACTCAGCCTGGTCATGAACTGGATCACCGATCAGGGCGGCCTCGGGGCAGTAGAGGGAACCAACGACAAGAAGGCGGCGCTGCTGTACGGGATGATCAATGAGAACCCGGATTTCTTTCGTTGCCCGGTTCATCCCGCACATCGATCCAGCATGAACGTGGTCTTCCGTCTCCCGACCGAGGATCTGGAGAGTGAGTTCATCAAGGGAGCGGCGGCCGAAGGAATGGTCGGTCTCAAGGGGCATCGCAGCGTCGGCGGAGTCCGCGCGTCGCTCTACAACGCACTCCCCATCGAGAGCGTTGAAACGCTCACGGGCTACATGAAGTCATTCGCATCCGGTCACGGGGTGTAGCCCCACCGTTTGAGATCCGCCTCGCCTGAGGCCGGGCGAAGAACGCCCCCTGCGAATACCTCGATCCGATCGGCGGTGTCCAGAACGTCTCTGTATGCATGATCGGTGATGAGGACTCCTTTGCGATCGGTGTGCGAGGCGTGCCGGATCATATCCTTGAGCGGTTCCCGGTGGATGGGCTCAATCTCGGTGAACGGCTCGTCCAGGAAGACGAATGGCGCCGGCAACGAGACAATGAGCATCACCTCCAGGTAGCGCTGTTCGCCGCCGGAGAGCGATCCGACGCGCTGCCGCTGAAGTGGGGCAATTCGAGGATGATCCAGGAGAGTCCGGCAGATCTCGCTCTCCCCGAGCAACCCTTTCACGGCGCCTCTGACCGTCATACGACGGGGGAGGAATGGTTCCTGGGCGAGGTAACCGAGACGCTCGGTACGGTAAGCGTGATCCATCGTCTCACCACCGAGGGCGAGGTGCATTGAATCGGCGTCAAGAACTCCGAACAGCGCGCGCAGCATCGTGGTCTTGCCGCATCCGTTTGGCCCCAGCACACCAACAATCTCACCGGGTTCGCACTTGAGGAAGATCCCCGCCAGCACACGATGCTGCCCGAACGAGTGGGTGAGACTGTCTACCTCCAGGCTGCTGATCAGGTCCATATCATCCCCGCTGTCAGCATGACCGCGCCCACAACGAGAGCCACCGCCCACGAACCGAGGGCGAGAACGCCTTCGCCGAGTCCGGCGTTCCGATAGTACGGGAACTCCCTGCCGTGAAAGAGCCGCATGGAAACCAGGCCCAGCGCCTGACCGGCGGTCATGACAAGAATCGCTCCCATCAACGCCGCGATCCTGATTGCCCTGCCGGCCGTGTCGGACAACGCCTGAGCCGTGTCGGCGGAGGCGAGTGATACTGCGAAGAACGCACTCGCCCCCAGCAGTGAAAGGACAAGATTGTAGATGACACACCGCCGGGCAAAGAGCCAGAGGAGTCCAACGTGTGCCGGAATTCGATGTCCCATCGCGCCATTGTAGCCGAAAACTTTGACGGCGTGGGAATGATGCGCTATACTGGGCTTGGAGGATATGATTGGTTCATATACATGAGGTGGAGATGAGTACGCCACCAGTCTTCCAGCGCCGGTGGTACCGGCCTTCCGCTCTTTTTATTCAGCGCGAAAAGCGCTAATTAGCAAGTGATGCTGTCTTGATGCAGCAGATCAGAAAGCCGGTAGTGAGTACCGGCTTTTTTTATTGGCCGAGCACGAACTCCGACACTGCGTTGACCAGTTCCTCGGACAGTCCAAATGAAGGATCTGTGTAGGACCGTTGATTTGCCGCAAGGTCCGCCGGCGGGACAATCTTCAGCACGTGGTTCATCCCGGGTATGACGACCAGTCGGGCATCAGGCCGGGCAGCCGAAAGTGCCTCCGCTTCGGAAACGGGGACTTGAAGGTCTTCGACACCGTTCACGACAAGAAGCGGCTGCGGGGTGGCCGCGGCCAGAACGGCTGGATCAAACTGGACTATTGATCGAAGGTATGGCTGAACACTCGGCCTGAAGAGCGACGCGAGTTCCTGCGGAACCTCCGGAACCGTGCTGCCGTCGCGGATGGCGGCGAAAATCTGCCGCGCGCTCGTGAAGAGTGCCGAGTCGGGGCCCAGACTGCGTTCCAGCTGCTCCAGGACAACGGCATCAAACACTCGCCCGGGTGCGGCAATGCAGATGACTCCCGAGACCGTATCCCGGGCCAGGCGTGCTGCCCGGGGGTCTACACCGAGTCCGACGTCAAGATCGGCCGCGAGGGCTGAGAGGACTATGAGCCCTCCTTCGCTGTGACCGGCCAGGTATGTGTTCGATAGATCGCCTCTTGTGTCGGCCCATTGGACCCAGGAGAGCAGGTCGTTCACGAAATCCGCAAAGATCAGATCCTCTTCCCGGAGACCTTCGTAGACGGATTCTCCGAGCCCCCGCTTGTCGTATCGGAGGGACGCAATGCCGGCCCTCGCCAATCCTTCCGCGAGGAGCTTGAGGCTGTCGTTTCGGCCGGGAAGGATATGGCTGTTGCCGTCACGGTCTGTCGGACCGGAGCCGGCAACGATGATCACCAACGGCGCCTGTGCATCGGTCTCAGGCATGAGGAGCGTGCCGTGGAGAGTACCGCCGTCGATTTCTACGGAGGCGGCGGTCTCGATACCTGTTGCGGTCTGCCCCGCTGCCGGCAGATCGGCGGCTTCAAGGTCCGCGACCCGCGTGAGTGCGAACTCACCCGACGCACCACCCTGAGAGAAGACGCCTGAGATCGCGGCGTCGGCGGTGATCTCTCCGTCCGCGACGAGGGTCGGACCCGAGGTGACCAGCTCGAAATGGATGGCGGCTCCTGCGGAGTTGCCGGTGGCACTGACATTGGTGAGCGGAAGTCCGTACGCCATCTGGACGGGAATGTCCATGGTTGCGACAGAGCGAAGGTCCACAGCCGCGGCGGCGACGGTTGGATCCTGGAGGAACTTCACGGCAATATCGATCTCGGCACCCTGGACCTTCAGAGATCCTTCCCAAACCCCGACAAACTGCACCTGAACATCCTCCCTCTCGCTGTCCTCAACCTGCGCCGGGGTTGCGGCCGGGGTCTCGGCATTGTCAACCGCATCATGACTCGCGCACCCCATGACCAGAAATGCCGCGAGTATGGCTACCATTCCGATTCCGGTTCTCGCGGTGGTCCCGATGTTCGTGTTTGTCATGACGTCCCCTTTTTGACTGCGTTCGACATCTCTTACCCCGGCGAGGCGAGAATATTCAGTCGATCTATCGTCCTGAATGTCCGGGGCGATTACTCGTTGGTCATGATCAGGGGCTGATGCGTCGTCTCAATTACGTCACGCCAGAGACTGGATTCCGGATCGACACAATTGCGTGTAGAAACCACCATCTGGATGGGGACGTGCACGAAGACATTGTTGACCAGGCTGATGATGATCTTTGTCTTTCCGGCCATTGCAGCGTGAGCCGCATTGTTGCCCAGTCGGGAACAGTAGAGGGAGTCGGTTGGCGCCGCGACTGCGCTCCGGATGATGTAGCTCGGATCGATGTACTTGAGATTCACGCTCATCCCGATCTTCTTGAAGTGGTCGATAATCTGCCCCTTCAGATAAACCCCGATGTCACCCAGCTTGCGGTTACCCGACGCGTCGGTCACGTCGGAGGCCGGGAAGAGTTGCTGGCCCGCGCCCTCTGCCACGATCACCACAGCATGGCCCCGACGATCGAGGCGTTTCTTCAGATGTTCAAGGAGGCCGTTCGGTCCATCGAGCTCGAAGGGGACCTCGGGAATGAGAACGAAGTTCGCCTCGTGGCTCGCCACCGCGGTGTGCGCAGCGATGAAGCCGGAGTCGCGTCCCATGAGCTTGACCAGACCAATCCCGTTGATGGCCGAGTGTGCCTCGGTGTGCGCCGAGGAGACCGTCCCGGTAGCTTCGCCCACCGCAGTCTCAAATCCGAAGCTGCGTTGGATGAATGCCAGGTCGTTATCGATGGTCTTGGGCACACCGATCACCGATATCTTCAGGCCACGACGTTCAATCTCCTCGGCAATCGCGAGCGCTCCCTTCTGCGTACCATCGCCGCCGATTGAGAAGAGCATGTTGACATTCATCCGCTCTATCGTGTCGACAATGGCTTCAGTCTGATTGCCGCCGCCTCGAGAAGATCCGAGCACCGTACCGCCGATCTTGTGAATGTCATCCACAACAATCGGGTTGAGTTCCATGGTTGGAATGTTGTTCTCCGGAAGAAATCCCTGGTAGCCAAATCTCACCCCGCTGATTCGGCGCACTCCGTAGCGGTACCAGAGACATCTGGTGATGGCCCGGATGACATCGTTCAGACCGGGACACAGCCCGCCGCAGGTGACGATTGCCGCATGGACGTGGCCCGGGGAGAAATAGATCTGCTGGCGAGGGCCGGCTTTCTGGAGAAGCTCTGCGGGAGTGTGGGTCTTGCTCTCTCGTTGCGCATCCACCTCTATGTTGTGGAGGACGTACTCATCATCCCGAACGTAATTCGCGATTGCATCACCCAGGACGGTCGAATAGGTGATGGGCGAAGGGATAGTTGCTTTGCCGAGGGTTTCAACGGTGAAATCGTGGTTTATGGCCATAACCGAGAGCATAGCCCGATGACGGAGGACGCTCAAGCGCGGGGAAAGTGCGTGAACGGCGTCCGAAGAGGGGCCACTTCTCTCGGGTCTTGAAAACGGGAAGCTACTCCTATTGACAGAACGTTGCCGTCCTCTGCTAGTATGCGGAGGGATGTCGATGACCAGAGACGAGAAGCAGAAGAGCAGTTGGTGCGCATGAACGTGTTGCCCCAGGTCCAACAGCTACTCGGAAGCGTCATTGATCTCGGGAACGAGGAATGTTCATTTGAAGAGTGTTTCGAGAACATTCTGTCCTTCCTGATTCGAGAGACCGAGATCGAATGCGGGTGCATTCTGGCCGAGTTCGAGAATGTCAACAGAATAGCCTGTCATTGTGAAAAGACAGACGTGTGCATATGCAATGCGATTGGGGTCGATGATCGAGCCGCGACAGCCGACCCTGAGATTCCGTCACCAAACAAGCGAAGCATCTCATTCGGTGACCTGGATTCGGCATACAGCACAATCCTTGGCGAATACGGGGAAGATTCCATCATCTATCCGCTGTTCGAAAACAAGGAAATGTGTGGTGTCATCTGCCTCCGCGTTGGATCCCAGGGCGGCGAAGTGACAGAACGGATCGAGATTATCAGCAGCATCATTCTTCCGTTCATTGAGAAGCTATTCAACGAGAAGAGGTCCAATCTCCAGAAGAGTTACTACTCACTTGAAGCTCGAGTCGCATCACTGGTTCATGCGGGAAGCGACTTCAATCTCATCCCGACCGCCATTCTGGAGGGGGTGGGCCTGTCTGCATTGATCCTGCTGGCCCATGACAGGAAGTTGTCTCGTGTCGAAGTTGTCGCCGGCGAGGCGGGATCGGCAGCGTCCTCTCGGCACTTGATTGAGAATCTGCACCTGGATCTGAGGTCCAACGCGAGGCTGCGGGGCGTTCTTGAGGACATACAAGGCCCGCAGGTCTTCAGCTCGCAGGAAGCGTTGGATCTGCTGCTCGGTGCCGAGACAGCCGGCGTCGCGGGTAACATCCGGGAGACCTTATCGACTCTGAGAACAGGGGAATTACTGCTGTCACCTTCAGGCAACTCCACTGACAACAACCGACTCGTTCTGGCAGCCGTGAAGAAGGACAATCACGTCTTTGTGAAGTCACAAATCAGCACTCTTCAGAAACTGGCGAGGGATGTCTCCACAGCTGTCGATGGGCATCAGTCAAAGCACACGGATCATCAGACAGCAATCAAGGTTGACCTGATCCAGAGGATATCTCGACGAATAATCGACGATTCAGACATCGATGGTGAAGCAGAAATCATCAGACAGGAGTGCCAACTGCACTCCTGTATCATCTTTCTCCTGGATCGATTGGCGAACACACTCAGAGTCGAAGGGATCTCCTCGAAGTCATCAACATCTGTGTTGGAGGAGGTCAGGTCAGTCGTCATTAGACTTGAGTCGCTGCACGCCGCGGGATACTCCCAGAGCGATTTGCACCAATTGAAAACAACTACCCTGGATGAATACGTCGGGCTACTGGAGCACGATACCGATCATGAACAGGCCCTGCTGCCGGCATTGCGAGAACTCCGGAATCTCGTGGTAATCCAGATTCCGCTCTTTGATTCATTTCGTCGCCTCCAGGGCTTTCTTGTATTTCTCCGAGAACCGGAAAACCAGGTGCTCCCCTCGGAGGACGCGCTCCTCCGGGAGTTGGGTTCGAAGCTGGCGAATGCCTTCGAAATTCGAAAGAACATCTACTTCGACACGCTGACCGAATTGCCGAATGTGAAGAGAATCAGGCCGGCCGTTGTCGATAGACTGATATCGTTCGAGCCATTCAGCTTGATTCTCTGCAAGATCATCAACCTGGACGATATTGTGCTCGCTCGTGGCGATGAGATTGTTGACGAATGCATGATCGAAGTCACCAGGAGGATGAAGAATCGAACAGCCCTCCAGACACGGAACGTGTTGATCGGGCGGAACTCGGGTGAAGCTTCATTCATCTTCGTCTATCCGGGCGCGATCGACAACCAACTCAAGGCGTTTTCCTCTGAGTTGGTTGAGTGCGTCGCGCAGCCGATCACGATCAACGGAAACTCGATAAGCCTCCTGACCAACATCGGCATTTGTCATTCCACCGACATTCGGGACACTGACATGGTTTTCAACTACTCCAAACTGGCAATCCAGTCGATTTCAGATCAGCGAAATGAAATGTGCATCTTCAATTCCGAAATGCAGTTGGCGTACCTGCGAGAAATGGAGTTGGAAAAAGACATCCGTGAAGCGGTCTCCAGGAAGCAGTTCATCGCCCACTATCAACCAAAGGTGTCATGTGATGGCACCGTCGTTGGATACGAAGCACTGGTGCGCTGGAAGCGAGAGGATCATATTGCGTATCCAGAGGCGTTCATAGACAAAGTTGAGAAGATGGGCATGATTCAGGCGCTATTTGACATAGTTTTTGCAAATGTCTGCCGAGACTTCGACGGAAGCGACTACTTGAACAGTGTTTCCGTCAATATCGCGCCATCACAGTTGGTGAGTAACGATCTTCATCGCAGCATCGCGACAATACTGTCTCACCATCACATCGAACCGCACAATATCACTCTTGAGTTCGTAGAAACAGCAATGCTGGACAGCGACTACTACAACACGATCAGGGAATTGAAGAAACTCGGATTCAGACTGTCGCTGGATGATTTTGGTACCGGGTATGCCAGATACAAGACCCTTCTTGACCTGTTCAATCATGGGATCGTCGATGAAATTAAGATTGACAAGGTGTTCACGGACGATATCGGCTTGCCGGCGAATCAGAACTTCATAAAGTCGATCTGCTTTCTGGCCCGGGAGTTCAACGTAAGCATCATTGTTGAAGGTGTTGAGACTCTCGATCAGTTCGCCTGTATCAAGGCCATTGATCCCGAAATAATCATCCAGGGTTGGCTGGTGAGCAAAGCGCTGCCACTCGGAGAACTTGGGCAGCTATACGAACAGGAGTCTGGTAGTTGGATGTTGGAAGGCGGGGTATAGATGTTGTGCTGTTTGCCGTGTTGGGACTAGAGGAGACGCCATGCAGAAAGCGATGTTCCTAACGGAGTCATACAGAAAAGGCATCCTATCGGAAATCGACGCCGGCTACATACTGACCGTGAACGTGCCTGATATGACCCATATTCAGCGAAAGTTCGATCCGTACCGAATTGAAATGGTGTCGTATAGCGGCGTGAGATCCATCCACCCTGTAGAAGGCGGCCTGAAGTTCAATTCAGCCGGAATGAAGATACTGTGCATGGTTGAACCGACCAATTACCCCGGCAGGCACATCGAACCGGCTTTTCGAAGCACAAAAACGACGGGGCATATGCCGTTCAGGCTCAAGGAATGCGAAATCACCCTGACCAGCAACGACAAATTTCGAGTCTTGCTGCCCAACAAACCCATTGAATGCATTGACTCCTTTACAATCGAGTTTCCCCGCAAGGGAGACGTTTCTGTTCTCTACTTCATTTTCAACGACAATATCAATGAGGTAGTCCTTCCGTACATCGCCCAGAATGTCGGCAATATCCTGCGAAGTATCGTGAATCTTCCCACCGCTGAAGCAACGAGGATATCCAGGGATTTCCTGTCCAACGTAGAACGATTCCAGGTGCCAGTTCGCAACCTGAGCCCGATTTCGCAGCCCCCGCCTCCGTAGGCACTCAAGCGCGTTGACCGGACCGGCGCTTCGCCCTATCCTCTGAAACCATGCATGTAGTGGTAATTGGCGGAGCCGGATACATCGGAAGTCATGTCACGCGGCGTCTCCTGGATGCGCGCCATCGCGTCACGGTGTTTGACAATCTCTCGACCGGGTTGCGGGAGAATCTCTTCGCTGACGGTGGGTTTGTTCACGGGGACATCATGCGCCCGCTTCAGCTCCGAGCGGCGCTCGGGTCGGCTGATGCGGTGGTACATCTGGCTGCGGCCAAGGCGGCCGGGGAGTCCATGCTTGTGCCGGAGAAGTACGCAGAGCAGAACATTGCCGGGACCATCAACGTCCTCAATGCCATGATCGCCACCGGCGTGAAAAGCGTCGTCTTCTCGAGCTCGGCGGCGGTGTACGGAGAACCGCGGTACCTGCCTATTGATGAGAAGCACCCCACCGAGCCGATCAACTTCTACGGATTCACGAAGCTCGAAATAGAGCGAATCCTCGGTTGGTACGATTCCCTGAAGGGCGTCCGGTCTGCCCGTCTGCGCTACTTCAATGCCGCCGGCTACGATCCGGACGGGCGTGTCCCAGGACTGGAACGCGACCCTGCCAATCTTCTGCCACTTATCATGGAAGTGGCCACGGGCGCCCGCGCGGGGTTGAAACTCTTTGGCAACGACTACGACACGCGGGACGGAACCTGCATACGGGATTACATTCACGTGACCGATCTCGCAAATGCTCACCTCCAGGCGTTGGAATGGATCACCGGGAACGATCGTTCTCTGACGGTCAACCTTGGAAGCGAAGCGGGGGTCACCGTCACCGAAATGATAGAGGCCGCTCGTCGGATCACCGGTGAACCAGTCCCAACCGAGATCGTGGACAGGCGTCCGGGCGACCCGGCGGAGCTCGTGGCGTCTGCGGCGGAGGCGCGAAGAGTTCTGGGGTGGGAAACTGAACACAGTGACGTGGACAGCCTCGTTGCCACGTCGTGGGCGGCCTACCGCGCCGCCGCCACCTGAACTACCACTACGGCATTGCCCGGGAGAGAGCAATCTCGGAGATACGGTCGTCACGGATGTCGAGTTCTATCGTCGTGGCGTAGTAGAAGAAGACAGCCCGATCATCACTGCGGAATCCTGGCTCACCGAGAATTGCGAGGGCTTCCTCCGTCTTCATGTCGATTGCAAGGCCTCCGCGGAGTTCCACAGCGGACGAACTGATCCGCGCGGACAGGAGTTGCTCGGTTGGCGCCGCATCGTCGACGAAGAAGGTGAAGGAAAACCCGGGATAGTCCCAGGAGACAATGTCCGCTGTTGAGTCGTTACCACCGACTGGTTGTGACTCCTGGGCGGCGGGCGGGCCGAAAATCGACCTGACAAGCTCTCTGTCGGCGTCAAGCCCAAAGGAGAACGGCCACACGTCCTGTACGCCGCCAATGGTGGCGATCTCGGGAAGCTGGGCGGCAGCCGGTTCGTTTTCTTCCACGATCGGCGGCGGGAGGTCGGACGCCGGAGAGCGGCCTCCGCAGGAAGCCGGCGCGAACGCGATGACCGCCACGGTGAGCGCCAGTATCGATCCTCGTCGGGCGGCGTTGGTGTTTGCGTCAATCCTCACGGGGACGCTCCTTGATTTTCGGCGACCGCTGAAACGCCGGGCAGTGCCGCCCGGTGCTTTCGAACACGACAACGCTTGGCATTCGCTTGCTCTTCACGCCAAAGATCGTGCATGCGCGGGGAAAGGCAGACTCCCAGGTGACCTTGAAATGGATGCACTTCAGACAATCGGCGGCCCGCTCTTCCACTGATTGAGCATACTACTAACGCACGGCAATTTGATCTATATTTGAGGCACAACTGCACGCGAACGACCGAAAGAGAGGTACACGATGGAGACCAGATTCTACCTGTCCATTTTCCCCATGGAGGCCCTCATCGCCTCTCAATTGCCCCCCCTCCAGTTCGGCTCATACATGGCAACAGGCACAAGAAACGGATCGTATGAGAAGCTCATATTCATTGAGGTGGAGGCCGGGTTCGGTGACTATTTCGATTGGGATCACGCGGCCGAGCGTTGCATCCCGCACGAGAACGGAGAACCGAAGCACTCGGTATGGATGTCCGTCTACCGGGTCCTGGAGCATGTGCCGATGGACAAGATGCTCTCCCTCTACCTCGCCACCAACGACGGGCGAACACTGGAGATTAGCCGGCAGGAGTACAAGGCTCCGGAGATCGACCAACCGTACTGGATCTACCAGGAGTTGTGCCCCGTCCGCCCGCTGGTAGCCAGCACCTACGATCCCCCAACGCTCAGCGAGTACATGACTCACGACAACATCAAGGTCGCCGTTCCAAAGATTGCATTCGCAGATCTGAAAGTGATCGATTTCAACAATCTGAAGAACACCGGCAACCTGGGGAGCACCTACGACCGGAATCTGGAGCATCTCAAGGAGTGCATCCTTTCTGTGACAAGCGACCACCCGAAGAAGGTGAAGAACGTGGAACGATCCAAGACGGAGAGTTTCGGATACCAGATCATCAATCGCGGGATCTACGTCGGGTTGGGCAGGGACCTCGTTGCCTACCCGATGCCGAGTCATTCCGACATCCGTATGTATCACTACGACTGGGGTAAATCGGCGCAGATTCTGTAGCTTCTCGTAATTGGACAGTGGTAGAACAAGACCAGGATGACAATCGATCTTTTCTCGTAGGTATCAGCGGGCCGGAGATCGGCTCCCGGGAAGCAGAGGCTCTCCTGGACGAACTCCAGGCCCTGGTTGCCACAATCGGCCTGGAAACGGTGGATCGACAGACCGTCCGAGTGCGCGAGATATCGCCGAGGTACTACCTGGGATCCGGCAAGGCGGAGGAGTTGGCACAGGCTGCCCGCGATGCGGGTGCCGACGTGATTGTCTTTGACGAGGAACTATCGCCAGCTCAGCAGCGCAACTGGGAGCAACTCTCCAAGCTCTCGGTAACCGACCGGCAGGGTATCATCCTCGAGATCTTCGCCGACCGTGCCCAGACTCACGAGGCCCATCTCCAGGTAGAGCTTGCGCAAATGGAGTATTTTCTCCCACGGCTCACGAGCGCGTGGTCGCATCTCTCTCGCCAGCGTGGAGGTCGGCGGGGAACTCGCGGCGAGGGCGAAACTCAGCTTGAAGTGGACCGCCGGATTGTTCTGAGACGAATAGCCTCGCTCAAGCGAGAGTTGTCGGGTGTCCGCAACGGCAGAGCGATCATGCGGAAGCAACGGCTGGCCTCCACTACTCCGAATGGCTCCATTGTCGGCTACACGAACGCCGGCAAGAGCAGCCTCCTCCAGGCGCTGACCGGGGCACGGGTGGAGGTTGCGAACAAACTCTTCGCAACCCTTGATCCGGCAACGCGTCGCCTGGAGCTGGACGGAGGACAGGGGGTGTTGCTCACGGATACGGTAGGATTCATCCGTCGGCTTCCCCACGGTCTGGTGGAGGCATTCAAAAGCACCCTGGAGGAGACCGTCATATCCGACTTCCTCATCCATGTCATGGATGCTTCCGATGCGGCAATCCATCGGCACGCGCAGGTCACCCGGGAAGTGCTGGCGGAAATTGGCGGCGCCAACACGCCGACGATCCAGGTACTGAACAAGAGTGACCTGGTCGCCCCGGATTACCTCGAGATGCTCCGGCTCGAATTCCCGGAGGCCATTGGCGTGAGCGCCCGAACCGGGAACGGCATGGACGCCCTCCGGGATCGGGTGCGCGAGGTCATCACACTCAACTTCTCTCGCGTCGCCGTGTCACTGCCCCACGATCGCTATGACCTGGCGGCCCTCATCCATCGAACCGGCCACGTGGTCCATGAGGACTACGAGGGGAACGGTATCCGGATTGACGCTGATGTTCCCGAACGTACGCGGCAGAAGCTGGTGGGCTTCACGATCACGGGGCCCACCCGAGCCGAGGGGGAGAGCGAGTGAATTCATCCTCCCCCTTCGTTGCCTGCACCGAGGTAAGCAAAAGTTACGCGGATGGAGATCAGGCTGTCGATGCAATCCGCGAGCTTTCCATGGAGGCCCACGGCGGTCAGGTGACCGCGATCGTCGGGCCGTCCGGCTCCGGGAAAACCACCCTTCTCCACCTGATTGGAGGAGTAGAACATGTCGACTCCGGATCGATCATCGCCGCGGGAGTGGATCTTGGTGAATTGAGCAGCTCGGAGCAGACCGCCTTCCGGGCACGGAACGTGAGCTTTGTCTTTGCGGATCTGAATCTCCTGCCGGTCCTGTCCATCTACGAGAACATCTCCCTCGGACTCGCTCTGCTGCGCCTGGGACAACCGGAGGCACATCAGCGGGCTATGTCTGCGCTCGATCTCGTCGATCTCGCCGATCGGGCCCACCGGCTGCCGGCCACCCTCTCGTCCGGAGAGCGACAGCGGGTTGCCATTGCCAGGGCGCTCGCCCGAGAGTCCGCGCTCGTTATAGCAGACGAACCGACCGCACACCTGGATCACGCTATGGCGCTCCAGATCACCAACCTGCTCCGGAGCCTTGGTGCCGACCACGGTTCCTGCGTCCTCATGGCGACGCACGATAGCGCCGTTGCCGAAGGGGCGGACCAGGTCCTGCGCCTGGAGGACGGGAGACGAATCGATTGAGGTTGCCGGGGACGACACGGCTCGCATGGCGCTTTCTCACGGCAAACAGGTGGCGAAATATCACACTTGGCGCGACTGTCGCCGTAGCGGTGTTCGGCGCGGTTCTCTTTGAGGCCGTCGGGCGAACCATTGTCGACCAGCTTGAAGACGACGCACAGCGACGGTACGGTACCGCCCAGATAACCCTGCCGGGGGGCGCCGCGGGAACCCTGGCCGGCGAAGCGGGCTGGATTACCAGAGACGACGCGCGTCGGATCTCGGACATTCTCCGGGTCGAGTCTGTCAGCGTGTACCCGAGGGTTCAATCCGACGCAGTTCTTATCTCAGAGGGCCAATTCACCACCGTGCGCGTTATCTCCTCCGCCGACGCCGCCGACGATCCTCCGTCCCCAACCGACGATCCTCCGTCCCCAGCACAGACGCTCCTCGTCGGGTACGGCCCCGCGACGCTCGGCGACGATGCGGCGTCAGGTTTCATGGATCTCGATGAGTTTGGTGTATCCTGGGTTCGGGACCAGGATGTTCCGGACCTTGTGTGGGTCAGTGACGATGAGTTGATGCGCGCGCTCCGTGAGGTCGGGGTGGCATCCGAAGACGCGGTGGGCAACGTTCTCCTGATTGGCCCCGGGGACAGCAAGAACCCTGGGGCTGGTCGGGACTCCCCGGATGATCGCGCACCGGCTGTGGTTGCGTACAACTCCGCCGAGATTCTCATCGCAGAGTTCCCTCAAGTCGTAGTCCGCAGCCGTCAGGATCTCGCAGACAGGGCGGCAAAGATATCCGCGGAGAATATTCCCCTTCTCCTCAGCCTCGTCCTAATCCTCCCGGCCATTGCGGCAATAGTCGGAAGTGTCCTGGTCACCGGAGAATCGCGAGGTGATCAACTGATCCTCCTCCGCACCATGGGATTTGATACTCCGACCATCCGCGCCCTGGTCGTACGCGAGGTATTCATGGTAGCCACCGGCGCAACGTTCATTGCCCTCGTGTTGGTTGGAATCGTGGCGGGGGCCGTGCCGAACCTGGCGGTTGCAGCAAAATCGATTGTAAGATTCTCAGTGATCGGCGTGTTCATTCCGCCCGGCCTGTCGTTTCTGACCGCCAGACGGCTCCTTTCAGGTGGAATCCACGAACGACTGGCGGAGTTTCGCCGATGAATGTGGTGACCCTGGCTGCCCGGATGATCGCCCGGCGCCGCCGAATGATGCTCCGATCTGCCATCCCGCTCGGATTCGCCGCGTTTGTGTTCGTCACGGCCGCCGCGGTGATCACGACAGTCGGGCGGGAAGTGCACGAGCTGGAACGGACCGAGTTGTCGGGTGAACTCCAGACGAGACGAGCCACAGGCCCCGATGAGCTCGCGGGGTTGTCGGTCAAGGACGTCTCGTCCCCGGGGGTGCTCATCTCCCACGCGTGGGCTACACCAGCGATCGTGACCGACTCGCGGGGCAGCCGCATTGCAGAGATCTGGTTTACCGATATCGACCAGGAACTCGCGTTCAGGCGTCTCACACTATCACCGCCGGATGAACGATCCTCCACGGGATCTGTTGAACTCACGGGTGTGGTCATCAGCACCCGGCAAAGCGGCCGGCTGCTGGAGGCGGCAACGCCGGGTTCCGGACTGATTCTCACGATTCCCGGCGCCGACACCATCTCGACGACCATTGCCGGGACCGTGAACTTTGCCGAGCAGGGAACGGTGATCATGTTGTCCTGGGACCAACTCCCGAGCGCCCATGGGCTGCTCCCCACGGCGGGATCGGAGATCTTCCGGCTTCGTGGCGTGGAGCCACTCGATACCCGCGAGCTGGAGCACTGGGCGGCCGAGACAGGTCTCGATCCGAGTGGTTGGGTGGCCGGCGCTCGGCGTCGAATGCGGGATCTCTGGTGGCTTCTCGCAACGCTCATCGGGCTCCTCTACATCGCGGGAGGGGCGGCAACTGCGCCGTCCATTGGAATCGTGGTTCGCAGATACTCGGCTGAGTTTGAGCTTCTGTCAGCTATCGGATATGCTCACGGATATGTCAGGCGGCTTGTGGCAGCAATCGGAGCCATCACCGCGACACTCGCGGCGACGGCGGGGGCCGTTGTGGGCTCCATCGTCATCTCCGTTGCTTCTGCGCGCGGCGGCATTGACCCTTCATTCCTGCCTCTCTACTGGCTGGAGACGAACCCGGCGCTGGGGATGCTCGCGCTCCGGCCGTCGATTGTGCCGGTGGTAATCGCGGTTGGAATCGCGACGGGCGTCGGTGCCCTCTCGGCTTTGCCGTCGGCGCGCCTTGTTGCTGCCGGAAAATCCCGCTGGCCGCTATGGCGATAGGGACGAGTCAATCCAGACACATCATCTACACTCATTCCTTCTCATCACCGGTTGGCACTCTGCATGCCGCCGTCGATAAGCTTGGCCGCGTCATCAGTCTGGGGTTCAACCCTGTCTTTCGCATGCCGCCCGGCGCAGAGCTTGAAGAGAACAAGTACGCGTGCGGAGAAATGGAGTACCAGCTTCAGCAGTACTTCGCAGGGGAGCGCGAGAAGTTCACCGTGGAGATCCGACTGGAGGGAACGGGATTCCAGAAAACGGTCTGGAGTCGACTCATGAAGATCGAGTTTGGGGAGACAGTGCCGTACGGTGAGGTGGCGCGGAAGATCGGCAGGCGCGACGCCGCGCGGGCGGTGGGAAACGCGGTAGCGGCCAATCCCGTGGCCCTGCTTGTCCCGTGCCATCGGGTTGTCCCGGCGAGCGGAGGGATTGGAAACTATGCCCGCGGCAGTCTGGTTGACAGCGAAGGCCGCCGCATCAAGCGCTATCTTCTGGATCTGGAGAGCGGTCAGTGTGATCCTTCAGTCTGAGACAGGGTAGCCGGACCGTTTCTACCTTTTCTTCACGAACATCTGCATGAGCTGAATGAAATGGTAGATCTTCTTGTAGATTGCCGTCAGCTGGCTTGTCAGCTCTTCTGTGGACTGGGCCTCAAGCTCTTTCCAATTCGTGATGATCTCCGGTGTCTTGCTCCCGTAGTCCTCAATGAGGGTCTTGATGACCCGCCCGACGACAATGAGATTTGATGCCGACTCCTTGATCAGATACAGCGCCCGCTCGTCAATGTCGCGGATGACCTGTCGCAGGATGCGTGCGGTCTTTGCGTCATTCTCTTTCACCGGGGCGGAAGCCTTCCGCAGCTTTACTCCGAGTTCTCCTTCCTCGCCGATGGACTGATCGAACTGTTCAACTTCTTCGGCCAGATTGAGTGTGGCATAGAACGCTTCGGACAGTTGCCCGGAGATCGTGTTGTCCGACCATTTCGCACGCACGACGAACAGATCACTCACGACCTGGCGAGCTTCCGATCGGAAGTAGTCCAGCAAGAACGCCGCGAGATAGTTGATTGCCTCGGTGTGGACGAAACCGGCAATCATCTGTTTGGCGAAGGCAGCATTCGCCTTCTCGGTATAGTGTTTGGTGCGTTGCACTTGACCCGGGCCGAAGACGGCCGCCGCCGCCTGCTCAACCTTGTGACCCCGAAGCTCCCGCATGACCTTCTGCATGAAGCCTTCCACCTCGGTCTTCAGCGCGTTGAGTTGGCTCTCCACAATGCGGAATCCCTCGGCCTGCACCGTCGGTGTGTACTGCGGATTTTCGTCAACATGCTGGACCATCTGAACCAGTATCCCGGATCGAGCCACAGAAGAGAGTGAACCCAGCAGCTTCTTCCATGCCCCCCGGGAGATCACCTCAACACTGCGGTATTGCTGAAGCACATCGAGCGCTGTGTCCCAATCGGCACCGAAATCGAGCGAAAGAAGAATCTCCAGGAAGTCCTTGATGTCGTCGCTGATGTACTCGGCGTTGATTGGCTCCAGTCGAGGTGTCTGACTGTATGCGCCCTCGAGCATGCTGGAATCGAATTTTCGCAGCATGAAGTAGAAGTCGAATCGAACAAAGGCGGTGAGTTGCTGGATGAGCGTGTACGTGTCGTTGATCCGCTTAACCGTTACCGAATCGAACCCCGACAGATAGGAACCCACTGCATCCTTGACCTCGGCAACGAGCTGGTCGGGAAGCATTGTCCTCGCGGCGGCCCGGATAGCCTCTTCAGTAAATCGTTCCCGTGCAGCCGCCTGTTGCTCACTGTGCTGACTCTCGATGAGGATAACCTTGATAGCATTTGAGTCCTCGCTGCTCTGCAGCAACGCTTGGGCCGGACCCAGGACCCGGTACACCTCAAAGAAGAATTTCGCGAGTCCACCGAGCGCTTCTCCCGAACGCGGCTTGTAGAACTTGAATCTCTGGTGTGAGAGATCGGTCGCTATCTGCTTGAGCTGCCTGCGCTTGTCACGTTCCGGATCGTCGCCACCGAACAACAGAGCGATCAATCGTTGGAGGAACGAGAGTTGCTCCTCATCCTTTTGCCGCGGCTCCTGAGACTCATCTCCCATGAGACAAGATTACGAGAGAAGGGTCGCTCTGTCAATGAACCTCCATTTTGAGAGATTTGGGGATGACCATTGTCGCCCATCATTTGAACGGAGTATGCTCGCCCCCATGAACAGGCTTGCACAGGAACTCAATGCATCGCTCGGAGATACGGCGGCGGCGCGACTCTTGTCCAGAATCGGTCGAGAGATGTTTTTCCCCAAGGGAATCGTTGCCCAGACGGCAGAGGCGAACGCTCGTGCTTCACGTTTCAATGCGACGGTCGGAATGGCTATTGCGGACGGAGAACCCATGATGCTGTCGGCCGTCGGGGGTCTGGTGCAGAACCTCGCTTCCGGAGATATCGTTGCCTACGCCCCGACACCCGGTGTGGCCGACCTCCGGGATGTCTGGATGGAGGACATGGTCCGCAAGAACCCAGGGATGGCCAATCTCGCCACCACCCGACCACTGGTAACCGGCGGTCTCACCAACGGCCTGTTCCATCTGGCAGAACTGTTCGTTGATCCGGGAGACGCGCTCGTCCTGCCTGAGCTCTTCTGGGGCAACTACCGGCTCATGTTCGATACGAGAAACGGGGCTCGAATCGTGACCTTTCCGTTGTTCACGGGGGACGGAGGATTCAACGTGGATGGCTTGGCTGGCGCATTGCGGGACCACAGCAAGGCAATTGTCCTTCTCAACTTCCCGAATAACCCGACAGGCTACTCCCCGACGGTGGACGAGGCACACCGCATCATCGACGTTCTTACCAGGCATGCTGACGATGGGAACGACATTCTGGCCATTTGCGATGACGCGTACTTCGGCCTCTTCTACGAAGACGGCCTCTATGAAGAGAGCCTCTTTGGCTCGCTCGGGCATGCTCACGAACGGATCGTCGCCGCCAAAGTGGACGGCGCAACGAAAGAGGACTTCGCCTGGGGATTCAGGATAGGTTTCCTGACTCTTGCGGGGAAGGGTCTGGATGCCCCGGCTCTCGGTGCCCTTGAGAAGAAGCTGATGGGCAATATTCGCGCGACGATCTCCAACAGTAGCCGCATCGCCCAGAGTCTTCTCGCAGCCATGCATCGTTCGGAATCTTTCCTCTCTGAGAAGGCGGAGAAGCGCGCCGTTCTCAAGGAACGCTATTCGCGTGTGAAGGAGATCGTGGGTGCTGCGTCAAGCCAAATCCTCCGTCCCCTGCCGTTCAACTCGGGCTATTTCATGGCATTTGAGTGCAATGGGGTAAATGCAGAAGATCTGCGCCTGGCCCTGCTGGAGCGAGGCATCGGCACCATCGCCATTGGGGAGCGGTACCTGCGCGTTGCCTACTCAACGGTGGATCTGGATGATCTTGATACTTTGTTTGCCGAGGTCTACGAGACCGCCGCGGCGACGGTGTCCGGGTAGCTCCGCTCCGACCGCCCTACTTCGGGACGAGGTACTGTCCGATTTCGCTCAAGCCCTTGAGTGTCTTGTAGACCGGACGCCCGTGCTGGTGTGCCTCCATGTCCAATTCCACGGCCCGCGTGTAGAGCTTGTTGACCAGGTCCGCCAGGATGGAGAGATTGGAGGCAAAGTTGTTCACCGCCATGTCGCGCAGTATCCGTTCATTGCCGGAGGGAACCGACCCCGACGCGTAGGAGGAGAGCATCGTCCGCAGCTGCGGCTGCAGTTCCCGGCGCGCGTGATAGACAAACTCGGCCAGGGCAAGGATTCGTTCGTAGAGTTCGTCAAAGTGGTATCCCTGGAGTGCGTAGTACTCAGACTTCTCCGTCACGCTCTCGATGACATTCCAGGCATTCTGATCGATCGGAAGAACACGGAACGCGCCCCGGATGTAGCGGTTTCCAATGTTCGTCCGATAATGAGCTCCAATCGATTCAATGAGGCTCATGACTTCGCCGTCTTTGATCTGCATGCACCGTCCTTCTGCTATGGTACTGCGTGGTGGAGTCCGGTGTCCAATGATCGACCCTGCCAGGTATTCCGCAGATTCATTTCATCAATGACGTCACGATAGAAGGAGGCTTTGTCAGGTCGTTCCTCCGGGACGGATGGAATGTCTCGCGGCGGATCGCAGGTGAGGCGCATGACAACCATCTCAGGGGACAGATGCTCGAGTGAGTTGATCAGCAGTTCCCTGTGCTCGGCCGTCGTGGGGGGTGACGCGTGTCCCGCACGGTATTCCCGAAAGAGCTCGGTGCCCTGCGTAATGATGAGATTGTGGAACTTCACGCCGTTCACGCCGAGCTCTGAGAGGTAATGTGCGGTCTGGACAACCTCGCGCGCTCCTTCGCCCGGAAGACCCAGGATCACGTGGGCTGCCGTGAGAATATTGAACTCCTGGAGAAGCCGCGTCGCCCTGCCGAACTCGGCAACGCTGTGCCCGCGCCGTATTCGCCTGAGCGTTGCATCGTGAGCCGACTGCAGTCCCAGCTCAACCCACACATCCAATCCGCGTGAGCGGTACTCGGCGAGGAGCGCGGCCGTCGGTTCATCAAGGCAGTCGGGCCGTGTTGCCACGATCAGCCCCACAAACCGGCCGCAGGACAGACCGGTGTCGTAGATGCGCCGCAACGTGGGGACGGAGGAATGGGTGTTGGAGAATGCCTGGAAGTAGAGCAGGAACTGTTCGGCCCGGTAGCGTTGCTGCAAGAACGACATGCCGCCGTTGATCTGCTCAAGGAGGCTGTCCGCGCTCCCGAGATAGGGAGCTCGGGAACCTCGCACATCGCAGTAGGTACACGGCAGGCCGATCTCGCGGACCGGACAGGTGAACCCCGCATCCACCGAGACCCGGTACGTCTTGCTGCCGAAGCGGCGCTTCAGGTAGTCGGAATATCGATGTAGAGGCTTACCAGGCCCGATGGAGGCCGCGAGCGCCCTGACCGCCTCGGAATGACAGTTCACAGTGACAGATTATCGACTTGGGCCGGACGTGTCAGGCAGGCGTAACAGGGTCCGGGCCGTCGCGCTGGTACCACACGATCTCTTGACCTCTTCCACGCTTTCCAGTGAGATATGCCATGCAGCGAGCAACCAAAGACATTCTGTACTTCGAGATTGGACATGATAACAAGCCGACTCTGGAAGTCGACCCTGGCGAGGAGTTCGAGGTTGAGACCCAGATGAATGCCGGCCCGTGGCTTGACACCCACCCGGGCGGAGAGATGCTCAGACGGAAGATCGTTGGCGGCAACCCTTCGAGCGGCTGTGTGTATGTGCGCGGCGCCGAGAACGGACAGGTGCTCTCAGTGACCATTGGCACTATCAAACTGGCCGGCACGGGATTCACCCGATTTGGCGGCAGCACGGGGGCAATGCCCGGCTATCTGGGTTCCACCGCGATTGGTGAGCAGTCGCGGGTCGTGGCGATCCGGGACAATACGATCCTCTGGGACGACAGGTTGACGTTGGACGCAAAACCGATGATCGGGTATGTGGGCGTCGCGCCCGAGAAAGAACGATACCACAACGGGTGGGGAGGCTACTGGGGAGGCAATTTCGATATCCAGGAGATCTGCCCGGGCGCAACGGTTCATCTACCGGTGAACGTTCCCGGCGCCCTGCTGCACATCGGTGACATGCACGCTATTCAGGGCGACGGCGAGATCTGCGGGGCCGGAGGCATTGAGACCGAAGGTGTCGTGCGGGTTTCCTGCGCTCTGAGCTCGAGGCAACCGGGCATGGACTATCCCCGCGTTGAGAATGAAACTCATATCATCGCCATGGGAATGGCACGCCCGGCCGAAGACGCTTTCCGTAGTGCGCTCTCCAACCTCATCACCTGGATGGAGGAGAGCTACGGGTTCACTCGGGGCGACGCCTACCTGCTGCTGGGCCAGGTCATGGAGGCGCGGTGCACGCAGTTCGTGAATCCGACATACACCTACATCGCAAAGATCGCGAAGAAGTACCTGCTCATGTGATCCCGACAAGTGTCCGACAGTCGGTTGACAGCAGCACCACACGATTCGTAGAGTCAGGCGATGCCATCACCAATCCGACGGAGAGTATTGCCGCACGTAGTCGCCATTGCACTGGCCGGCACTCTCATAGGATGCGGATCAGCAACGGTTGTCCTGTGGACGGATCGATCAGAGGTTGCCCCGGTCGTCGAGCTTTTCAATGCAGAGCAGGACCGCTATGTCGTGGAACTCAGATACGAAACGGACGTGAGTCGAGCTCTTCGGATGTCGGAGGAGAGCGCGGATGTCGTGATAGCCGGGTCCATTGAGGATGCTTCGACCGCCCGGCTCTTCCGGCCGGTGGACCGACTACTGGGCCGCGCGATTGATCCCGACGAGTTCTACGAACCACTCCTCGCAAATGGCTCACGCTCCGGCAAGCAATTCCTTCTGCCGCTGTCGTTCAACTTGCCGCTCATCTACTTCTCCGAATGGGATGTCGGCACGGCGGGCGAAATTTCACTGAGCCCCGAGCAGATGCGTGCGGCCGGGATCGAGTTCAATGCGATCGATGAGGAGAGAGCAGATCGAATTGCATTCTCCCCTCTGTGGGACGGGTCGTTCCTCTACGAGTTGATCCGATTCGAAGGCCTGGTCGTGGAAGAGAACGCGTCAGGCGAGCCCGAGTGGCCACTGGACGCGCTCCTGGGCGGCATGAACGTGGCGATTGCATGGGTGTCGGACGACAACGGCGGCGTGGCTATTGATAACGTCTTTCGGGAACAGTATCTCTACGACCCGATCATCCGACTGGTACAGCAGGGGCGGATTCTGTTCGGGTACGATTCGTCAGACTCGTTCTTCCGCCGGAGCGACCAGGCACGCAGCGGCCTTCAATTCCGGTGGCTCGGCAGTGATCATGACATACCGGTTCTCGAATCGATTGTGTACGCCGGTATTCCGGTTCGGGCGACGAATCGGTCGGGGGCGGAGGCGTTCATCGCCTGGCTCTTCGACGTCGATCTGCAGACCGAGTTGCTTGCGAACAACCGACGGAAACGGATAGACACGTTTGGAATGGTCGGCGGGTTCTCTTCCCTGTGGCGGATCACCGAGCGCACCATCCCTGATCAGTACCCGGACCTCAGGTCATCTATCCCACCGGGTGACTGGATGCGGTTCCCGCCCCCTTCGCCCCGTCACTGGGCAGCTGCTGTCGAGACCGTCGTCCTGCCCTGGCTTCTCCGAGAGGCGGCAGGTCAAGCCCAATCCCGCGATCTTGCGTCCAGTGTCTCCGCATGGCTGCTCCAACAGGAAGAGTAGGCAACCCCGCGGAACGCGGCTCCACGCCGGCAACCCAAGTTCCACACAGTTTGTTGACTTCTCTGAATATTCAGAATATTCTGATATTAGCGAGGATACAGAAATGGACCATTATGACGTTGAAGCTGTCGTGAGCGTGGATGGACGTGGACAGGTGGTGCTTCCCAAGGAAGTCCGTGTTGCTCTCGGCTTGGAAGCCGGAAGCAAACTCGCGGTTGTGGTGATGCGACAGCACGGCGCCCCGTGCTGCATCTCACTGATGCCGGTAGGCGCCCTCGAGAATTCGGTACGCGAAGTGTTGAATCCATCATCTCAAACCAAGGAAGTGTAGAATGCCCCATACCACGAATGATGAAGTGCGGACAGCGGTCCGTGATCGATACAGGAAGGCGGCCACGGCTTCGCAGAGCTGCTGCGGCGGGGCAGATTCGGGCAGCGCATCGTGCGGATGCGGGTCTTCGCAGAAGAGCACCGACATCGGGTACACGGCGATCGAACTGGCAGCGCTTCCGGAGGGCGCAGATCTTGCGCTGGGCTGTGGCAACCCGACCGCGCTTGCCGGCATCACGGCCGGCGAGACCGTTCTTGACCTCGGTTCGGGAGGTGGAATCGACTGTTTCCTTGCCTCCAAGCGGGTCGGTCCGACCGGGAAGGTCATCGGAATCGACATGACTGCAGAGATGATCTCAAAGGCCCGAGCGAATGCCGTGCGTGGTGGCTACGACAGCGTGGAGTTTCGCCTCGGTGAAATTGAGAACATTCCGGTGGCCGACTCTTCAGTCGATCTGATCATCTCCAACTGCGTGATCAACCTCTCTCCGGACAAGGGCCGGGTGTTCGCGGAGGCATTTCGGGTCTTGAAGCCCGGCGGCCGTCTGATGATCTCCGACCCGGTCCTCCTGAAACCATTGCCGGAGGACCTGAAGGACAATGTCGCATTATTGACCGGCTGTATCGCCGGGGCGATGGTGAAGGAAGAGTACCTCGCCGAGATCCGCAATGCCGGATTCGAGAACGTCAGGGTGGAGCGGGAATCGCAGTACGCCAAGCCCGAACACCTTTCCTCCCTGGCCGTGGAAGCAGGCATATCCGCCGAGACTGTCGCGCTGGTCGCAGAGAGCGTCGCCTCGGTCGCGATATTCGCCCGGAAATAGCGAGCTCATCCGACTGGTGGGGACGGAGGATGCGGGATCAGGGACGGAGGACTCACAATTGGGGACGATTGGGGACGGAGGATTCATGAGTGACCACAACCCGACTGGACTCGGGATTTTTGATCGATACCTCTCCCTGTGGGTAGCGCTGTGCATTGGCGCGGGCGTTGCCATCGGCGTGTTTCTCCCGATCATCCCCGAGACGCTCACCAAGCTCGAGTACGCGCGGGTTTCCATCCCGGTTGCGGTCCTGATCTGGCTCATGATCTATCCCATGATGCTCAAGATCGATTTTTCGAGCATCAGGAACGCAGGCAGAAAGCCGAAAGGGCTCGTCGTCACGCTGGTGATGAACTGGCTCATCAAACCGTTCACGATGTACGGGATTTCCTGGTTCTTCCTGAAAGTGATCTTCGCACCGCTCCTCCCGCCGGAGATCAGCACCGAGTACATCGCCGGGGCGGTGCTGCTCGGCGCAGCTCCGTGCACGGCAATGGTGTTTGTGTGGAGCTACCTCACGCGTGGAGACGCCGGGTACACCCTGATCCAGGTCGCAATCAACGATCTGGTGCTGATATTTGCCTATGCACCCATCGTCGTGCTCCTGCTCTCAATCGGGGATCTTTCGGTGCCGGCGGACACTGTACTGCTCTCCGTCGGCCTCTTTGTCGTGGTACCGCTTGCCGTCGGATGGCTGTCGCGGATCGCGCTTGTCAAACGAAAGGGAGAGCAATGGTTCACGGCTTTCACGCACCGAGCCGGCAAAATCACGCCCATCGGGCTGTTGTTGACACTCGTGATCATCTTCTCGTTCCAGGGCCGAACGATTATCGACAATACTCTCCACATCCTGCTGATCGCAGTCCCGCTCGTTATCCAGACCTTTCTGATTTTCTGGATCACCTATCTCTGGGCGCGGGCATGGAAGGTTGAGCATTGCGTGGCCGCTCCGGCCGGAATGATCGGCGCCAGCAACTTCTTTGAACTCGCGGTCGCCGTTGCAATCAGCCTGTTCGGGCTTTCCTCCGGAGCCGCCCTCGCAACGGTTGTCGGGGTCCTTGTGGAAGTGCCGGTAATGCTTACACTTGTTCGCATCGCCAATCGAACCCGAAGGTGGTGGCCGACGGACCTGCGGTGCGATTGACAGGGACACGGGAGCGACAAACGGAGAGCTACTCTCATGAAAGGCAATTATCCAGTCGGACAGGAGTGATTTATGACACTGGAGCAGGAGCAGTATTCTCGATTCTTCATCGTGAGGGAAATGATGGAGACGGCCGATGTCATCCGTCAGTTCGATGTTCAACGCGCCCTGGACTATGCGCCGACCGAGAGCAGGATACTCCTCACCGGGGAAGGATCGTCTCGACTCTTCCCCGCCAAGCGCGCCATCACGGCGGGAATGATGGCGGGGTACGATCAGGTCCTCGTGACCGAAGGGGCAACCCAGGCCGCCGAGTGTCGGCTTGATAGGTACGAGGTCTACGCGGCGTCAAACTCGGGACGAACTGCCGAGGTCGTGCGGCTGATTCGGCATTGCCGGGACGCTGCGCCATCGGTTCGGGTGACCGCGGTTGTGGCGAACGGGGCATCACCCGTTGCGGAGATGGCCGACCGTGCGTTCGTCCTGGACTGCGGCCGGGAGCAGGCCGTTGCGGCCACAAAGTCGGTCGTGGAGCAGGCGCTCTTCTACCACGTTATCCTTGCCGATGCGAACGGCGGCGACGCCGTAGACCTGGCATCGCTCTCAGCAGCATTCCGTGAGGTCCTCACGACACCGATTCCCGCCGAGATTGTCAGGATGGCGGTTGCCGCACCGGTGATCTACTTCGCGGGCAGGACCGATGGCGTGGCCGAAGAGCTGACCCTCAAGACCAACGAGATCACGCGAAAGAAATCGGACTATCTGGAAGGCACCTACGCTGTTCACGGCATCGAAGAGGTCATGGAACCGAACGAGATACTCGTCCTCATTGATCCATTCCCGGACGAGGAAGCAAAGATTGCTGAGGTTCTCACCGATGGAGTCGGTCTGTCGGTCATCAGCATCGCGGCGCGTGAGACCAGATTTCCAACCATCACCATTCCGCACCTCGCCGGCCTGGGCCCCTACCTTCAGCTGGCCGCAGGATGGAATCTGCTCGTTGAGATCGGCATTGCCGCGAGCATCAATCTGGACAAGCCGGCCCGCGCCCGAAAGGTTGGGAACGAGTTCAGCGGATGACCTGGACGGGGGAAGGCCTGGTGGAAGCCTGCGTTCGGGCGGCACGTACCCCGGGGGGAGCGGCATCCACATACTCTTGGATTGGCCCACGCGAACAGGTGATTGAATACAACTTGACCACCGTCCGCGATCGCGATTCAATTCGATATCGATCTAATTCTGGAGGCGACACATGCGCATAGAGCAAAAACTGACATCGCTGGGCATTTCACTCCCGGATCCCGTTGAGGCGAAGGGGAATTACGCTCCGTGGGTGCTGCACGGGGATCTACTCTATCTCTCGGGCGTCGGAGGGTCGTCCCCTCTGTTCGGAAAGGTTGGCGACACGGTCACCGTTGAGGAAGGCTACAAGCTCGCCCGCGAGGCTGCATTGAACCATATAGCGGCAATGAAGGCAGCGTTGGGAGACCTGGATCGGGTGGAACGAATCGTACGCGTCGTCGGCTATGTCAACTCTACTCCCGGGTTCACGGACCATCCTGCAGTCATAAACGGGGTCAC
>JAHOYX010000040.1 GCA_019038705.1 Spirochaetales bacterium
GAATACGAGCAAAAAACCCCTCGCTCCTTCCCCGGCGCCGGTCTGAGACAAATGCTGATATCGGCGTGGTGGAGTTTGGGCCCACCGTATGCTCTTCACCGTCTATCGTGATATATGCCCAACTCTCGTAGTCGGTCCTCACAACCGAGGTCTCGTAGACGGCCTCCGGGACGACCACTTCCACAAAATCACCAACGCCGAAAGCGTCAATCTCGACAAACTCGAATATCTTCCCGATGGAGCCGATCGGCGTCTGGGCTACCGCGGCGGAGGAGATGACAACCAGAATACCAGCGAGGACGATGGCGCAAAATATTGGACGTCGCATATTACTATCGTAGCGCACTCCCGATGCAAATGAAAGGCGTCAACGCCGGGGAGGCAGCCGGTGGAAACTGCGGGCTACGGGTATGTCTTCCTGAAACCGGCCACCCGTGCCGAAACATCCAGCGTGAGATCGTCCCGATCGCCCCGGCGGAGATGGTGGTACGCCAACCCTGCCACCATCGCACCGTTGTCCGTGCACAGCTCAAGGCTCGGATAGACCGCGTCCAGTTCCGGATGTTCAGCCAGAGATCGCCGCAGGTAGCTGTTTGCGGCAACGCCGCCACCGGCAACAACCCGGCGAAGGCCGGAGTCTTCAGCCGCCCGGTAGAGCCGCTTCAGCAGGAGCTCCACGGCTGCCTTCTGGAAGCTCGCCGCTATGTTCGCGTTGTTCTTTTCGAACTCCCGGTTCCAGAACTGGTCCAGCTGGTTGACTACCGCCGTCTTCAGCCCGGAATACGATACATCGTACCGATGATCACCCTTGTGGAGACTAGGGTCCGGGAAGTTGAATGCACGCGAGTCTCCCTCCGACGCGAGACGGTCGATTGCCACGCCGCCGGGATACCCAAGATTGAGGTGCTTTGCGACCTTGTCAAATGCCTCACCACACGCATCGTCAATCGTCGTTCCCATGACCTGCATGGTAAACGGATCCGAGACCCGCGCGATGATCGTATGCCCGCCGGAGACAAGGAGGCCGAGGAACGGGTACTCCACCTCCTGCTCAAGCTGGGGCGCGTACAAGTGGGCAAGAACGTGGTCAACCCCAATGAGGGGAATTCCCAGTCCAAACGCCAGCCCCTTTGCGAAGGAGAGTCCGACGACGAGTGATCCGGAGAGACCCGGTCGGGTCGTAACGGCAATCCCATCAAGCTCGGAGGCGGCCACCCCCGCCTCCTGCAGTGCCCGCGTGTAGACCCCTGAGATCCATTCGGTGTGAGTCCGGCTGGCAATCTCCGGAACCACGCCGCCGTATGGCCCGTGCTGATCAATCTGAGTCGCAATGATTTGCCCGAGGATACGGGCGCCATCTTCAACCACCGCAACCGAGCACTCGTCACACGACGTTTCAACCCCGAGAACCCGCATCACTCCTCCCCATCCGGAACTTCCGCGACTTCCGGCACCTCGGCCAGCTCAGACACCAATCCGAACCGATACCCGTGCTCGGTCAGGACCGGATAGATCTCATTCAGTATCGTGGCAAGTTCGGGGACAGTGGCGTGGCCGATCATTACAACCTGGTCTTGCGTGTGGGCGAGTTCCAGCGCGCCGCGGATCGCAGCGAGGATTGCATCCCGGGATCGTTCATTGTCCAGGAAAATGTGGCGCTCGGCAAAGGGGGTGCGCAGATAGCCGGCGACCGGCCTGGCTACAGTATCCACCGTGGTTCTGCTGTCTATGAAGAAGAGCTCCCGGCGCTGCAGATCAGCGAGGACAATCTCCATAATCCGTTGATCTGACGTAGCCCTCGAACCCATGTGATTGTTGACTCCAATCGCACCCGGCACCGAACCCAGATTCTCGCCGATCACCCGGAGAATGTCCCGATCGCTCATCCCCACCGTGACGGCGCCGGGACCTGGATTCGCGCCGCCCACGGCCTCCATCGGAAGGTGAAGCATGATCTCCTTCCCTGCCGCCGCGGTCAGGGCCGCCGCCTCAACCGAATACGGTAGCTGAGGAAGCACTGCAACTGCCAGGGGCCCGGGAAACTCCAGGAACGCCGGAAACGGCTCAAGATTGTTGCCGGCGTCGTCTAGGATGAGGTAGAGCGTCCCCGGGGCCTCCCCGTACACATCCGGATCGGGCAACCACCAAAATTCGCGATCGCTCTCTGCCGCGGTCGCTGCCGGGGTCGCAGGCGCCTCCCCGACAGGATACCGTTCGGTCACCGTCTCCGGCGGACCATCCTCAGGAATCGACGGGGCCTCATCTTCCGATTCCGGTTCTGCCTCCTCCGCACGGCGCTGGACCATCTCGTCTCCCACGGAGCGAGACGGCTGATCGTCAGCCTCACCCGGCGGCGTGTCGGGGAGCAGGGCCACGATGACACCAAGCAGCCCGGCGATCACAATGAGGAGGAGATAGAGTATCAGACGATCGCGCCCGCGCTTGCGTGTTGTCCGCGAGCGGTTTGATGATCCCTTACCGTGTGCCACTGTACCCCACGGTAGTATCATCGATCATGTGAGGTCAACGGTTTAGCAGGTTCAGAAATATTGGGAATTCCTACTCGTACACAAACTCTTCAATCTCGCTCGCGTGCTGGCGAAGCTTCCTGATTGCGCGCATCTCAATCTGCCGGACCGTCTCGGGGCTGATGCCCATCTCATCGCTGATACGCTTGAGCGTGTACTTCTTGCCGCCGTGGAACGCAAATCGATAGAGCAGGATCTTCTTCTCCTTCTCCCGCAGGCGTTCGAGGAACTTCAGGGTTTCGTCCCGCATCACCTGCTGCATGATCTCGCTGTCCGGAGAATAGCTATAATCCTCGAACACATCATGGAGCGTCCCTGATTCAGAGTTGATGTCACTATCCAGAGACACGGGTCCATGAGAAATATTCAGTATTTCCACGACTTCTGCCGAGCCCATCCCGACTTCCACTGCAACCTCTTCCACCGACGGCCGGCGGGAGAGAGTCTGACTCAGGACATTGAACGCCCGCTGGATCTTCCGCAGCGCATCTTCCTTTCGGTGCGGGAGTCTGATGGAACGCCGCTTGTTGCTCAGGGCGCGGGTGATCGACTGTTTGATCCACCATGATGCATAGGTGGAGAACCGGACTTGTTTGCGATGATCGTACTTGCTCGCCGCCTTCAGCAGGCCGAGATTTCCCTCCTGGATCAGGTCCAGGAGGCCGACATCCTTTGAGACATAGGCCTTGGCAATCTTCACTACCAGCCTGAGATTTGCCTCTACCAGACGGCGCCGCGCTTCTTCATCGCCTTCTTCAATGCTGCGTGACAGCTCCAGTTCTTCTTCAAACGTGAGCAACGGTGTCTTGCGAATCTGGTTGAAGTACGCTTTCAGCGCGTCGTCATCACGAACGCTTGCAGCCTTCTTCTTAGACATCTACGTCTCCTGCCTCTTCATCTGCAAGAGTCGTGCCAAACTCGGCATGCGAAGGCCAAGGTCGCAAGTCACTGTCGAATAAGAATTTAGAAAGGCAGCACCGTACGATCGAGAAAAATCGATCCCGCCTGTATGATATGTTGCACACCCTCTGCTGATTGCAGTGCACAAATTCGTACACCAGTGCCCGGCGCCAGCCTCAGAGGCTTCGCGTTCCTCAGAGAGCGTTTTCGTACTGCCTGTAAATGATGTCGGCGACACCCAGACTCCCTGTCTTGGCCATCATTCGCGCATACTCTTCGAAGAGCATGTCCTGGAAGATGTCCTGCGCCATGCCGCCGTAGAACAGGTCGTCGTCAGGACTGAGTGTAGCACGCATTGAGTCCAGCATCTGTTTTGCGAAGAGCGATTCAAACTCGGTAGCGACTGCCTTCAACTGGGCCTGAGGATCGTCTTTGGGCAACGAAGCCTGCAATTGTGCTGCGCTGTACTGTGCCATGTTGGCGGCCAGAATGTCCATGCTCTCTCCTATCAGGACTACCGCTTCAGATTGTTGGCGATACCAAGCATCGCGTCACTGGTCTGGATCGCTTTTGAGTTCATCTCGTACGCCCGCTGCGCGACAATCATGTTCACCATTTCCTGGACAACCTGAACGTTGGACATCTCCAGGAACTTGTGGAGCGTCCGGCCCATGCCGTCAAAACCCGGCATCCCGGCAATCGCGTCCCCGGATGCGCTGCTCACCTTGTAGAGGTTGTCACCAACCGCCTGAAGCCCGGCCGGGTTCACGAATCGGTAGAGTTCCATCTGACCCACATCAATCGGTTCCTGCAGCCCGGCGATCTTCACCGTGATCCGGCCGTCCTGGGAAATGGTCAGCGTGTCGCGCTCGAATCCCTCGGGCAGCACAACCTCCGGAAGCAGCCGATATCCATTGCTGTTCACCAGCTGGCCATTTGCATCGATCTTGAACGAACCATCACGGGTGTACGCAAAGGTGCCGTCGTAGAGCAGTGTCCGGAAGAACCCCTCCCCTTCAATGGCAATGTCGCCGATGTTCTCGGTGTTCTGCAGCGAACCCTGAGTGAAGATCTTCTGGGTTGCCGCAACCCGGACGCCGTGGCCCACCTGAACCCCGACCGGAACCAGCGTTTCCTCGGTCGCGGGGGTGCCTGCCATCCGGACCGTCTGGTACAGGAGATCCTCAAAGTCCGGACGGTTCTGCTTGAAACCGGTGGTGTTCACGTTGGACAGGTTGTTCGCAATCGTATCGATATTGAACTGCTGACCAATCATGCCGGACGCCGCGGTCCACAATGATCTCATCATGTTGATGTCCTCATCAGATTATCCCTCTACCTGCCTACCGCAGTCTCATTGCTTCGTTGATCAGTCGACTTGTTGCCTGATCCTGTGCCTGAATGACTTTCTGGTTCGCCTCGTAGGCGCGGTTCACCTCGATCATCTGGACCATCTCGGTCACCGGATTCACGTTGCTCCCCTCCAGAAACCCCTGACGGACCTTCGGTCGGCCCGCCGTCACGATTGCCGCCTCACCCGACTCCTCGGTTGTGCGCCAGAAGCTGTCGCCCTGCTTCTGCAGGTAGCGTGGTTGACGAACCTGGACAATCTGGAGCCGGTCCACTTCCACGGTATTCAGCCACTCGTTTTCCCGCATGGAAACCAGTCGCCGCGGATCATCGGCAAAGTCGGTGTTTTCATAGATGACGCCGTCTTCATTCACCACGAAGTTATTCAACTTGAGCTGGATTGGACCGTTCTCACCAAGCACCGGATATCCCTGCTTGGTAACGAGCATTCCTTCAGAACCGATCAGGAAGCTGCCGTTGCGCGTGTACCGCTCACCGTAAGGCGTCTGCACGACGAAGAATCCATCACCGTCCAGTGCCAGGTCAAAGCTGTTCTCAGTCTGCCTGAGCCCGCCCTGGGTGAATGCCGTGAAAACCTCATTGGTCTCAACCCCGGTACCTATGCTGCCGACAACCGCGGCGGAGTCAAAGGACCCCACCACCGGGTGACGGTACGGAAACTGGGTGACTCCATCATCGCTCATGCGACGGAGGAGCAATTCAGGGAACGCCTTCTGGATGGCGGTATCCCGCTTGTATCCCGTCGTATCGACGTTTGCAAGATTGTTGGATATGGCGTCCAGGCGGTTCTGCTGAACCACCATGCCGGCCGCACCAGTGTAAATGCCTCGAAGCACAGCTTCCTCCGTTGTTTCAAGTATCGGTGCGGAGTGCGTGATGGTTTATGGGAAGGTTCGAGGGGGTTTGCCGGGGTTTCGGTAGAAAGCCAAGAGTCGGATTTGAACCGACGACCTGCTCATTACGAGTGAGCTGCTCTGCCCCTGAGCTACCTTGGCGCATCCGGCCGCGAAACGGCAAAATACCGCCCCAGACCGTGGTGACGAAATATAGCTGATACCGCTGCGAATGTTAAGAGGAGCGGCGCGGCGTCACAGGGCGGGCGCACATTGGCGAGATGGGCGTGCGCCCTGCGGGATGTCACTCCCCGTCCGCGGGTCGCCCGGCCGATTCCACCGAGTACGGCAGGAAATCGACAAATGCCGCGACACCTGCGGGGATGGACAGGGCCAGGTACAAGCCGCCCCGTGCCCGAAGATCGGCTTCCGGACCAAACGCCCCGGCGAAATAGGCAATCCCGACGCCAAGCAGACCGGTGGCAATCGCGCTGTCAATCCCGAAGTTCGCCCAGCGGGTGATGCGGGTGAGTTCCGGGCGCTCGGTTGCCTCAGCTATCAGCATCAATACATTTGGCACGGTCTGGAGCATCACACTCCCACCGACAACGGCAAGTTCAAAAGGGGTGTCGGTTCCCTGGATGAGCAGGAAAGCGAGCGGAAGGAATGACTCGGCGGCGGATACGGTGCGTTGAACCCGCTCCGATGCAATCGCGGGGTAAATTACGAACACAAGTAGTGTGAGAAACAGAAGGGTCTTGCGAGGGGCCGTGCGCCTCATCATCGACTCTTGCGACGACTGCTCACGAATCGAATAAACTCGTTGATGTTCTTCAGGACGATTCTATCCTTCATCACCTCGAGTCTGCGCTGGCTTACAAAGTGGTTCAGCACATTGCGGGTATCTTCGGGTGAAAGCCCTGCCCAGTGGGCAACGTCCTCAGCCGTTGTTCGAAACACCCGCTCGTCGGTCTCATCCTGCGGCTCCGGCTGTCCCTCGTTCAGCATCAGGAACACATCAGCGACCCGCGCCTGAACGTCGTCCAGCGTGAGTACCATGAATCGCCGTCGCTGGTCATAGATCCGCTTGGTGAACAGTTTGAGGAGCTTCAGCGCAATCGCGGGGTTGCCGCGCATGAGGATCTCGAAGTTCGCACGATTGAACTCGAGGCATTTGACCGCGTCAACTGTTATCGCGGTGGCGGATCGAGGGGCCTCTTCCAGAATTGCCATCTCGCCAAAAATCTCACCCGGTTGAAGGACATCGATTGTCTTCTCGATATCGCCCAGGATCTTGCTGATCTGAACACGTCCCTGTTGGATGAGATAGAAGGCGTCCCCTGGCTCATACTCGCAGAAAATGATCTCATCGGGCTGATAACTGACCGCAAAGCGCTCAAAGGCCTGCAGATTCATCTCCACGATTACCCCTCCAACGCCTTGATGGCCCTGCGGACCTTCCGTAGCAGCGCCTCTCCGGCTCCGGACATGCTCACAATCTTGTTGTAGAAGCCGCCGGCCCGAGCAGTATCACCCTTCTCCTGGTACGACTGCCCGACATAGTACAGGGCGTCCGGAAGCTCGGGAATCTTTGGATACCGCTGGATGAGTCCCGTAAAGTGCTTGATGCACGCATCGAACTGTTTGAGGCTATAGTAGCATCTGCCGATTTCAAAGAGGCTCTTGATGCGGTACTCCTCATCCGTTCCGTTCTCCGCTATCATTTTGAAGGTCTTCAGTGCATCAGTGTACTTCTGCTGACTGAAGACGCTGACTGCCGCGTAGAACTCCTTGGCCGAATCCGAGAGCTGCCGGCCTCTGTCCGGCTTGTCAATCTCCTCAGCTGTCGAGCCGACGCCCGAAATGTTCGGTCCCTTCCCTGCCCCGTACTCCTGCGCAAACTGTTCAGCTTTCTGGGCAAACTCGCTGGCCTTGGCATTCATTCGGCCTGAGGGATAGTAGGTCAGATAGCGCCGAAACGCGTACAGGGCCTGCTCGTAGCGCTTCTTGCTCAGGTAGTACTGACCGCTGTTGAACAGGCCGGTCTCAGGATCCACCTGCTTGTCCTGGGCGAGCAGACCGCTGACTTTGACATGCATTCTACGCAGCTGGGTGCTGAACACCTTGAGCATTTTCATGATGATTCGGGTGTTCTGACTCGCCAAGGCCTCGAACTCGGGCACGGTGAACAAAATGACGGCGGAGTCCGACAAGACAACGGCATTCTCTTCACGAGGGTACTTGCCGAGGGCACTTTTGACCCCGAAGAACTCCCCGGTCTGGATGTAGTCGTGAATCTCCTGCCCTGTCTCAATGTCCGTGGAGTTCAGGCTGATCCGTCCGGACTTGAGAATGTAGATCTTGTCACTCACGTCGCCACTGAAGTAAATGACAGAGTTAGCCTTGAAACTCATGGGACGGGGCACTGCGGTTTCTCCTGGCTAGAACTGTAAACACTTGAATGCTGAAATTCAAGAAGCTTTTGCTGCGAGTCAGAGGCGCCAAACATCACTATACTGGAGACACATGATCGATCTGCACGCCCATTCAACTGCATCGGATGGGGTTCTCTCGCCAACCGAACTCATCCAACTCGCGGTGGCGGAGGGTCTCCAGGCAATCGCTCTCACCGATCATGACACGGTGGACGGGCTGGATGAGGCGCAAGCCGCCGCTGAAGCGAGCGGGATAGTCTTCGTGCCGGGCATTGAGCTTGAGATCGATTGGCAACCCGGGGTGTTTCATCTCCTCGGGCTCGGCCTGAAGGGCTGGACTGGCCCCTTGCGCAGCAGACTGGTGCGCGTTCGGGAATACCGGACGGAGCGGAATCTGCGCATGGTGGATCGAATGCAGAAGGCGGGGATCGCCATTGACTACGGCGAACTCATCGAGATAGCCGGGCACCGCACCGTCGGCCGCCCCCACTTCGCACACGCACTGCTCCGGAAGGGTGTGGTCGCGAGTTCTCAGGAGGCCTTTGATCGATTCATCGGAAACGGGCAGCCGTTCTACGAGAGCAAGCGCGCCCTGTCGGTAGGCAAGGCCTGCGCAACGGTGCATGCGGCCGGCGGCAAAGCAGTCATTGCGCACCCGAACACCCTCGGTCTCGGGTGGGACGAGTTCAGCCGGACGCTCTTTCGGTGGAAACACGAGGGACTTGACGGGATCGAGGCCTATCACCCGAATGTCAGCCTGCCCGACGCACACCGGTTTGCATCACTCGCCGAAGAGCTTGGGCTCATCGTGACCGGGGGGAGCGACTATCACGGTATCGGCCGGACCGACCGGCGCCTTGGACGAAGCAGCGGCGGTCAGCCCATTGATGCGAGATTCCTGGATCCATTCATGGAGGCCGCGTGATGGGCGCGATCGAGAGGATTGGCGCCGCCACCATCGGCCGCGTCCGCGGGTTGCTCTATGCGCTCGGATTCATGGTGGATGTCTTCAAGCAGACCTTCCGATTCGTTACCCGCCGAAAAGTAGGGTCCCGCGTTCTCACCATGCAAGTCCTCTTCACGGGGGTGGAGGCACTGTCGGTAGTGGCAACGATCAGCCTCAGCCTGGGGGCGGTTATCGTGATTCAAGGGCTCAGCCTGTTGCCGCAGTTCGGGCAGGGACAGCTCATCTTTGACGTCCTGATCATCGTCATCACCCGTGAGCTGGGGCCGCTGTTGACCGCCGTCATCGTGACGGCACGATCAGGCACCGCAATCTCCACCGAGTTGGGGAACATGGTGATCAGCCACGAGATTGAGGCGTACGTCGTTACCGGCATCAACCCGATCCGACACATCGTGGCTCCCCGTTTCATCGGTGTGACACTGTCAACTCTCTTGCTCAATCTCTATTTCAACATTTTCGGACTGCTCGGATCCTTCGTGGTGACCCAGTTCGTGAACCCGATCCCGTTGGGCGAGTACCTGAACGGCATGCTTGCAAGCTTGAGCCTTACCGATGTGGTCTCGAGCGTCGTGAAGAGCATTGTCTTCGGTGCGATCATTGCGCTCATCGCCACCTATCACGGGCTGCAGGTAGAGCGGGCAACGACCGAAATACCCGTTGCGGCAATCAGATCGGTCAGTCACGGGATAACCATGCTGATTATCGCAAACGCGATCATTACGCTGGTCTACTACATATAGAGGCAGAGGATGGAACCTGACGATCGTCCGGACGAACCTGAGAGCGCCGACCCCGGCCAGGCTGAGGATCTCCTGGCCGCGCTCGGCGGTGCCCCGGCAGATGACACAGCGCCCGTTTCGGCGCCCATCGAGGATCGGGTCGTCGAACCTGAGCCCCCGGCGTGCAGACTGGTAGGAATTGCGGTTGCGGCGGACGGCCACGACATCCTTCAAGAGGTGAGTATCGATCTCCCGGCCCACGCGTGTACGGTCATCATGGGGCCATCGGGCTCGGGCAAGAGCACGCTCCTCAAGACCGCCGCCGGCCTCATCGTGCCGGATACCGGGTACGTGGAAATCCTCGGCACAGATCCGAGCCATGCCGGTGACCGGGAGTTGGAGCGTCTGCGAGCCCGAAACGGTTTCGTGTTTCAGGATGACGCCCTCTGGCAGAATCTCTCGTTGCTGCAGAATCTTACCCTCCCGTTGCAGTATCACCGCCACGATCTCGCATCGGATTCGGTCACCGAACGAATCAACAGACTTGTGGGCGAACTCGGGGCGACTCGGAGACTGGAAATGCGACCCGCGAATGTATCTGCCGGTGAACGGAAAATCATCTCATTCGTGCGGGCTATCGTTGGCGATCCCGAGATCCTTTTCCTTGATGAGCCTACGACATCGGTTGACGGCGAGCACGCCGACCTGATGATTCGGAAACTGAAAGAACTGAAAGAACACAACATCACGCTCGTGGCGGTGACCCACGACGCCCGAATTGCCAGCCAACTGGCCGACTACGTGATCGTGCTGAAGGAGGGTCGCGTGTTACGCTTCGGCTCGCTGCACGAGATATCGCGTTCAAACGAACCCGAGATTGAACGCATCCTCACCGATGTTCTGAGCGAAACAGCCACCTATGACGGAGACATCCTGGAACTTCTTGATCCGGACACAAACACCTATCTCACATAAAGTTCAATTGACGAAGCCATACCGGTGCACTAGACTCTTCCATGCATGAAGTTGCGATATCGGTTCGCCAACCAGGTAGTTGGCGTGTTTGTGATCCTTGCCGTGGCGCTCACGGTTGCCCTCATTGTTCTCATGGGTTCAAACCAGCGCTGGTTCAAGAAGAACTTCTACTACCACTCGTACTTCACGACGGCCAGCGATATTGCCCCCGGCATGCCCATTACGTTTCGCGGCTTCACGATTGGTAAGGTTACCGCTATCACCCTTCAGGAAGACAACAACGTGGATGTTGAGTTCTACATCCAGGAAGAGTTCATCGACAAGGCAAACGAAGATTCACTGATCCAACTCGTGACCAGCCCGCTCGGTGGAGGCCAGATCATATTCCACCAGGGGCGCATGGCAACTGATCCGCCGCCGGAAGGGGCCGTCATCCCCACGTATGACTCCAAGCAGGGGCTGCGGCTTCGAGAGGAAAATCGCGTGATCGTGCTGCGAAGCACGGATGCTATTGCGCAGGCGCTTGACCAGATCGATCCAATTCTGTCAAACGTGGATCTGGTACTCTCAAACCTCGCCGTGCTGACCGATGACCTCAACGCCACGCTCAGAGGTGAGGCGAGCGGGCCCGTTGCGGGAATTCTCGCCGGAGCGGAAGGCGCGGTGGCGGAACTCGAGCAGACGGTTGTCCGAGTCAATCAAGTCTTAGACGATACAACCGAACAGATAAACTCGCTGTTGGGCGAGGTGGAAGGAATTGCCAGCAACCTTGGAGAGACAACCGCGGCGCTACGGGATCCCACAGGACTTGTGCCGATGCTGCTGGACCCCAAGGGGAGCCTTGCGACGCTCCTGGACGACGACAATGTGCTGTTTGATCAGATTGTCGGTATCATTGCCGATCTGGAATTGAGCATCGGGAGTCTGCAGGAAAGCATTGCGGACGTGGAGAATTTCACCGAGTATCTCAACACAACCCAGCCCCAACTCACCGGCATCCTGGAGGAGGGACGCCAGACCCTCGATGCAAGCCAGGATGTCATTGAGAGCTTGCGCAACAACCCGCTCCTGCGAGGCGGGATACCGGAGGCGCAGGAACAGCCTTCAACTTTTGAGAGCATCCGGGACGAGGCGTTCTGATGTGTAGGCTTCCTGCAGTTGCCCTTGCGGCCGTGGTGTTCGCGGCAGTTCTCGGCGGATGTTCATCGGCGCCGCGGACCCCGGAAGTCATCCACGACACCAAGGACCAGGCCGCTGAATACGCGGAGTTCGGGAATCGATACTATCGCGAGGGCAACTACGGGCAGGCGCTCAGCTTCTTTGACCTTGCCTTCAGAGAGAATGCCGCCGTGGACAACCGCGTCGGCATCGCCCAGACCTACAACTCCATCGGAAAGGTGTATCTCGCAACCGGGGACATTGACACCGCCGAACGCAGCTTCCAGAGCGCCTACGAAATCGCAGTCCGCCTTGAAGATGCACGCCTTCTGCTCCAGAGCGCGACCCACCTCGGCGAGGCCTCGCTGAGGCGCGGTGATCTGGAACTCGCCATGGCGTTCTTTGATCAAGCCATGGATCAGCGTGATGATGAGTCCGATCAGGCAGACCTTGCGGTTCTCTATCACAACATAGGAACGGCCCACAGCCGTCTCCAGGATTATGAGACTGCCCAACAGTTTCTTCAGGATGCCATTGCGATCAACGACGAGATCCGCCAACTGGCCGAACTCGCGGCGAACCACTACATGCTCGCCTCAATCCTCTCACGACAGGATATGCTGGAGGAAGCCCGCGCCGAGGCCGAAACCGCTCTGATCTACGATAAGCAGATGGAAAACTCGGTGGGTATTGCTGCCGATTTGAAGGCCCTGGGACTCATCGCAATCAAGCAGGGAAACCTGGAGGACGCATACGACTTCATGAAGCGATCGCTACGGGTGGTAGCCGCAATCGGACTGGTGCCGGATGCGAGGAGCGTCCTCAGCCAACTGGAAACGATTGCGACGGGTCTCGGCCTGGATTCCGAGGCGGAGGAGTACCGCGCTCAACTCGAAGAGCTCACGCCGGCAGCTCACTGATCCGGATGGAAAACACCCGGTGATGGTCATCCGACGGTAGTTATTGATCATGGTTTCTCGCGGCCTCTGCATTCGAGTAATTGGTGTGTTCATTGGACTCTTCGCAATCACGAGCCCCATCATTGCTCAGTACCCGACAATCTCAGTCCTTGACCGGACCGATCCTGCCTTCAATCAACAACAAGAAAGCATCCGGCTGTTCTACCGGCAGTTCAGCGCCGGCGCCGATCTGCCGGAACTGGCCGTCTACAGCTACCGTACCCTGCCCGAGGATACCTTGTTCGGCATAGCCGCGCGGCTTTCGGTCCCGTACTCCGCAATTGCTACGCTCAATCAGATGGAAGGAAGCAACCTCGGTGAGGCCGGGCGGCCGATGCTCCTTCCGAGTATCCCCGGCGTTTTTGTTCCGCTGACACCCGGAACTGACCTGGGCCTCGTAATGCATGATCTGCGTCGAGAGCAGACCGCGCTCATCGTATCCATCACCGTGGAGTCGATCTCTACGGTCTTTCGTTTCTACCCGGGCTCGGATTTCTCCCCGGAAGAGCGCAGCACATTTCTTGGCTTGCTCTTCCGCGCCCCCCTTCGAGTAATGACCGTATCGTCGGTCTTTGGGCCACGCCACCACCCGGTGACCGGCGTGTGGGCATTCCACGCCGGAGTGGACTTTGCAGCGGCGCGTGGAACGCCGGTCGTGGCTGCCAGGTCAGGGGCGGTCATCGACACCGGCGACGACTTGATCATGGGCAACTACGTTCTCCTGCAGCACAGCGGCGGGTTTACAACATTCTATGGCCACCTTGATACCGTAACAGTGTCGTTGAAGGACTCGGTGAGATCCGGTATGATCATCGGCACTGTCGGGAGCACCGGAATCACGACCGGGTCCCATCTGCACTTTGAGATCCGGCAGGATAATGATCCGCGAGACCCGATGAAATTGTTGCCGCAGGAACGATGATGCGTCGCTTTGGACTGATGATCATACTGGTGATTCTCACGCTGCCCGTCGCGGCCGACAATGTCCGAGGTCCGATCGTGGACAAGCTTGAGGTGAATCCCTCCGGACCGCCGCTATCATCCGAGTTCGGGTTGGACGAGATTATCCTGGCCGGAACCTCCGGTGATTCACGGTTCTTTGATGCCGTTGAGATAGAAGTTACCGTCCCAGCTTCCGTCACCGCGTTCCCGGGCGCGCTCTCGCTCCTCCTCCTGACAACGGGCAGCCTCTCAGAACACGCCGGCGTTGCCGAGATCAATGGCGCGGTGATCCTGTCGCACCCACTGACCCGGGCGGGCAAGTTGACTCTTCAGATTCCACTTCATCCGAAAGCCGAAGTGAACGCAAGTGCGGCCGTAACGGTTCTTGATCATATCCTTCTCCGTGATGAGCTGCCGCTTGCCATAACGGTTCTCTCACTGATGAAGGGCCTTCCGTCGGAAATTGCCTCCACACGATTCCCGGTAGTCGTACGCCCGGTTGCTCGACGTATCGGTTCCGTGCAGGTGGCATTCATGCTCGAGGACAACTCGGAATTCCAGATTGAGAGTTATCTGGCCCCGGAGTTCGCTCTGGAGATAGACGGGGTCCCGGTTCAAATCGAGCCCGAGTATCTCCTTGAACCCGGAATTCATCGGCTGTCGCTGACGTCAGATCGATATCAGGATCAGAACCTGACAGTTGGAATCGAGCAGGCGCGGAGCACTCGGCTCAGCGTCCCGCTCCTGCCCGCTCTCGCCACGGTGAACTACACGGCGCCGCGCGGCTCACGGGTGTATGTAGATGGGCGGGCTCTGGAGGGCGAAATCGGGGACTTTACCGCGCCGCCGGGAGAGCATACAATAGTGGTAGTGGTCGGTGACTACACGGTCACGCGACGATTTTCGGTGGAGGAGGGCCGCGAGTATAATCTCTCGGTCGATATGGACGTAGCGATAGAAGAAGCTAAATAAAACTCGTCGTGAGACGATAATCAAAGCGTCGGTTGTTTAATATAGTTCCCCTCCCAGTTTACTATATTATGGCCGGCAACCTAACGGTTGGGCCGGTTCCTCACGGAGCCGGTCTTTTTTTTCAGGCGGCGCTCATCGTGAACGGCCGGCTCCGGATTGAGCCAAACCGTTCTCAGTCCGCAAGACTGGCTGCCGCATGTCAGCTCAATCGGGGGCACGGTCTTTTTTTTCAGGCGGCGCTCATGGTGAATGGCCGGCTCCGGATTGAGCCGAACCCGGTTTCTTGACAACCTACCTCAAGCCATGTCAAACCAAGAGAGAGGAGTGACTATGTTCGACTTTGAATTTCACAATCCAACGCGGGTCATCTTCGGCAGAGGGAAAGAATCCGTAATTGGTGCGGAACTCCGGCAGGGCGGCGCCAGCAAAGTTCTCCTGGTGTACGGATCGGGCTCGACAAAGCGGACGGGTCTCCTGGATCGAGTTCTCGGGTACCTGAGCGAAAACTCCATTCAGGCCGTGCAGTTTGGCGGCGTAGTGTCCAATCCCGTTCTGTCGCACGCGCGCCGTGGCGTGGAGATCGCAAAGAACGAGAAAGTGGATGCGGTGCTGGCTGTAGGGGGCGGCTCTGTCCTCGACGAAGGTAAGGCGATCGCGGTCGGCGCCCTGGCAAGTGATGATATCTGGGGCTACTACACGGGCAAGGTTCCGGAGGCTGCGCTTCCGATTTACGCAATACTGACCCTTGCCGCGACGGGAAGTGAAATGAACGGCACGTCCGTTATGACGAACGAGGAGACCAAACAGAAATACCCCATGAAGTCCTCTGCTATCTATCCGACGGTGTCTATCCTCAATCCAGAACTTACCTACACCGTTCCTCCTGACTACTCCGCCTACGCAGCCGTGGACGCGGTCGCGCACGTGATTGAGGGTTACTTCACCAAGGACGGGGGTCCGGTGCTTCAGGATCGATTTGTCGAGAGCATTATCAAGGCCGTCATGGAGACATCCAGGATCTTCATGGAGGAGCCCGACAACTACGACGCGCGCGCTGAGTTCATGTGGGCGGCGACGCTCGCGCTGAACGGCCTCACCCTGACCGGCGTGAAAGGATTCAGTTTCCCCAATCACATGATTGAGCATTCATTGAGCGCGATCTACAACATTGCCCATGGCGCCGGCCTCTCAATTGTGATCCCGGCGTGGATGAAGTGGTATTCCCGCAGTCATCCCAGGCAGTTCGAACGCTTCTCTCAGGAGATATTCGGAGTATCCGGGGTCGGCGCCGGGATTGAGGCTCTCGAGAGTTGGTATCGAGGATTGCATGCGCCCGTTCGCCTCGGCGACGCGGACATTCCCGCTGCTGATATCGACATGATCGCGGCGAATGCGCACGACACTGGGGTCAGGTGGGGCATCGGCGACGAGTATCCGGTGTCGGCAATTGCCGAGATCCTCAGTCTCGCCACATAGGCTTCCCCCGATGTTGCGTCAACACTCCGATGTTGACAGAGTTCCGAGCCGTTCGTAATCTGTCGGCATGCGAATAGACCGCAGACGCCGAGGCGTGCTGGTCGTACTCATCTCGCTCACTGTTTTGCTTGCGGTGGCGATTGGGGTGACCGTGGGCATCGCCCTTGCGTCGGTGAAAAACATACGGGAGATCGGCCGCTCAACGGGAACCGAGTCCGCCCTGCCGTCGGTCCTTCTGGATCGTAACGGCAAAACCATCACCGAATTGTTTGGCGATGAGAAACGCACGCTCGTGTCCATAGAGGATCTGCCCAGGCACCTCATCTACGCCCTCGTCACCAGAGAGGATCAGCCGTTCTTCGAACATGGCGGGTTCAGCCTCTGGAACATGACCCGGGCAGCGGCAAATATCGGCTTGAACTTCGTAACCGGCGGCCGGGCGGGGTACTTCTCGGGAGCGAGCACGATCACGCAGCAGCTCGCAAAGATGATGTACACCGACCAGAGCCTGACCATCTCCCGGAAGGTTAAAGAGCTGTGGTGGGCGCTCCAGCTCGAGCGGCACCTGACGAAGTACGAAATCCTTGAGGAGTATCTGAACCGGATGCCCTTTGGCCACGGCGCCTACGGGATTGAGGCGGCAAGTCAGTTCTACTTCGGGCACAGCGCAACCGAGCTCACGATTGCAGAATCGGTCCTGCTCGTTCTTCAACTCTCAAGTCCCGGTTACCTCACCTACTCCCCCATAGTCAATCCGGAGAGCGCACGGACCCTCCAGTTGCAGATCCTGCACGAGATGGTGGAGCTTGGGTATGCCACCCAGGAAGAGGCAGACCTGAGTTTCCATGAATACTGGGCCAACCATGACTACACGCGCTCGGCTACCACGGCTGCCTTTCTCGAGCGATTGGAAAATGATCCGGCGCCGTGGTTCAGCGAACACGTGCGGATCCGACTGCAAGAGGAACTGCTGCTCGGATCGGCCAACATCAATACCGACGGCTATCGGGTGTACACGACCCTGGATCTTGACTACCAGAAGGCCGCACAACGGTATCTCTGGGAAGGCATCAAGAATGCAAACGAAACCTATCGCCGAAACCAGGTGAACAACGAGGAACGAGTGGAGAGATTCGTTCCGATGATCGATCTGCTTGCGCTCGGATTCGACATTGAAGACATCAAGGTAGGAACCGAGCGGGATCAGGCGCGCGCGGCCAACTACTTCCGGGAGGAAATGTCACCACTCATTGATGCCGTGTCTATGTTCCTCGAGTTCCAGGAGCAGGATCCGCTTCGGCAGGTGACCAAGGCCAGCTATCTTGAGAACCAGCAGCTCGCGCAACGGACGACGGTAGAAGGCGCGCTCATCACCATCGAGAATGAGACGGGCAATATCCTTGCAATGGTTGGTGGCAGTCCATTTGAAAGCCGGAATCAGAACAACAGGGCAACCAGCGCGTTCCGACCGCCGGGCAGCTCATTCAAGCCGCTCTACTACAGCGCCGGGATCAACTCCGGGCTCATCACGCCCGGCACTGTCTACATGGATTCGCCGGTGGTGTTCTGGAACAATGACGGAACGCCATACGTCCCGGAAAACTACAACGGCGAGTGGCGCGGCCCAACCCGGGTCCGATATGCTCTCGCAACCAGCATGAACGTCGTCTCCCTGAAGGTCTTCGACGACATAGGGTTCACCGACGCGCTGAACAATGCCGGCCGGTTGCTTGGCCTGAACGAGACCGAAATGGCCGAGCGCGGGTTTGAACCGCGTTATCCGGTTGGGCTCGGCACCGTCTCACTCAGCCCTCTTCTTCAGGCCCGGGCATTCGCAACCTTCCCCAACGGCGGAAGGGAAGTGGTGCCCATCTCGGTTAGATTCATTGAAGACCGTCGCGGCACCGAGATCCTGAATCCGGCACGAGACGTGGCGCAGCAGCTTGTCCGCAAAGGAGACGACGCGCAGATCCTCAGTCCGCAAGCGGCGTACATCATGACGAGTATTCTGCAGAGCACAGTAGAATACGGAACTCTGCGCAACCGCAGGATTCTCGTGGGCGGGTTCGGCGACATGGCAATGGCCGGCAAGACCGGCACCACCCAGAACTGGTCCGACGCCTGGACGGTCGGGTTCTCCCCGTATATGACAACCGCGGTGTGGCTGGGATTTGACAGGGGTGGCGGAAACAGCCTGGGGACCAACCAGACCGGCGCCCAGACGGCCGGCCCCATCTGGGCCTGGTACATGAAGGAAATTCACGAGAATCTGCCGCCGCGGGAATTTGAGAGACCTCCTGGTGTTGTGGAGGTCACCATCACCTCCGAGACAGGGCTGCTGCCAACCGAAGACTACCGTGGTTCAACAATCGAAGAAATCTTCATAGCCGGCACAGAGCCGACGGTGTTCGACACGATGGAGGACTTCAACGACACCCAGGGCACGCGAGTTGCGGCGGAATACAGTCGATCCTTCTCCGGCGGAAACAGCGTGGCCGATCGCCTTCGCGGACTCGGGCTGCTGAGCACCTCGGATCGGACACCGGCGGACACCGGTACATCCAGCTATCAGGGCACAGGAAATCCATTCCTGGACGACCCGGACACCGCTCCGGACGACGAGAATGCGCCCGAAGACGAGCCAAATCCGATGCTTGACTAGCGAGGGCCCGAAGTGCAGATGGAACTGGCCAGGATCATCATTCGCAAGCGCGTACGGAAGAATCTCGGTGATCTCGCGTCACTGATGGACAGTCTCCGTCGGCATGGTCTCCTCAATCCAGTGGTCATCAACAGCAAGAATGAGCTCGTCGCCGGCCACAGACGTATGGAATCGGCCAAGCGACTCGGTTGGAGTATGATAGAGGTCCGGATCGTTGACACGGAAGACAAGGCCGATCTGGTCGAGATGGAGATTGAGGAAAACACGCAGCGAAAGAACCTGACTACCGACGAACTTGCCGAGGCATACCTCCGCCTGGACAAGTTGCGGCACCCGTCGTTCTTCAGCCGGATCTGGCGGGCGATTGTGAGCTTCTTTCGGCGGTTGTTTCGACGCCGTCCGGCTTAGGGCGCTATCCGCATGTCAGCCAGACCGAGGGCAACTATCCGATCGTCCTTTGTCTGGATCCAGAGCCTGCCACCACTGAACGCAAAGGTCGTATAAGGATTCACAGCAATCACCGAACGCTCTATCAGCGCCAGATCGGCACCGAACCGCCCCACGTACCAGTCGCCGTCCTGTCTGACAACGGCGTAGACCGCAGCCGGATCTCCGTGGACGGCCAGCGAACTTCCAAGGAAGATCTCCTCTGCGCCACGCCTGAGTTCCTCCAGCGAGGTCACCTCAAACACGGCAAGCCGACCGGTATCGGCCTCCGCCGCAATCACCAGGAGGCTGTCTTCGACGAAGGTGTAGCTGCGACTCACTATGGCATTCTCAGCAGATCGATTCACCAACAGACCATTGACCGGGTTTATCTGCACAAGCTGGCCGAGCACCGTCCCGCTCTCCTCGCGGACCTGAATGAAGTAGATGGGGGACAGGTCGCCGGTGAGTCCTCGAATCTCATCCGAGATCTCACTTTCATCGAGGAGGGCACGCGTGTCACTTGCAATCTGCTCGCGCTCCTCTCGGACCTGGGTGGTCAGCTCCGCGACCTCCTGCCGGTCGTCCTGCAACTCCTCACGACGCTCATCAACCTCGGCACGATCCTCCTGGAGGGCTGCCTCTTCTTCGGCCAACTGTCGCTCTCGCTCGTCATCAGCCCCTTCCTCGCGCTCCGCCTGTATCTCTTCTTCCCGTTGAGCGATCCGCTGCTCTTCCTCGGTTATGGCAACCTCTTCACGATCGACCGCCTCTTCACGCTCCTCGACAACCCGTTCAGTCAGATCCACGAGCTCCTGCCGATCTTCAATGCCCATGTCGTCCTGGCTTCTTAGCTCTTCAACAACCTGCTCGCCACCCAGCTCGCCCGGGTCCACCGTCCCGAGCACGCCCGGTCCACCGTCGGCGCCGAGGGGAATCACGATACGGCTCTTCCCGGGCCACTCGTCATACCGCCGCGAGAGCCCGGCGTTCTCCTCGGACATGTGCTGAACAACAACCGGCTTGTACCGGTCGTCAAAGAAGTCCATGTTGCCGCGACTGACGGCATTGTAGATAGTGACGAATCGGGCAAGGATGTCCGCGTCGTCCCGCTGGTAGTCATACGACTCAGAGAGAAACCCGCTGACGATCCGTCGGACGTTGTCTATGTGATCAACCCGAGCCGTGGCGAGCGGGATGATGATATCCGCATCCAGACCGCGCTCTGTTGATGGATCCACCGCGTGGATGACGCGGTATTTGCCGACGTAATCAAACTCCGTGCGACCGCCCGCAAGTCCCGCGGCCAGCGCCCGTCCAATGGCTCGGATCTCCTGGTCGGTATCAATGCGATCATGCGGCCCCTCATAGTTGATGAACTCGATGTCGGCCGTACCGAGATCTCGCAGTTCATCCTCGGCGACATCCTGTGCAGAGAGAAGCACCGGGAGAAGAAGCAATGCCAATCCGAGAGTGCGTCGCATGACCACCTCCAATGTCCCTACTATAGCGCCAACGGCCAAAATTTGCATAGCAACTTTGTCTGCCGACAGTCAGATGTCACTCGGCCGCGGAAAGGGCGGACAGAGCGGCTGCAGCGGCTTCCCGAGTTGATCTCCCGTAGGGGCCGGACATGATTCGCGTCAACAGAAGAACGCCGTCGGCCGAAAGAAATCCTCCCTCGTATCTGTGGACGGCTCCAAGGAAAGTAACTGCGGCCAACGCGAGTTGGTCCGATGGGCCACGGGTGGAGTCCGATGCAATCACCTGGGAGACTGTGTGTACAGCTTCGCCCTCTGAACCCGTTCCAAGCTCTGATAGCGCAGCAAGTATCTCAACCTGGACATCCACCGCCTCCTCCGCCCGGAGCAGACGCAGCAAGAACCGGCTGGTGTGGAGGTCTCCGATGCTTCCCAGAATGGAGATGGCCAGGCTCCGCGCATTCCTGGTCACAGTCACCCGGCTATTGAAGCCAACAGGGCCGTAGTACGGAGCCCCGGCGATATCCTCGCTGAAACCGAGAACGTAGGAGTAGCTCCCGACGAGGCCGCCACTCTCCAGGCGCCCGGCAATCTCTCTGAGGCCTGTCATCTGATCGTTCTCAAATGGCGACCTGAGAAACTCGGAAAGGTAAATGTAGTCAAGGGAGTCTGAAAACTCACCGGGGTCCGGCCGGGCCACGACGACGCCGGGCGGAACGCCGGTTGCCTGCACGCTCCCCCGGACTGAAGGCCAGAAGCCTTTGGGTTCAAGGTCTATCGGATATGAGTAGGTTACCCAACTCCCGGTGGAAACCAGCGCGGAGCCAAGGCCGGACAGGGCTGCCAGCACCGGGCTGGAAGGCAGGCGGACCTGCCAGGAAAGATTGCCGTCCTGCTTGATGTGGGCAAGGGAACCCCCGGAGATCGCAACCAGCGCACCATCCGCCGCCGTAACGCTCGCAACCCTGGCCGGGGTCGGGTCCGCCCGCCACGTCACGACGCCGGACGCCGAGACGTGGGCAAGGGAACCGTCGTCGAGTCGAGCGTACGCTTCAGCATCCGTGCCCACCACAAGATCCGCGACGGCTGAGCCAAGATCGGTCCGCCATACGGGCTCCCCGTCGGTCTGGATCTTGATCAGCCGACCGGATGTTGTTCCGACGAGAACTCCGTCGGGATACGGACCAATAACCGACGGCACATCACCGACGTATCGTCGTGCGATGATCCGGCCGGAGGGATCTATCGTCACCAGATTGCCGCGAACCGTGCCAAATACCAGCTGCTTGTCGAAATTTACAATCGGTGCGGACGAGAGCGATTCGCCCAGCTCGATCTCCCAGATTCGGAAGCCGGCATGCGTGACCGCGACAATGTGACCTGTGGTATCGGATGTAACGACGGTGCCCGTGGCGAGGACGACCGGCGGAAGTTGTTCACGGCGTGCGAGCTGATTCTCCCAGAGCAATCTCCCGTCTTTGTTGATGGCAAGAAGTCGTCCGTCTTCCAACACGACGTAGATGCTTCGGTCGGCGCCAACCGCAACCATGCCGGTGGATCGTCTCCCGAGATCGGTTCGCCACCTCATCACACCCTCGGAATCCAGAGCGTAGAGAAAGCGATCTTCCGCGGTGAAGTAGGAGCGGCCGCGATCATCCGCCGCCGGCCATCCCACAATCGGACCGCCGGCGATGAACCGCCACGCCCAATCTCCCGGTGTCGGAACATCGGCGTGCACCGTCGGCGTCACCAGCAGTGCGCCGGCTATGAGGGAGAACAGAAAGGTGCGCACGGAACGAATGCTACCACCGCAGCGCCGGGATGGAAAGCGATGCTGATTGCGATACGCCTCCGGGCTGCGTTATAATCGCACAGCAGACTCTAGAGGGGTACTACTCAGTGCGCGCCGCCAAGCTTCCGAGTCTCCCGACAATCCGGAGACTCCCATCATATCTCCACGTGATTGAGAACGCCGACAGGGAGGGCCAGGAGTTCATATCGGGAACGGTGATCGCTGAGGAATTGGATCTGGAACCGATTCAGGTTCGAAAGGATCTGGCAATCACCGGAATTGTCGGAAGACCCCGCATCGGATTCCCCGTTGTCGAGCTGATTGACGCGATCTACGCGTTCCTCCACTGGAACCAGGACCACCGCGCCATTGTTGTCGGCGCCGGCAACCTCGCCGCCGCTCTCATGGGGTACCCTGAGTTCCCGAGACGGGGGCTGAGCCTGGTGGCGGCTTTTGATGTGGATCCGGTCAAGGTGGGCCAGTCGATCAATGGAACGCCTGTCTACTTCCTGGATGAAATCGGGCGGCGTCTCCCGGCTCTCCGAAGTTCGCTCGCCATACTGACGGTCCCGTCGTCGAACGCCCAGGCCGTAGCCGAACGCATCATCGAGGCCGGGATTACCGCTATCTGGAACTTCACCAACGTGAAGCTGAAGGTCCCATCCGGGGTGATCCTCCAGAAGGAAGACCTCTCGTCCGGATACGCCGTTCTCTCCGTGAAGATCCGTAAACTCCATGACAAGTGACCTCGACTACCAGGTTGAGATCTTCACAAACAGACTCAAGAAGCGTGCCAAACACCTCGGGAAGTGGGCCCGGAAGAATGATATCTCATGCTATCGGTTGTACGACCGCGACATACCGGAAATTCCGCTTGCGGTTGATCTCTACGAGAACTATCTCCACCTGGCCGAGTATTCGGCACAGCACAAACCAATTCCGGGAACTCCGGACGAATACCGAACAGCCATGACAGACGCGGCTCGACGGGCATTGGGGGTGCCGGAGGGTCGAGTGTTCTACAAACAGAGGCGGCAGACACCCCGCGGTGACCAGTACGAGCGAATCTCTTCAACCGCAAGTCTCGCAACTGTATCTGAGGGCGGTCTCAAGTTCCGGGTCAACTTCAGTGACTATCTGGATACCGGTCTGTTTCTGGATCACCGCCGGACACGCGCTATGATGAGAGAGCTCGTTGCTGAGCTGGCCGCCGAGAGGCCGGTTCGTGTGCTCAATCTTTTCTCGTACACCGGCTCGTTCACCGTCTACGTTGCAGACGGCGGAGCGCTCCGCACCGTCAGCGTCGACATGAGCAACACCTACACAGACTGGGCCCGCGAGAACCTGGCGCTGAACGGGTTGGCGATTGAACGGAACATACTGCTTGCCCAGGATGTCTTCCGATTCCTTGAACATCCGGATTCACGTTCCTTTGATCTCGTCATCCTGGACCCGCCAACATTCTCAAACAGCAAGAAGATGGATCGGATCCTGGACCTGCAGAGGGATCACGTGGAGTTAATCCAGGCTGCGGGGAAATTCCTGCGCAGAGGAGGGTTCCTGCTCTTCTCCACCAATCGTCGGAAGTTCACAATGGAGTCACAGAGTCTCGGCGAATTCTCAGTCACGGATATCACCTCTCAAACAATCCCGCAGGACTTCCGCGACAAGAGAATCCATCACTGCTGGCTGCTCGAAAAGAGGACCTCGTAGAGCTCGCCCGCCACCGTCAGTCCACGACTACCCTGAAGTAGCGTTTCTTTCCGGACTTGAGCAGCAGACCGTCGTCTGTTTCAAAGGACTCGTCTATGACTGCTTCGGAATCGGTGATCTTCTGTTCATTGATGCTCGCTCCCCCCTGCTGAACGAGCCGACGCGCCTCGCCGCGAGAGGCGCACAGATCGGTCCGGAAAAAGAGATCAAGGACACCGATGCCGGCCCGGAGTTCCCTTCGCTCGATGCGGATTTCGGGGATCCCCTCCACGTTTCTGCCTTCGGCACCGAAGGCGGCTCTGGCCGCCGCCTGCGCCTGCTCTGCCGCCTCGCGCCCGTGGATGAGCACCGTGGCCTCCAGCGCGAGCACTTCCTTGGCGTCGTTGGCTTCCCGGTCCTTCAATCCGCCCAGCCGTCGGCACTCGTCTGTCGGCAGGAAGGTGAATCCCAGAAGAAACTTCTCCACATCGGCGTCCGGCACGTTCCGCCAGTACTGGTAGAACTCGTACGGACTGAGAATCGACGGGTCCAGGAAAAGCGCTCCTTTTTCGGTCTTGCCCATCTTCTTGCCATCGGCACGAGTTACCAGCGGAAAGGTCAGTCCGAAGGCCTCGCCGCCCTCAACCCGCCTGATGAGGTCAACTCCGGCAACAATGTTGCCCCACTGATCATCGCCGCCAATCTGAAGCTTCACGCCATGGTTGCGGTAGAGTTCCAGAAAGTCGAACGATTGCAGCAGCTGATAGTTGAACTCGATGAAGGAGAGGCCGGTTTCCATCCGCATCCGATAGGTCTCGAAGGTGAGCATGCGGTTGACGCTGAAATGCCGGCCGATGTCCCGGAGGAATTCGATGTAGTTCAGCTCGGCGAGCCACTCTGCATTGTTCACGATTGAACCGCTTGCGCCCGCTGCGTCAAGGAAGCGCGTGATTTGCGCGCTCATGATCTCGATGTTCTGGTTGATCTGCTCAACGGTGAGCATCTGGCGCGTTTCGGTCTTGCCCGACGGGTCCCCTATCCGCGCCGTGCCACCACCAATGAGCGGGACGGCGCGATGACCGGCCCGTGCCAGGTGGGCCATGGCATAGAGCGGCACCAGGTGCCCGATGTGCATGCTCGATCCGGTCGGATCAATCCCGACGTAGAACCCAACAGTTTCCTGATCAAGGAGCCGGCCCAGTGCGTCTTCATTGGTGCACTGCGCGAAGAATCCGCGCTCCTTCAGCGTGCGAAGCGGCTCACTCACGTTCCGACCCTCGTGTACTCACGGGTTCCCTGGCGGATCCGCTCACCAATCTGACTCACCGGAATGCGAATCTGCTCCATTGAATCACGGAATCTCAAGGTTACCGTGTTATCGTCCTTCGTCTGGTAATCAACTGTGACGCAATACGGGGTGCCAATCTCATCCTGCCGGCGATACCGTCTCCCTATGGCACCGCCTTGATCGTAGAAGGATGAGAAATCCTCACGCAACTCCCGCTCAATCTTTCGGGCCACCTCGGCAATGCCATCCTTCTTCACCAGGGGGAATACACCTACGGTGATCGGCGCAAGGTCAGGATGGAAACGAAGCACCGTCCGGACGTCGCCCTCGCCCGCCTCTTCCTCTTCGTATGCGTCGGCCAGAACCATGAGCACTGTCCGCGTGAGGCCGGCTGAGGTTTCAACGATGTACGGAAGGAACCGCTCTCCTTTCACATCGTCCAGATAGGTCAGATCCTTCCCGGAGAACTCAGCGTGACGAGAGAGGTCGAAGTCGGTTCGATTATGTATCCCTTCCAACTCGTTCCACCCGAACGGGAACAGATACTCGATGTCAAACGCCTTCTTCGCGTAGTGGGCCAGTTCGTCCGGGCCATGTTCGTGGAACCGCAAACAATCCGGTCGTATGCCCAGTTTGGCGTAGTACTCCATCCGCTGGGCCATCCAGTAGTCAAACCACTTCTCGTCCTCACTGGGATGGACGAAATACTGCATCTCCATCTGTTCAAACTCGACCGTCCGAAAGATGAAGTTCTTTGTGACGATTTCGTTCCTGAACGCCTTCCCCACCTGCGCTATCCCGAACGGCACCTTCACCCGTGAGGTCTGCACCACGTTCTTGAAGTTCACGTAGATTCCCTGGGCCGTCTCGGGCCGGAGGAACACGACACTGGCGCTGTCCTCCACCGCACCAACATGGGTCTTGAACATGAGGTTGAATCGACGTGGCGCGGAGAGGGGATTCCCCGCCGGGCTGGTCATGGTGGATTGCTGTTCCGGCGTCAGGTGATCAAAGCGAAATCGCTCATTGGTTACCGTATCCTCCGCCATGAGATCGTCGAAATTCTCGATGTGTCCGGAGGCTTCCCACACTTTGGGGTGCATCATGATTGCAGCGTCAATCCCGACGATGTTGTCGTGAAGTTGCGTCATTTCGCGCCACCAGAACTTCTGGATCCTGTTCTTGAGCTCCGACCCAAGCGGTCCGTAGTCCCACGCGGAGGCAAGTCCACCGTAGATGTCCGAGGACGGGAAGATGAAGCCACGCCTCTTGCAGAGAGAGACAATTGTCTCCATGAGTTTTGGATCGATTGTTGGTTCCGACATTTTGTACTCCGTAGTGTTCTCGTTGATCGGCGGCGTTTGGCCGTATCCTCGGCGGGCCGTATCCTCGGCCGTCTACTGCGACTTCAGCAGGTTTATCGCCGCCTCAATTCGTTCTGTTGCCAACTCTGCACCGAGCAGGCGTATTGATCCAAACAGCGGCGGCGAGATCCGGCTGCCCGTTATCGCAATTCGGATTGGCATGAGCAGATTCCCGAGCTTGGTTCCAAGCTCATCCGCCATGCTGCGAAACTTCTGTTCATTCTCGTCGTCCGACATGTCCGGCACCACCCGGACCATGGGTTTCACAGCCTGAAGAATGCCCAGCGTCTCCTCGACCGTGAGTTTCTTGGGCAACAGGTCCTCCGGGCTGTACGCGCCAGGTTCACCAAACAGGAATCCCAGCATGGCCGGCGCGTCCTTGAGATACTTCAACCGCTCCTGAATCAGAGGGATAGCGTCGCGAAGGATGCGCGCATGATCATCGGTCGGTGGATTACCTACCGTCCCCGATTCCTCCATGAACGGCAGAACAGCGTCGTACAGCGCATCCGAACTCAGTTCTCTGATATAGACACCATTGAGCCACTCGAGCTTCTTGTAATCGAATATCGCGGGTGCTTTGCTGATCTTCTCGAGGGAGAACAACTCTTCAAGCTCGGCCGTGGAGAAGATCTCGCGCTTGTCGTCGTAACTCCACCCGAGTCGCGAAACGTAGTTGATGATAGCGTCCGGCAGATATCCTGCCGACCGAAACTCCAGCAGGCTCGTTGCCCCGTGCCGCTTACTCAGCTTCTGCCCGTCGTCACCCATGACCAAGGGCAGGTGGCAGAACTCCGGCGGCTCCCAGCCGAGTGCACGGTAGATGAGCACGTGCAGCGGTGCGGAAGGAATCCACTCCTGGGCACGCATGATGTGGCTGATCTCCATAAGGTGGTCATCCACGACGTTTGCGAGATGATACGTTGGATACCCGTCAGACTTCAGGAGCACCGGATCCGGATTCACATCCTCATTGGCCCAGCTCACCTCACCGAGCACCGAGTCATGGAATGTGGTGGATCCATCCAGCGGCACTTTGAATCTCACGACCGATTGAATACCTCGGTTGCGATACTCCTCCTTCTCGTCTTCGGGCATGTCACGAAAACGGCGGTCATAACCGGAACCTTTGCCCTCCTGTTCCTCTCGTGCCGAGAGGAGTTCCTGAGCGGTATCGTACGCGTAGTAGGCATGTCCGCTCTCTATCAGTTTCTGCGCGTATTCCCGGTAGAGGCCACTCCGTTCGGATTGCACGTATGGACCGTAATCCCCTCCAACGTCCGGCCCCTCGTCCCACCGGATACCCAGCCACGAGAAAGTATCGTGGATGTCCTGGAGTGACTTCTCGTCGTAGCGCTCTCGATCTGTGTCCTCAATGCGCAGAATGAAGCGCCCACCGGAGGAGCGTGCAAAGAAATAATTGAACAGGGCCGTCCTCACCCCGCCGATGTGCTGCAGGCCGGTCGGCGAAGGAGCGTATCTCACACGTACATTCATGTGCGCGGATTATACCGATGGCAATGGACGGCTTCAAGCGGAACCGACACCTACTGACGGTACCAGGAGAGAAAATCCGCAATCCCGTCCAGAGCCTCGCCAAGCACCTCTTCCGTCGGAAGGAAGACCAACCTGAAATGATCCGGCTTCGGACAATTGAAACCAGTCCCCTGGACAACCAGGATTCGTTTTTCGCGCAGCAGGTCCAGAATGAACTGGAGGTCATCGGAAATGTTGAATCGTGCCGGATCAAGCCGTGGGAAGAGATAGAGAGCCCCCTTAGGCTTCACGCAGCTCACACCGGGAATGCTGGTCATCCTGTCGTACGCGAGATCCCGCTGATCGCGAAGCCGGCCTCCCTGAATGACCAGATCATTGATGCTCTGGTATCCGCCCAGCGCGGTCTGAATCGCGTACTGGGACGGGACATTGCTGCACAGGCGCATACTTGCGAGCATGTTCAGTCCTTCTACGTAGTCCCCCAGCATCAGTTTCCGGCCGGAGACGAGCATCCACCCGGACCGGAATCCGGGCGCCCGGTAGTTCTTGCTCAGTCCGCCGAAACTGATGCAGGCAAGATCAGTGCAGATGCTTGCCATGCTCACATGCTCGGTATCATCGTAGAGGATCTTGTCGTAGATCTCGTCGCTGAAAATCATCAGGTGGTGCTCGACTGCGATCTCCCGGATGGCGGCCAGGATTTCTCGCGGATAGACGGCCCCGGTGGGGTTGTTCGGATTGATAACGACGATTCCGCGCGTCCTGTCAGTCACCTTGCTGCGGATATCATCAAGATCCGGATACCAGTCGGACGCCTCGTCACAGTGATAATGAACGGGGGTTCCACCGGAAAGGCGAACCGCCGCACTCCAAAGCGGATAGTCAGGCGCCGGCACGAGCATCTGGTCACCGTTGTTCAAGAGACCCTGCATCGACATGACGATGAGTTCGCTCACGCCGTTTCCAATGTAGATGTCTTCAATCTCGACGTCCGGCACTGATCGTTGCTGATAGTACTGCATGACGGCTTTGCGAGCCGAGAAGAGCCCCTTGCTGTCGCAGTAGCCCTGGCTGTCGCGCAGGTTGAGGATGATGTCGTGGAACAGCTCGTCCGGGGCGTTCAGACCGAAGGGAGCTGTATTGCCGATATTCAGCTTCAGAACCTGGTAGCCCTCTTCCTCCAGGCGTTTCGCTTCGGCAAGCGCCGGCCCTCGGATGTCGTAGCAGACGTCGGCCAGTTTCTGAGATCTCGGTATGTTCTGCACGCTAGATGGCTCCCGGCCCAAAGGCCCACCGTGAGGCGTCGCCGATCAGCTTTGAGAGGACAAGCACCTGAAGGCCCGACCGCTGCCGCTCCAGCTCACGCTCCCACCGTTCGCCCTTGTAGCGGGATTGCAGCGCCGATCTCAGCTTGCCGACGGTGCTTCGAGCGCTTTCATCGTGAGCCGAGGCGCTGTCAAGGAGATAGGCAATGAGCAATTGCTGAACCGGATTCTTCGTCTCATCGGCAATTGACATCAGAACGGCACGTGCCTCGTCAAGCTTCTGCTGGAGGATCAGCGCGAAGCCGTAGTTCCATCGGACCCAGACGGGTTCCGGGCAATCGCTGCGTTCCTTCATCTCGCCGAAAAATCGCTCCATTGCCGACGCATCGTTCTTCAAAAGGTAGGGTATCCCGAACTCCAGAGGGAATCGGGAAACCCACGCTGAATCAATCTCTCGAAGCCGGATCTCCAGCTCGGTGATCTTGTCTGACGCGCCGGTGACCACGTAGGCGTTGATGAGCACGCGAAGGCGCTGTTTCCCTAATCGATTCTTGACGAGAATCTTCAGCTCCAGATGCTCAATGAGGCCCTGCCAGTCCTCTCGCTCCAGCAGGGTAAACAGACGCCAATTGATACCGAAATAGGTATTCAATCCGCCGAGAACGGCGGCGAATACTATTGCAACCGGCCAGTTGCCACTCCAGAAGATCTGCGAGTACTCCCACCCCAGCACCAGCGCGGGCATGAGGACGATCAGTGCGAATGCCGCAACGATAACAGAATTGAAAAGCGCAAAAAGTATGCGAAACTTCATCTCTCACCCCAAGGAGTTGTGCTCGGAAGAGTATCAGAATCCAGCACCAATGTAACGGCCACCACAAGTTTCACACCCGCGAGCGCTGAAGACAACTGCTCATTGAGTTCTGGACCTTCCTCGTCAGGTGTATTACTCTCGGTATGCAATATGAAATCGTTTCCTGTAGTGAATCTCGAGAGTGACTGCTATTTCACAGAGCGCGCGTACCTGGACGACAAATACATACTCCTGTCGCCGGAAACTCCCGTAACCACAAGACTCATCAATCGATTGAAGCGATGGAAATTCGCTCAAATCCGAAGCGACGGGGCTCTGGTGGATGCTCCGACCGTCAGCGACTCGGCAACTGTGGAAGGAACGTCACTCTCCATAGACCAGGACGTTCGGGAGCAGTCCCTGTTCAACGAGGCGAAGGCCTTCTACTTTGAGCTTGCCACCTTTGTGGAGAAGACATTCACCAACTTCGTCACCAGGAATGAACTCGCCGAGCGGCCGATCGGCGACATGGTGAAGCAGACTATTGACATGGTCCGCAGTCACCGCCGTCATATCCTGCGCCTGGCAGACATGGAAGCGAAGGGCAAGAACTACATTGTCAATCACTCGGCAAAGACCGCAATCCTTTCAGTCGCCGTGGGCCTGGTGATTCGCATGCCACCGCACAAGCTCATTGAGCTTGGCACCGCCGCGGTCCTTCACGAGATTGGCATGATACGCCTCCCGCCTCAACTCTATATGTCCAACAAAGAACTCACAGATCAGGAGAGGAAAGCGATCACAGCCCACACGGTTCTCGGGTTCAAGATCCTGAAACAGTCCTCATTCCCCATGAGTGTGAGTCTGGCCGTCCTCGAATGCCGGGAAAACGCGGATGGATCCGGTTATCCGCGGGCGCTTACTGCGGATCGGATTTCCCAGTACGGCAAGGTGCTCATGGTGGCCGGCTCCTACGCGGCGCTCACCTCCGTCAGACCGTACCGCGAACCAACTGACGGACATGCGGCTATTCTCGACATGCTCAAGCGCAAGGGCCAGATGTACGACGAGACGATCCTCCGGGCCCTCGTCGCGAATCTGTCTGTCTTCCCGGTAGGTACCTATGTTGAGCTTGCCAACGGGACGCGTGGCATGGTGATTGACAACGATCTGGAGCATCCCATGACTCCCAAAGTCCGCATAATCGCGGGGCCGAGCGGTGAGCTGTACGCTGAACAACAGATCGTTGACACCGCAACAACCAAAGAGCTTCGCATAGCTCGAGCGATAACCGCCGACGATGTGCAGAAGTCGGGTCGGAGTCCCGCGTAACCCATGCCCGGCAAGAATACTGTCAGAGTCGTTATGCCGTCCGGGGAAGTTGCACAGGTAGCACCAACCGAGACCCTGGCGGACCTTCTCAGTTCGGAGCCGAATCCTGCGGACAATCCAATTGTCGCCGCCGTCGTCAACAATGAAGTCCTGGACCTGTCCCGAAGAATCCGGATAAACGCCTCGCTGCAACCGGTCCATCTGAATAGCGAGGCTGGAGTGCGCTGCTACCGTCAATCGCTCTGTTTCGTGCTCTCCATCGCCGGCAGATCTGTGTTCCCCGACCGACGACTGGTGATTGGGCATTCCCTTGGTGACGCGTACTACTACCACTTCGCGGACGGCCGTGACGTAACAGACGGCGAAGTGAAGCAGCTGGATGCGGAAATGCGCAGGCTGGTGGAAGCCGATGTTCCGATACGCCGCCAGCTGATTGCATACGAGGACGCAGTTCGCGTGTTCGAGGAACAGGGAATGCTGCACACGGCCGCGCTGCTCTACCACCGTAGCGCTTCACGAGTGGCGGTGCATATGTGCGGTGATTTTGTGGATCTGTCGCACGGCCCGCTTCTCCAGCGCACGGGAACCCTTCGTTACTTCGAGCTCCGCCGTCTTGATCCTGGCGTGGTCCTGCGCTATCCCAGCCAGAAAGCTCCCACAGAGATCAGCCCGTACAAACACAGCGACGTGCTGTTCAGTATCTATCAGGAGTACAAGGAGTGGGGAAAGATCCTCAGCGTGTCATCGGTGGGGAGCTTGAACGAGAAGGTGCTTGAGGGTGAGATCACGGACTTCATCCGTGTCAACGAAGCGCTTCAGGAGAAGAAGATCGGAGCGATCGCTGACGAGATTGCGTCCAGGCGTGATTCGGTGAGGATCGTCCTCATCGCCGGACCTTCAAGTTCAGGCAAAACGACTTTCACGAAACGTCTGGCAATCCAATTGACAGTCCACGGATTGCAGCCTCAACTCCTCTCTGCAGACAATTACTTCGTGAATCGGGACAAGACCCCTCGCGATGAGGATGGCAGCCTGGACTTTGAGAGCATCCATGCGCTGGACATTGAACTCTTGAATGAACACCTGCTCCACCTGTTTGACGGCCGAGAGATACAGGTTCCAAACTTCGACTTCAAGTCAGGTTCCCGCCGCGCCGGAGGTGAACCGCTCAAGCTCGTAGACCGAAGCATCCTCCTGATGGAAGGCATCCATTGTCTGAACGACGAACTGACGTCTCGCATTCCCGCAGAACGGAAACACAAGATCTATATCTCCGCCCTCACACAGCTCAACCTGGACGAACACAACAGGATTCCGACCACGGACAATCGACTGGTGCGCCGTATGGTCAGGGATTTTCAGTTCCGGGGCCACTCGGCTCTCGACACGCTCCAGATGTGGCCATCGGTAATGCGCGGCGAGCGCCGGAACATATTTCCATTCCAGGATACGGCGGACGGCGCGTTCAACTCGGCACTCGACTATGAGTTGGGAGTTCTCAAGAAACATGCAGAGCCGCTCTTGATGCAGGTCAAACCGCGACACGCGGTCTACGACGAGGCGGGGAGACTCCTGTCATTCCTTTCCAACTTCACAAACATCGCAGACAAACTGGTTCCCGATTATTCGATCGTTCGGGAGTTCATCGGGGACAGTCGATTCAGGTACTAGAAACCGATGTGTGCGGATCGGCCCACGAGCCACTCGGCCCGGGCTGTTCAATCCTCTCTCGTACCATCTGAAGGAACTCAACCCGCGGGATCGCTCGGCCTCCCAGCCGCTCCACGTGCGGCGTGTGAAGCTGCGCATCCATCACGTCGAAACCCTGGTTCAGGAGGAATCGAGACAACCTGATCAGCGCGACCTTGGACGCGTTGTCTTCGTCGCTGAACATGCTCTCCCCGAAGAACATTCGGCCAATGCTCACTCCGTAGATTCCACCGACCAGTCGATCCCCGCTCCAGACCTCGCAGGAGTGGGCATACCCGAGTTCATGGAGACGACGGTAGCCCAATTCCATATCCTCGGTGATCCACGTTCCCGCCTGGCCGCGGCGAGGAGCGACGGCGCACGCGTGAATGACGCTCCCGAATGCCTCATCAAGGGTGAACCGAAATCGATCCTGACGCAGCAATCGGGCCATTGATCGCGACACGTGGACCTCATCAAGGTAGAGAACGAAGCGAGGGTCGGGACACCACCAGATGATGGGATCCTCGGGGTTGAACCACGGGAAGATCCCGCGGCGGTACGCGGAGAGAAGCATACCGGGAGAGAGATTCCCTCCCACCCCGATCACACCGTCGGCATCGGCTGACTCACAATCCGGGAATTGATACTGGTCTTCCGGTCCCAGCCACGGGAATCCGCCGGCGTGCGGCCGACTCACAGCACTCCCCTATTCAGATTCTGCCGGCGCCTCATTGCTGTCGTTGGCTCCTTCGTGAGCACGCCCGGGAGTAATGATGACCTCGCCTGCAAGTACATCGGCGGTAGCGAATCCACCGTCCTGCAATTCTCCGAAGAGGACCGCGTCAACGAAGTATCCTTTGATCTTCTCCTCAACCAGACGAGCGATATTGCGGGCTCCGAACTCCTCTGAATATCCGTGTTCAGCCAGCCAGCTCACACAGGAATCGGTCACTTCGAGGGTAATGTTCTTCTCCGCGAGTTGTCCTGCGAAGCCGCCAATCTCCTTGCGCACGATGTCCTCAATGACAGCCTTGTCCAGACTGTTGAAGAGAACAACCTTGTCCAGTCTATTTCGGAACTCGGGC
>JAHOYX010000111.1 GCA_019038705.1 Spirochaetales bacterium
GTATTTTGAGCTCGCTCCGGGGAGTCATCCGGTCACCGCAATCTGCACACTCATTCTGGAACGCGACGACTAACGCTGAGCGGTCATGCCCATAGAAGCAGTTGCCTTTGACATTGACGGTACTCTCTATCCAAACAGGAGTATGTACCTGCGGTCGATACCGTTTGCCCTGACGCATCTCCGGCTGGTCAGGGCGTATTCACGGATCCGAAAGCACGTGAGGAAGCGCAGACCAGTCACGGATCTGCAGTCGCTCGAGCGACGTCTTCTGGCCCATGAGATGGGTATCGGCGAGGCCGAAGCGGCGCACATGATTGATGTGGCAATCCACGAGCGATGGGAGGCAGTGCTCAACGGGGTCAGGCCGTATCCTCATGTCCGGACCGCAATTGAGCGGATGAAGGCCGGCGGGCTTCAGATGGGGGTGTCATCAGACTTCCCTGTTGACCGCAAGCTGAAGCGTCTCGGTTTGGACGGTCTATTTGAGTGCAGCCTGTGGAGCGAGGAGTCGGGTTATCTGAAGCCGCATCCGGAACCGTTTCGCGCTCTTGCCGAGTGCATCGGCCTGGAGCCGTCGAGCATTCTCTACGTCGGCAACAGTTACGAGTACGATGTCATCGGGGCCAAAGCCGTCGGCATGCGCGCGGCACATCTGCGCCGGCGGCCGGTGCGGAATAGCGTAGCGGATGTGACCTTCCGTGATTTCCGGCGCCTGGCCGAGTGGGTTGAAGAGACAAACAGGGCCGAAAATCCCTCCTGAACTCAATAGGCACACCTTCCTGAGATGGTGTATAATGGCCTCGACGTGTTCTTCGGGGGGGGAGCTATGCAATTCTCAGGCGCCGATATCATTGTCATCGCTGTTGTTCTCATCACACTCATTGTCTATCGCCAGCTGGATCGGAACAATCGATCCCTTGAAAAGGTCAAGAAATACGCCGGTCGGGTGCACGATGAACTTGAGGTGCATGTCCAGGAAAAGGTGACCGCCATCAAGGACATGGGCATTGAGGTGGAGGTGCACCAGAAGGCTGCCCGCGAGGTGCTCAAGCGGGTTCAGGCGATCGAATCCGGCCTGAATGCGCGGTCTGATGAAATCGACCACATCGGAGGTCGCATTCACGAGTACGACGAAGCGCTCGCCGAGCTCGTGAAGATGACAGCCCGTGCGGAGGAGAACATCGGCAGGGTTCGTGATGAGTCCGCGTATGTTGATGGTGTCGGAAAGCGCATCAAGGAGAGCCAGACGAAGATTGCGGGTGTTGAACGTTCCGTAGATACGCTCGTTGATCAGTTTGCGCAGATCAACCGCGAGCGCCTCGATGAAACCCAGGCTGCCGCGTTCCAGGAGGCGACCGCTCAGGTTAATGGGATGAGTCAGGACCTGTCCGGATTCCAGGAGAGACTGAATCAGTTTGCCGAGTACGTCCGAGGGGTCGAGGAGCGGGCCGAGGGCATCAGCGAACGGACCCGGACCGAGTTGGAGGACGTATCCGACACCGTCATGCATCGGGCTCAGGAAGCCTCCATACAGGGTTCCGAGCAGCTCTCGGAGCTTCGAGAGCAGTTGGAGCTGCTGGAGAACGACTACGAGAAGAAACTTCTCTCGCTGGCCGAACGCGGCGAGCGGATGGAGACCGCGGCACTTGCCAGGCTTCGCGAGCAGATTGATACCCAGGGGCGCGCCGTTCAAGCCGAACTGGGCGATCGCCTCGAGGGCAACAAGAAGGTGCTCGTGGAGCGGGTTGAGGCGTTTGAGAGCGGGATCCGGGAGAGTCAGGCTGTTCTCGCTGAGCGGTCACAAACGCTCGAGGCGGAGCGTGAAGCCGTTCTGCAGCGGATTGCCGAGTTTGGTGGGGACCTGAAGAAACAGATTGATTCCGCGTCCGAGAAGATTCAGAGTTCGGTTCTGGGAGAGATTGAGTCGAGGCTGGGCGAGTACGAATCGCAGATCACCTACCGTTTTGAGAAACTCGATGGCGTTGGCGGTGATCTGGAACAGCTCGAGGCGCGACTGCACGATTCGATGGAGAAGATCACCGACCGTGTCACTGCTGACTTCACGGATTTTGCGGAAGAATTTGCTCAAAGCAGGGAGGGTCAGCGTCGGGCAGCCGACCTGGAAATGGCGAGACTCCGCGAGCAGATGGGGGAGCTCGAATCCGGGATCGGTGACCTGAAGACCCAGGCCTACGAGAACGTGAGCGAGAAGCTCCGGGTATTTGAAGACGAGTTCTTTGCCGACCTCAAAGAGCGACAGGTTGCCATGGAACAGCGACTGGTGGACTGGCAGGCCGCGTTCCAGCAGGAGATGGATGGCGTGGCAACCCAGGCCAGGGAGGAGCGTGCCGAGATTGAATCCGGCTATACGACCGATGTGAAGCGGCGCCTGGAGGATTTGCAGTCTTCCGCATACGGGAAGTATGAAAAGATTCTGGAGGAGGCTCTCTCATTCCAGCAGGGGATCGAGATCAGAGTGAACGGAGCGCAGGAACTGATAGCTTCTCTCGAGCGCGATATCGAGGAGGAAACCTCGCAGCTGGCCGCTGAATCCAAGGCTCAATTGCGAGAGCAGTTCGCCCGACACCGGGATCAGGTTGCTGAAGAGGTTGTTGATCTGGAACGGGGTCTTCGCCAACGCATTGAGGATCTCGGTGAGAAGTTTGAAACCGGCCGACATGACCTGGAGACGATGCTGGAGGAGAGCCGCAGCGATGCCACCACATGGAAATCACAGGTGGACCAGCGGTTGCAGGGCGCTTCCAACGATGTGAATCAGCAGATCGCCGACTTCCGCGTGAACATCGGCGACACGGTAGCCGATCTCAAACAGACATTTGCCGCAGATCGGGAAGAGGCGCTCGCCGCGAGCTCGGCCGAACGCGAGCGGCTTCAGGCAGAACTGGATTCGTTGTCCGCTCAGGTTTCAGGGCTGGTTGACGATATCCGGCAGAAGAGCAATGAGGCGCTCGCCGAGTTCAGTGAACAGTACGCTGCTCTGCGTGTGGAGACCGAGAAGCAGACGAGGGGTCTTGGCGCTGACGCCGATGCCCGTGCCCAGGATTTCCGAGTCTTCGTGCAGGATACCCGCGATCAGTTTACCGCGATGCAGGAACGCCTCCTCGGCAAGCTGCAGGAACAGGCCCAGACGTTGACCATCAACCTGGATGAGATTCAGAAGCGTCAGCGCACATTCAGTGAGCAGACTAAAATTTTTGAGCGCGCGGACACTATGAAGGACGAACTTCAGCGGGCCATCGCCGGGTTGCGAGAGGACCTGAGCCGCGTGGAGCAGCAGCGCAGGGATATACGCGACATTGAGGGTCAGTTCACCAAGCTCAGGAAGTCAACCGACGACGTTTCCGAGCGAATGGGCAAGTTCATGGCTGAAAAACGCCGCATTGACTCGCTTGAGGAGGACTACAAGCGCCTGACGACAATGAGCCAGTCGGTCGAACTGAAACTGGATCACGTGACCGCGAGTAACGACTCCCTCCAGGCAATGCAGGCGTCGCTGCGCAATCTGGAGGAAGTAGAGAAGGATGTTGAAAGCAAATTCCAGCGTCTCGAGAAGAAGAAGGCCATCCTGGACCTGACCACCGAGGGGGTCGACAGAAACTTCCAGAGCCTGCAGGAGGCCGAGGGCAGACTCGGTGAGATCACGACTGAACTCAATGCACTGCCGGGTCACGTGGAAGAACTCTCGACGCGGCTTGGGCAATTGGCAGGAAACAAGCGCGATGCTGATGCCGCGGTGAAACAACTCGCACTGCTGGACCAGACCCTCGAGGAGATTGAGGAGCGGATGGAGAGTCTGAACTCCGCCCGCGAATGGCTCGCGCGGACTGAAACCCGATTTGGCGAGGTTCAGAACGAGGCGGAGGAGCAGGTCAAGCTGCTCGGTGCCATCATGAAACAGCAGGGTAAGAGTTCCGGCGGCGAGGCCGGTGCTCCCGCCATCACGACCCGGGACACGGTGCTAAAACTGGCGAGACAGAGCTGGAACGTGGATGAGATTGCCCGCGCCACGAGCCTCTCGCGGGGCGAAGTTGAGCTGATCCTGGAGCTGGCCACCAAGTAGGGATCCCGGTCCACTTGCAGGGCAAACGCGCAGGAGCGTGCACCAATTGTGCTGATGCATGCGGGAACGTCTTGTCGCTGGTCGGTTCGCAGACGGACCCGCCGAAGACGGCCTGCGGAGTCGCTCCAAGCCATTCCCACATGCCGCACACCATCATCGCGCATCTGAGTTTGACCCGATCTATTGGTAGCTACGAACTCGAGTAGTGCCGTCGTCGTCGAAGGCCGCAAAGAGCTTCCCGCCCCCGGCTGCGAGAGTAAGCGCCGTTGGTGTTGAGCCTGTGAAGTCGGACGGGCTGTTCTGGGCCCACGAGGGTGCCGTGGTGTCGTACTGAGCCACAACCCCGCCATCCTGTGCCAGATCAAGGTAGAAGAGCGAGATCATCTCGGATTGGGCTGCCAGCCCCACCGACGTGCCGTCGGGATCCACAACACCGGAAAACCCGGAATCACTTCCCGGAACCACAACGCCCTCTTCGTCGACGAGGTGCAGTCCCGACGTGTCCAGGTAGGCAACCGAGATGCCGTCGGTGGCAGGGGAGACAGTCGGGTCAATGGTGATCGCGGTGGCCTCGATTTCGATGTCGCCCGAAGAGCCATCGTACGCCGGCGGCAATGGATCTGCCGGCCAGCCGCTCCCGGTCCACACGGCCACACGAAGGCTCGCGGTTTCCCCGAGGGCGTCAACGTTGTCGTCTTCCAACTCGTAGAGGAGCACGGCAGCGCCCGGGACAGCGGCCGCATCAATCTGGCCGATCGAGCCGACTGCATTATCCAGAGTGTCATCTGTCACCGACGGGGCAGTGAGCGATACGAGCGCCCCGTTATACCTGCGCATCACCATTTCGCCCGCCGCCCCGCGATAGCTGATCAAGAGGTCGTCAGCGTCAATTGCCACGAGGGTCACAAATGGTGCGGAGGGGTGGGCCTGTGGGAACGCCGGCCCTTCAAGCAGGGACCATTCCTCGAGCTCCGGATCGTATCGATACAGGAACACCTTATCCGTGTCGGACACGACTTCCGGGTCCTCAGCGACGATCGCGGCATAGACGTTCCCGGCCGCGGCAACATCCGCAACCCGGGTGTCGGTGCCGTCGGTAACCTCGGATGGGCTGCCAAGCACCGTCCGGGCACCGTCGGCCTCAATCTGCCTTACGGTCGCGGTCGCCCCGGTCCCGTTCCCGACCGTCAGCACGTATGCCTGTATTGTGGGTGTCGTGCGGTCCAGGGCCAGCCGAATCGTCCCGGCGGCGCCAAATATCGTCGCCTGATCCTGCCACCCGATCTCCTCGGCGTCACGAAAACCCTCAACCACACTGCTTGGGAGTGACTCTTCACCTGTTGAGAGCCGGCCCGCGCTCACCGTGTAGAAATAGCTCGTGGGGTCGGTGTCAATGTCCAGCAGGGTAGCCTGACGCACAGTTTGATAGGGCACATGAACGGTATCCCCGCCATCCGGGAAGGGTCCGTCAGGACTCAGTGAGCGATAGACGTAGTAGACGTCGGCGCCGGTCACGGCGCCCCATGTGACCTGGATGAGATCTGTGCGGTCGTCGCTTGCTGCCACACCGGTGGGGGCGACTAGTGAACCGAAGAAGGTCAGTCCGCAACCGGTGAGGCCGATTATTACACCCGCGATCAGCGCCGCGCGGCAAACCAGCGTCCGGGTCTCAGCTCTGTGTAACGACATCAGAACGATCCTCCCGGCATTGCGATTGAAACGGTGACTCCAAAGGTCGGCTCTGCCGGCTCCGCCGACAGCAGCGAACCGGGATTGGTGAACTCATCACTCTCTCCTCCAAACGTGAACCGGGCAGAGGCCGACACCGAAAACCTGTCCAGGAACGAGTAGGAGATTGCCGGTGTCACGATGCCCGACCAGTCCGACATGTTGACCAGGCCAAAGGCCGTGATCCCGAGATCGGTGCCCAGAATGCTGGAAAGCGAAAGGGTGAGGCCCGCGTAGTGGCGTCCCCAGTTCGTGACATCACCGAACGCCAGGGCGGGGGGATCCTCGTATCCTTCCGGTTGTGCTTCCGGATCATCAATGATCAGTCCGTTCTCGCCGGTGTTTGCCAGCAGCCGGGCGGCAGCGGGCATCAGCCCGGGCGTCTCGTCCGCATACCCTTCGCCGTTGAAGAAGTATTGACCGATGACCGCAAGGGAGAGCGTGTCCTCCCACTCCTTGAGGTAGCGGAAGCCCGCGGTGGCCTGGGCAAAGAGGGCGTCGCCAACCTCAAAGGTGTCCAGCACGATATCCAGATCATCTTCCGGATCGGCATCGGCGGCGCTCTGGTCCCGGCTGGGCCTCACGAAGACCCGGTCGGAGCCGTAGAGGAGAACTCCTTCGCCGAAAACATCGACCTCGCCAATACTCGCGGAGTAGAGAGCAACAAGCCGTGGCGCAAGGGTCCGCTGATAGTAGCCGGCAACGCCCAATTCCCCTCTTCCAACGGCAAGCTCCACCTTCGGCGCGATCGCAACGTCAAGTGGCTCCGCGTCCGCGTTGAGGATGGCGTACAGATATGCGTTGCCGGTGATGCCAAAGGGATACTGCACTCGAAGCGAAACCGGCCCCTCCCTGTCGGCGGTCGGATCCTCGGCATCAACGGCTGTCAGGTTCAGCACGTCCGCAGGGCTGAAGAAGTATCCGGTCCCCCACTTGATCGTGTGTTTCCCGAATCGGAAGAAGAGTTGATCCTGCCAGACGTAGTCTGCAAAGAGCTCAAACACCAGGATTTCGAGGCCCGGCGGAGTGCCGAGGCTCCCCGGGTCCTCCTCCGGTTCCTCGTCGTCCTCTCCATCAGCGGCCCCATCCGCGGGGATCGTGATGATCACCGTTCCGGTTCCGTCGCGGATCTCGGTATCCCCGTCGTCGTTTTCCTCGGTCGTCCAACCCTCGGGGAGGGCGGATGTGTCGATGTCACCGCCGGTAAGGGCGAGCCCGGCAATATCAAGGCCCCCGTCGGTCGTCGTATCAATACTCAGCTTCCCAAATGCGCGGAACTCCTCTTCCGGTCGAGCGTCAAAAAAGAGGTCGGCGCCGATTGATGGCTGGAGGCTCTCCGAAGTCGGGTCAAACGGGCCGAAATCCGACGTCCAGACGTCGTCCCAGCCGTAATCCGCCGAGACAGAACCCCTGATCCGGCCGCCCCAACGGACACCTTCGGTAATCAGAAGATCTGACACAGGCGAACCAACGGGAACAGCTCCTTCCGGGGCTTCTTCAATGATTTCGTCTGTGGCGAAAAGCGAATCGAGATCGTCCACGTCTATGAAGTCGTTGCCGATCGCCGTCGAGTCCCCGCCGCCGCCGGCGGCGTCATCGACAATCGCGAACGGATCGGCGAACAGGTCATCGGTATCCGCGTCCGATTCGCCGGCCCCAACCGCGAACGGATCCGCGAACAGAGGATCTTCAAACAGCGAGTCGTCCATCAGAGGGTCCGCAACCTCCGTCGGTGGCTCCGGCTCGGCCTTTCCTTTCTCCGATGAATCGACCTGGGCCGCCATCCAGACGGGTGCGCAGGCAACGAGGATCGCTGTCAGCAGTCTGCGTCGTGCGCTACCCCCCCGTGTGCTCACCCGTCAATCTCCTAGTTGCTGACCCGCTCGAGGTAGGCCTTGCTGAACACCGAGTCAGGGATGGTCTGGATTGTGGCATCAGTCATGGTGAGCTGTGTGCGCTCACCGTCGTTGAGTTCGTCAACGATCAGCACCTGCTTGGGGATGATCTTGCTGCCGACCCGTTCGTAGCGGGGATAGAGGACCGTTCTCATGAGTCTGCCGTTCACGCTGAAATCCTCTTCCTTCAGCACGATTGTCTGATCCTGGCGAATCCACAACCGCACCTGGTCGTACGCGACGTCGGAGGATCGAGCTTCCAGATCGACCACGTAGACGTCAAAGCTGCCCAGTGTGCCCTCCTGCCACGATTGTACCGTGTAATCGGAGCTGAATGAACTCTGATCCAGGTCGGCATTCTGGGCGTCCGAGTTCTGGATGTTCTCCCTGATCGTCGTACGCTCAAACTTCCGGCTCTCCGGATCGTAGAACCAGACGTTTTCATCAACCTGCAGGTATCCCTGGCCGCGCTGAACATCCGGTTGGAGGATGAGAATGAGAAACTGGTCGTTCAGGTCCCGCCTGAACAGTCGTGCCTGGGTTACCTCGCGCTCCTCTCCCGGACGCTCGGATATGATCGTGTAGACGGCGGAGAAATCGCTCTCTGAGAAGTTTGCGAGATCGTCAATCTCCCGCAGAATCGAGTCGAAATCCGGATCCTCAGCGGCAACCCAGACCGGGGTCAGTACGGTGAGCGCGGCAATCAGGATGGAAGTGTATATCAGTCGCTTCATGCGATACCTCTCTAAGCTCTCAGGGCGTCAACGGGCGGCATGAGCGCCGCCTTCCGGCTTGGGATGAACGCTGCCAGGATGGTCAATCCGGCCACAATGCCGGCATTCATCGCAACCTGAAGCGGTCTGACCGCGAAAGTGAAGTAGCCATTCTTCAGAAGGATGAATATCGCCGAGTCCAGACCCAGGAAGATCTGGCTCATGATCAGCATGATGATCCCGGCGACGACAAGACCAAAGAGCACTCCTCCCATCGCCAACAGAAACGCCTCCAGGAGGAAGAGTATCTGGACCCTTTCACGCTGCATCCCGAGGGCACGCATCGTTCCTATCTCCTTGACGCGCTCATACATAATCATCCGGAAGGTGTTCGTTATGCCGACCATGATGATCACGAACAGGACGAGGAGGATCACCAGTGCCGCGCCGTTCAGGAGCCGAACAATCTCATCAACTTCGCTCAGAACATCGTTCAGCGTGAATAGCCGATATCTGACTCCAGACCACGTCTCCTCGTCGGCCTGCTCAAAGAGCGCTTCAACCGGATTTTCGCCCTCTTCCTCGGTATTGCGCTCAAAGACGTTGACCCGCCGGCTCAGCTCTTCGAAATACTGGTCGGCTTCCTGGTCAATGAGTCCGAGATCGGTAAGAAAGATGCCGAGAGTCTGATACTGTTTCGGTTGCAGGGTGAGGAGTTCATTCACGTAGGAGAGATCCGCATAGGCGGACAACTGTCCAAACAGCCCCGGGTCATAACTCACTCCGGCGAGCACGAACTCCCCGACGTTCTGCTGTCCCGCGATGGTGCGCATTCGCGCGATGATCCGTTCACCAAGCTCGACGTTCAGCGCCTCGGCAATTGTCTCGGTGAGGATGATCCCGTTCCGTTCTCCGCGGTCGTTCGTCGCAAGCATGTTCTCGAACTCGCCATCGAGCAGCACGAGCCGTTCGCGAAGATACCGTTCCTCATCCCAGTCCACGCCGACGACCGTTTGTCGGATGCTCTCGCCCTGGAAAATGAGTGCCCCGGTGAACTCGCTGCGCTTGCTGACGAAAGTGACCGGCATCTCCTGTTCGGCCACTATCTCGAGGAGAATGTCGTCATCGGCGATTCTCCACTGTTCCTTCCCGTCCGCCGTTTTCTCCACGCCTTGCACGAAGATATGCCCGGCGAGGATATTCGAGAAATTCTCGCTCACGTTCTCAACGAAACTGCCGGCGAATCCGTTGATCAGCGTCACGATCGTGATGCCGAAAGCAATGGCTCCGCCGAGCAGGAATGTTCGGCGTTTCTGTCGATTGAGGTTTCGGAGTGCTATCAGGACCGTCTTCAGTAGTGTCTTCATGTTGTTCTTACCACGTCACTCCGTCTGGATGGCCTTGATCGGCTGGATCTTCAGAGCAACCGAAACCGGGTAGAGGTGCGCGAGGATACCGATAACGCTGACAATCACCAGCGACCCAAGCACCGAGATCGCCGAAGCCACAGGCTTCAGTTCGGGACCGGCGAAGAGGATGGTGAGAAAGGTGTTTGTTGCCGGCACGCCCATCAGGTGGAGTATTCCGATGATGCCAAGTCCGGTCGCAACACCGATCAGTCCGAACAGTGACGTGATAACGAGCGTTTCCACCATGAACATCCGCCAGACGAACCCGCGCTGCGCGCCGAGAGCCCGCATGGTTCCTATCTCGCTGGTGCGCTCCATGACCGAGAGCACCATCGTATTCATAATGATAATCACCGCCACGATACCGATTATCAGGATCGCGATATTGAACACCGTGCGAATGACGTCCGCCGTCGTAGCGAACGGACCGGCCGCCATCTCCCAGTTCCCGGCCTGGGCCGAAATGCCCTGCGAGATGAACCACTCGTTCAGCTCTTCAACCACATGATCCGTCCTGCGCGGGTTCTCCACACGGGCGAGGAAGTAGTGCCAGGTTGTCCCGGCGTCGATCTCGGCCTCAACCTGGACCAGTGCTTCTTCGGCTTCGCTCGTGGCATTCCCCGTTCCGAGCATGCCGTCGAGATTCTCAAAGTCGACCACTTCCCCGGTAGCCTCAGCTATGACCGAATCCCCGAACAACTCTTCCCCGAAGAGATCATCGCCGAATGGATCCGCCGAAAAGAACTCGTCCTCGAGAGAATCGCCCCTGCCGGCTTCCACTCGATCCAGCAGTTCGGTCTGCTCATAGTCAAGCTCGATCTCACTGCTTGCTCCGAGACTCAAGCCCAGGAGTGCTCGCAGTGTCTGCGGGTCGATGTAGCTGATCAACTCGGCTCCCACCCCTTCGCTGATGCCGGTCATCTCATAGATGCCGATCAGAGGCACGACCCGGATCCGTGGAAGTCCCTGCGACAGCCCGCTGACAACGCGTATGCTGTCCCCGGCGTGGATCTCGTACTCTTCCTCTTCGATCCCCGCATCCTCGAGACCCCGGAGGGCCGCTTTCTGGAGATCCTCAACGCGATCGGTGCTCAGCATGATGCCTTCGGTGCCCGGCTCCAGGTATGTGCCCTCGATCAACTGGAGATTGTCAAACATCTCGCGGTAGCTCGTCGGGTCAATCCCGAAGAGAACCGTGAACGCGCTGTTCTCGAGGCCATCAATCCGGTCGTCCTCCGCACGCATGAACCCGAAACCCGAGATCTGAGTCGTCGTGGCCGTAATCTGAGGATTGCCGGTGAGGTGATCGTTGATCTCATTGAATTCCGGTATGACGGGAGTCTGTTCGAGGCGACCAACCGATTGCACGCCGAACAGACTGATGCTTCCTTCAGCGAGACCGGAGACCATGATGTTGCCGGTGTAGTTGTTGATGAAGGCGCGCTCAATGCCGGTCCGGGCGGTATCCATCATGGCATTGCCGACGACCAGAACAACGACAGCGAGTGCGACGATGCTGCCGATGATGAGGGTCTTCCCCTTGTGCTCTGTCAGGTTGCGCATGGCAATGCGCAGGAGTACGCCCACAGCGCTACGCCCCGTCGCCCGCCGGGGCGGTTCTCCGATTCTCGATGATATTGCCGTCCAGAAGTCGAATGATGTGATCTGCGATTCCCATGATGGACGGGTCGTGGGTGCTGAAGATGAACGTTGTCTCCAACTCGCGATTGATTTTCTTCATCAGCTCGATGATGCCTTCCCCTGTCTTGGAATCCAGGTTGGCCGTGGGCTCATCGGCAAGCACAATCTGCGGCCTGGTGACGAGCGCACGGGCAATTGCCACCCGCTGCCGCTGCCCGCCGGAGAGTTCGTTTGGCCGGTGGGTCCGCCACCGCGTGAGATCCACTTCCTCTATGAGAAAATCGACATACCGCTTCCGTTCCTCCTTCGGCGCGACCTCGGTGCCGAGGAGCAGCGGAAACTCGACGTTCTCAAACACATTGAGGACCGGCACCAGGTTGAAGCTCTGGAAGATGAAACCGATGAACTGGTGCCGCAGCCGCGTGATCTCACGGTCGGTAAGACCGCTGGTCGGCTGATCGTCTATGTACACGGTTCCTTCCGTCGGTGTGTCGATGCAGCCGATCATATTGAGGATCGTCGACTTTCCGGACCCCGACGGACCCGCGATTGATATGAAGTCGCCCCGCTCGATTGAGAAGGTAACTCCATTGACTGCCCGGACATGTGTCTCCCCGAGCGGATAGACCTTGTGTACGCCTTCCAACCGAACGATGCTCACTGTGGCCCCGCTTGTTCCTTGGATTCGCCCTAATAGTACTAATTCCACCCGTAATCGTCGCCACCCATGTTGTTGAGTCAGCGACACATAGGGGGGCGTCCGCTTGACGATGGTATGACCCGGAAGTACCTTTTCGACGAACGAATCAGGGACAAAGGACATCATGTCGACCGACGAGCAGATGCGAGATAAACAGGCAGTCGATGCTGAATCCGAGACCGAAAGCGCGGATGGAACTGCCGATACATCTACCGACACTGAGGCCAAATCCGGCGTTGAAGAATCCGGCGATGCAGCATTGCGGGCGGAAGAGAGTGCGGAGAGCGGACCGAACGAACAGGTCGAATTGACTCCGGAAGAGCGTCTGGAGACCCGGATTGTCGAACTGGAGGCAGAGAACGCCGGACTCGCGGACGGCCTGCTGCGAAAGACGGCTGACTTTGAGAACTACCGGAAGCGCATGCTCCGGGAGAAAGAGGAGTTTGTCGCATACGCGAACAGGGAACTTCTTCTGGACATTGTTTCAATTGTTGATGATTTTGAACGTGCGATCCGTTCCGCCGACGAATCTCATGACTTCGCCGCGTTTCATGATGGCATCGTCATGATTGAGAAGCAATTCATAAACATGCTCGACCGGAAGTGGAAGCTTGCCCGGTTTGACAGTGTTGGAGAGGAGTTTGATCCTCAGCGGCACGAGGCAATGATGACCGAGGATCGATCGGATCACGAGCAGTCCATGGTGCTCGAGGACTTCCAGAAGGGATACATGCTGCATGAGAAGGTCCTGCGACCGGCAAAGGTGAAAGTGTCCATGCCGGACGCTTCGGGCCCCTCGAAGCGGGAATGACAGGAATCTAAACCAGGGTAGAGAAAGATAGAGGAGAACGGTATGGGAAGGATCATTGGTATTGATCTTGGAACAACCAACTCGTGTGTTGCGGTGATGGAGGGTGGTGAGCCCGTAGTCATTCAGAACAGCGAGGGTCAGCGCACGACGCCGTCGATGGTTGCGTACACGAGCAAAGGCGAACGCCTCGTCGGGCAGCCTGCAAAGAACCAGATGGTGACCAATCCGGAGAACACCATCTACTCCATCAAGCGGTTCATGGGGCGGCGGCAGGATGAGGTCTCTGAAGAGATCCGCATGGTTCCGTACGAGATCGTGACCGACAGCTCCGGCGGAGCCCGTATTCAGATTGGAGACTCCCAGTACTCGCCTCCTGAGGTTTCTGCCGCGATCCTGCAGAAGATGAAGGAGACGGCTGAAGACTACCTTGGCGAGAGCGTGACTGAAGCTGTCATCACGGTTCCGGCCTACTTCAATGATGCCCAGCGTCAGGCAACCAAGGACGCGGGCAAGATAGCGGGTCTCGAGGTCAAGCGGATCGTGAACGAACCGACTGCGGCTTCACTCGCTTATGGCTTTGGCAAGGAGAAGAAGGAAGAGAAGATCGCCGTGTTCGACCTCGGTGGCGGAACATTCGACATCTCCATCCTCGAGCTCGGCGACGGCGTGTTTGAGGTCAAGAGCACCAACGGTGACACACACCTTGGCGGTGACAATTTTGACCAGCGCGTGATCGATTGGCTTGTCGGCAATTTCAAGCAGGACTATGGCATTGACCTTTCCCAGGACCGCATGGCCCTCCAGCGCCTCAGGGAGGCGGCCGAGAAAGCCAAGAAGGAACTTTCAAGCACCCAGCAGACAGAGATCAACCTTCCGTTCATTACCGCCGATTCAAGCGGGCCGAAGCACCTCCAGTACAGCCTGACCCGCTCGCGCTTTGAGCAGATGGTAGAAGACCTCGTCCAGAAGACCAAAGAGCCTTGCCTGAAGGCGCTGAAGGACGCCGGACTGCCGGCCTCCGAGATCGACGAAGTAATCCTCGTCGGCGGTTCTACGCGGATGCCTGCGGTGCAGGAGCTGGTCAAGGAGATGTTCGGTCGTGAACCCCACAAGGGCGTCAATCCGGACGAGGTAGTGGCTGTCGGTGCGGGAATTCAGGGCGGTATCCTTGGCGGAGACGTCAAGGACGTGCTTCTCCTGGATGTGACGCCGCTTTCGCTGGGCATAGAGACGCTCGGCGGAGTATTTACCCGGCTCATTGATAGAAACACGACGATACCAACGCGAAAGAGCCAGATCTTCTCGACAGCAGCGGACAACCAGAATGCGGTGAGTATCCATGTGCTGCAGGGCGAGCGCGAGATGAGCACCCAGAATCGTACTCTCGGCCGGTTTGACCTGGTCGGGATCCCGCCGGCCCCGCGCGGCGTACCCCAGGTTGAAGTAGCCTTTGACATTGACGCAAACGGCATCGTGCATGTGTCGGCCAAGGATCTGGGTACGGGCAAGGAGCAGAAGATACGGATCGAGAGCTCCTCGGGACTCTCCGACAGCGAGATTGACAAGATGGTCAAAGAAGCCGAGGCGCACTCGGAAGAAGACAAGAATAGCCGCGAAGCGGCTGAGAGCCGAAACGAGGCCGACAACCTGATCTACGCCACTGAGAAATCGCTGTCCGATTTCGGCGAGAAGATTTCCGACGATGATCGACAGGAGATCCGCAATGCGATCTCCGAACTCAAGACAGCCATGGAGAGCGATGACCCTCCAGCTATCAAGGAGAAAACCGAGGCGCTGAAACAAGCCTCCTACAAGCTCGCAGAAGAGGTCTACAAGAGCACGCAACCTGAGGGTGAAGCCGCGGATCAGGCCGGGGCGGAAGCTGACGGCGCGACTGCCGCCGACGACGGTACGGACACCGGGGGCGGCGAGCAGTCCGGAGCGGATGCAAAGAGCGCCGAGAAGGAAGCTGCGGAAGACGTTGACTACGAGGTTGTAGACGAGGACGAAAAGAGCTAGCGGCAGTGGCCAAACGAGACTACTACGAGGTGCTTAGCGTTGATCGCGGCGCCGCCAAGGACGACATCAAACGCGCGTATCGTAAGATCGCGGTCGCAAACCATCCCGACCGGAATCCTGGGGACAAGGCGGCGGAAGAACGGTTCAAAGAAGCAACAGAAGCCTATGAAGTTCTCGCCGACGAGAAACGCCGTCAGGCGTACGACCAGTTTGGCTTTGCCGGCGTGGAGGGCATGGGTGGCGGTCCGGGCGCCGGTGGATTTACGTCGGCTTTCCGGGACTTTGAGGATCTGTTTGGCGACTTTGGCGGCATCTTCGATTCCTTCTTCGGAGGCAGTGGCGGCAGACGGCGGGGCGGCGGCCGCGAGAGCGTTCAGCGTGGAAGCGATCTCCGCTACGACCTCGAGATTGCGTTCAAGGAAGCTGCGTTTGGGACCAAGGAAGAAGTCTCCTATCCCAAAGAGATCAGCTGTGATCGCTGCAAGGGCGCGGGGTCGGAGCCCGGCAGTGGCAAGAAGACATGTCCGACCTGCGGTGGTGCAGGGCAGGTGCGCCGAAGTTCCGGCTTCTTCTCAATTGCCAGCGCCTGTCCGACCTGCCGCGGCGAGGGCACCATCGTAGAGAAGCCTTGCTCCAAATGTGGCGGCAGCGGCTTGCTGAAGAAGAACCAGAAGATCAACGTCACGATCCCGGCGGGAGTTGAGGACGGGCGCCGGATCAGGATCCCCGAACAGGGGGATGGTGGCCCACGAGGTGGTCCACCGGGTGATCTCTATGTTGTGATCAGGGTCCGGTCGCACGAGTTCTTCGAGCGGGATGGCTTTGACATTTACTGCGTGATTCCGGTGAGTTATGCCCAGGCCGCACTTGGCGCAGAGCTGTTGGTGCCAACGCTCGACGGCAAACAGGTGAAGGTGAAGATCCCGGCGGGAACCCAGAACAACAAGATTCTCAGACTCCGAAACGAAGGGATCTCTCACGCGTCCAGCGGACGCCGCGGTGACATGTATCTCCGCATTCTCGTGACCATACCTCGTAAGCTGTCATCCAGAGCGAAGACACTCCTCAAAGAACTTGCGGAAGTAGAAGGGGAGAACACCAGCCCCAAACCTGTTCCGCTTGCGGATCTCAGATAGAGCGACCGGTGAAACGCCCACGTCGACGTAAGCGGCGTCTCATTGATGCAGAGTTCCAATCGCGCATGATTCTCCGGTCCGTCGGGATCATCGTCCTCAGCACCGTTCTCTTCTCCATCGGTTTCCTTGCGTTCTACTGGGCCTCGTACATGTCCGGCGACAATCTCTTCAAAGAGTTCATCGTGGTCTACAAGCAGATTGAGACGGTCGATGACGTGGAGATCAGCGGCAGGAGCGTTCAGCAACGCTCGTACACGGTTGAAGCTCAGCCGGAGACCTCTCGTTGGCGATTAATCCTTCCTCCCCTGCTGTTCAACAACCTTCTCATTGCCGCTGTCCTGAGCGTGTTCGCCGTCTGGTACTCTCACCGAATTTCCGGGCCGGTATACCGCATAACTGCCGATGTGCGCGCGGCCGTGCGTGGGCAGCGCGGAGTGCGAATTCAGCTCCGACAGAGAGATGAACTCCGCGATCTTGCTGCTCAGATCAACCGCCTGCTGGAAGAGTTGGACGCGTTTGAGGGCGACGACCATTGAGCGTCTGACGGTCCCTGCCGAGACTATACATGTGACAGAGAGACAAGCCATGCACGTGAAACCGATCGTTGGACGTGTCGTCATCGTCCTCATGCTGACTCTTGCTGTCGTGGCGCCTGTAGCGGACGAAAACGAATTGACCGAGACCGCTCTCGATTCGGAGGCACGGTTTGACCCGGTCGCATACGCCGTCGGATGGCTGATTGCCGATCGCAACAGTGACGGGACGGCGGACTACGCAGTGCAAGTGGATGAGCGCGGATACAAGCTCCGAGAGGCAATGGACTTCAATCTGGACGGCCGGATGGACGACTTCTATTTCTACAGCAACAATGTTCTTCAGCGTCAGGAGGTTGATTCCAACTTCGACCAGGCAATTGACATCTGGATCTACATGTGGCGAGGCGTATATGTGCAGAAGTGGGAGCGTGATACGGACTACGACGGTGCGGTGGACATGACCCGTGACTATGGCAGACCCTAGCAGCAGCTATCTCACCGCCTACAGAAGCATCGATGAAACCCTCAAGGCCCCCCCGCCGGGCTGCACTCTTTTTGTTGTGCATGAATCGACTCGCGTGGCGGAGATCGTGCGCGCCGCCCGATCTCACGGCATCACGGTAGAGACGGTGCACAAGGCTGAATTGCGCCGATTGGCGGGTGAGTCGGCACGCGACTGCGCGCTGCGAGTGCCGCGTGGTCACGGCGGGCCGGCAGCCCTTCTGGCGGATATCATTGCGCCGGCCGAAGTCACGGACGCGCTGATCGTGATTCTGGATCATGTGACTGATCCGCACAACTTCGGCGCCATTCTGCGATCAGCCGATCAGTTCCGGGTGGATGGAGTCGTGATCCCGGACCGACGATCGGCAGACATCACGCCGGTGGTTTTGCAGTCGAGCGCCGGCTCCGCAACGCACGTGCCGCTGGTGAGAGTGAAGAATCTGGTTTCGGCGATTGAAACGCTCAAGAGCGCGAGCTACTGGGTGTACGGCGCGGACATGGCCGGCGTTCGGGCGGATGCCACTGATCTTGCCGGGCGCACTGTCCTGGTGATGGGGGGCGAGGGCCCTGGTTTGTCCCGACTTGTCCGGGATCGGTCGGACGCTCTCGTTCGAGTACCTGCAAAGGGTCACGCGGATTCATTCAACGTATCGGTGGCTACCGGAATTCTACTCTACGAAATCAGACGGCAACAGAACTGGTTTGAAGGGTGTTGATCCGGACTACGAACCGAATATTCGCCCGCCGATGTCCGGCCGGTACCATGAGCCGGGGAACGTGATGCCTCTCGCCGCGGAGTATGCCCGTGAGCGCGCATTGAGGAGTTCCCTGCCGATTCCAACAGCCGTGAAGCACCGTCCGCCGCCGGTGACGAGCCGGCCATGCCGCACCGCGGTCGAGGCGTGAAAGACGAACGCTTCATCTTCGGGGTGAGATGGCAGTCGCGATACGGTCAATCCCTTCTGGTAGCTTCCCGGATACCCTGCCGCGGCGATGACGACTCCAACTGCCGATGCCTCAAGGTAGCCGGCCGGGAAGTTGCCAATTGAGCCGTGGACGATCGCTTCACACCAGTTCGTAAAGTCTGCCCGCAGGAGGGGAAGCAGGACCTGTGCTTCGGGATCCCCGAATCGAACATTGTATTCCAACAGACGAGGACCGTCGGTAGTGATCATCAGACCAAAGTAGAGTACACCTCGATATCCGATTCCGGCGTCCGCCATGCCGCGGAAGGTGGGCGCGACAATCTCCCGGTCAATCTGCAACATCTCCTCAGGGGTGATCCACGGCACAGGACAGACGGCTCCCATTCCGCCGGTGTTCGGACCGGTGCTTCCGACGCCCGCCTTCTTGTAATCCGCACAGGGCGGCAGCATGAGGTAGTCCGATCCGTCGGTGAGCGCGAAGATTGAGACTTCGCTGCCGGTCAGAAACTCCTCCGCGATGACCTCATCTTTGGCGTCCACGATGGCGCGGCCATTGGCTATGAGAATGTCCGGATCCTCATCCTCGAATACACCTTTTCCTCCGGCCAGGCCGCTCTTCTTGACGACGAGACGCTTGCGGGTGGCACGAACGTACTTCTCAAACTCGTTGCCATCAGAGAACGAACGGTACGCGGCAGTCGGGATGTTGTAGCTGGACATGAATGACTTGGCAAATGCCTTGCTCGCCTCAAGCCTGCTCGCAGCGGCGTGCGGTCCTACCGCCGCGATGCCCTCCGCCGAAAGTGCATCCACGAGTCCGGCCGCAAGCGGCGCCTCCGGCCCAATAAACACCAGGTCTATAGACGAATCCACCGCAAAGCGAGTGACCGCCTCCACGTCGTTGGGTTCGATCTTTGGGAGATTGGTGGCCAGATCCAGCGTCCCGGCATTGCCGGGTGCGGCGAACAATCCCGAGAGGCGGTTGCTCCGTGAAAATTTCCAGCAGACAGTGTGCTCGCGAGCGCCCTCGCCGACGACGAGAACCTTCATGGAGGCCCGTCCTTCCCGCAGAGTGCGTCGAGTTCGGCGAGCAGTGACTGGATGACTTCAGGATAGGTCCGATGTTCGAGCTCATGCATTCGCATTTCGAGTTCGGCCAAGGTCTCGCCCTCTCTCCTGGCCAGGGGCTCCCGGCGGATGATCTCTCCGGTATCAATGCCATCGTCCACGAAGTGGACTGTTATGCCAACCACCTCGTCGTCGGTCTCATAGCTGCGCTGAATGGCGTTGAGTCCGCGGTGGTTCGGAAGGAGCGCAGGATGAAGGTTCACGATCATCCGGGGAAACGCGTTCAGGAAAGCAGTCGACAGAACCCGCATGAACCCGGCCAGGGCGATGATATCGGGTTGCCACGCACGGAGGATAGACTCCATTCGGCCCTCGGCCGTCTGCTTTGCTCCGTCGGACGATGCTTCGTAGGGCACCAGCGCCCACGGCACATCGAGGGCCTCTGCACGTTTCAGTACGGGCGCGCCCGGTTGGTCGCACAGAAGGCCGGCGACGACGTGCGGCCCCGCGGCCAGGGACTCGCAGATGGCCTGAAAGTTCGATCCGGAGCCCGATGCGAGGACGGCAACGCTACCCATCAACGACCTCGCCCAGGTGAATAACCGGTTCGCCGATGAGGTCGGGAATCTTCCCGGCGGTCTCCTCTGCAACGACAACCGCGATGCCTATTCCCATGTTGAATACGGCGCGCATCTCTTGCTGTGGGATACTGCCGGACCGTTCGATGACAGCAAAGATCTCAGGGATCGGCCAGTCCCAGGTGAGTCGCGCCTGGAGGTTTTCCGGGACGACTCGGGTGAGATTCCCCTCAAGGCCGCCACCGGTGACGTGAGCGGCCGCCTTTATGCAGCAGCGGACTTTAGCAAGCTCTCGGACGTAGATGCGGGTTGGGGTGAGGAGTTCCCGCCAGACCGCGTCGTCGGCCTCAAAGAGCGCCTTGCGGGCCAGGCTGAAGCCATTTGAATGCACGCCTGTCGATGAGAGGCCGAGTATGACATCCCCGGCCTTGATGGAGTCAGATTGTGGGAGTTGATGGTCGGCTTCAGCAACGCCCGTGGCGAAGCCCGCCAGATCAATGTCATCGGCACCGTACATATCCGGCATCTCGGCGGTCTCACCGCCTGCGAGCGTACAGTCGGCGAGTTCACACCCGCGCACGACGCCGCCGATGATCTGTTCCAGCTTTGGCTGGTCCAGTTTTCCGCATGCGATGTAGTCCAGAAAGAAAAGCGGGTCAGCTCCGCATACGGCAAGGTCGTTCACACACATCGCCACAAGATCAATCCCGATCGTTGAGTAGTCACCCAGGCGGCGCGCAACGAGAAGCTTGGTGCCGACGCCGTCTGTGGCGCCGAGCAGGACAGGGTTCCGATATCGTTCTGTCGGTAGCGGGATGCCACCGGCGAACGCTCCGATTGTGGGAGAGATCGACTTGCTCGGCAGCCGTGATATGAATGTAGCGAACCGGTCGCCCCCGCTGACATCAACCCCGGCATCCGAATAACTGCGCGGGGTCATGAGATTCTTCCGATCGGCTGCTCAGCGGGCATGGTCTCCGCTCGGGAGGCGGCAGCGAGTTCTTCGTCGGTCAGCGGTACAGGCACGGGGTACCGGCCGCTGAAGCACGAGTAGCAATAGCTGTCAGGCAAATCAACACTTTCGCGAAGTAGTGCGAGAGGCAGAAACCTGACGCTGTCCGCGCCGACCGTATCGGCGATCTCGTCGGGAGTGAGGTGATTGGATATCAGCTCCTGTCGGGTTGGGATGTCAATCCCAAAGAAACACGGCCAGCGAATCTCAGGGGACGAGAGCCGGAGATGGACCTCGGCCGCGCCGGCTTCTTTCGTCAGATTGACAAGAATCCGGGCCGTGGTGCCGCGCACAAGGGAATCATCAACGAGAATGACCCGCTTGCCGCGGATTGCCTCCCGCACCGGGTGCAGCTTCATCCTGACCGCCAGTTCCCGCTCTGCGGAGGTTGGCATGATGAAAGATCTCCCGGCGTAATGATTTCGTGTGAGACCCATGTCAAACGGCAACCCGGACTCCTCGGCATAGCCGAGAGCTGCACTTGTTCCGGAATCAGGAACGGGAATCACGATGTCGCCAAATCTGCCGTCCGGCGCATCTGCTCTTGCCAGCGCGGCGCCCATCCGTTTCCTCGCTTCATGGACGCTGGTGTCAAACACCTGCGAGTCCGGGCGAGCGAAGTAGATCAGCTCAAATATGCACTGGCAGTGACTCGGAGCGGCCGGCAGAAAATCGACGTGGAGTCCGTCGTCGTTCACGACAATGACTTCGCCGGGCTGGACGCTTCGGAACTCCGTCACCTTGAGAATGTCGAGAGCACATGTTTCCGAAGCGACCACCGTCATGTCTTCTTTGAATCCGACGTAGAGCGGGCGGAACCCAAATGGGTCACGAACAGCGACGAGTGAATCATCGTGGAGAAAGACCATTGAGAACGCGCCTTGCACGAGCTGGAGGGTCTCCAGCAGCGCTTCGTAGAAAGAGGGCGCCCGGCTCCGCGAGAGGAGGTGCAGAATCAGTTCGGTGTCCGAGCTCGATTGGAAGATCGATCCCTCATCGAACAGCATGGCCTTGAGCCGGCGAGTATTTGAGATGTTCCCGTTGTGGGCGACCGCGACGTCTCCCTTGTTGCACACCACACTGATTGGCTGGACGTTCTCAACCTTGTTACCGCCGCGGGTGGAGTATCTGACATGACCAATTCCGACGTTAGAGAGCTTGGTCTCGGTGAGGTAGCGCGAGAGAACAGAGGACACCATACCGAGATCACGGTAGACAACGGTGCGGCCCGATTTGCGATACGCTATTCCGGCGCTCTCCTGTCCGCGGTGCTGCAGCGCGAAGAGCGGGAAGAAGAGCTGTTCAGGGATGTTGAGCGGCTGTTTCGAATGAATCCCGGCAACACCACAGTGGTGAACGAGAGATTGGATGCTTGAACCGGTGCCGTCGGACTCGACGTTCACCCTCTGTGTCATAACAGAGTGATGGTCAGAGGGTCAAGGTATGCCGGTTACGATTCAATCCCGAAGAATCGCTGGGTGTTCTCAAAGACGCTCTCGGTGAGTTCGTCCACGGGCATCTCCCGCAGTTCAGCCAGGAACTTCGCAGTCTCCGGCAGGTAAGCGGGCTTGTTCCTCTTGCCTCGGTAAGCCGACGGGACCATGAACGGGCTCTCACTCTCGATCAGGATTCTATCCAGGGCCATGTTCTTGGCCGTCTCGTGAAGGTTCCGAGCGTTCCGGTAGGTGAGATTGCCGGCGAAAGAGATGTAGATGTTGAGCTCCAGGGCTCGCTGCGCATACTCCCAGTCTTCCGAGTAGCAGTGGAGCACTCCTCCGCGGCGAGGCACCTTCTGGCGGAGGATCTCCAGCACGTCGTTCCCGGCGTCCCGGTTATGGATGATAACAGGCTTGTCAAGACGATCTGCCAACTCCAGCTGGGCGATGAACAGTTCAATCTGAGAGTCTTTGTCGCCGAATTTGCGATAGTAGTCGAGGCCTGTTTCGCCAATTGCGACAACGCGAGGAAGCTGTACGCCCTCTTCAACGCGCAACTGCCAGTCCCGCCCGGGATTAATCACTTCCGACGGAGAGACGCCGACAGCGTAGTAGACGTGCGACGCGGTTTTCAGGTTCTCATGAACCTGGAAAAAATCCCGAAGATTATTACAGATGGAGACTATCCCGGCGACACCCTCGCGTTTCGCTTCCTGTACGACAATGAGTTGTTCAATCGGGTCTTCGTGGATCAACCCTATATGCGCGTGAGAATCAAAAAGCTTCATACTACTTCTACTACTTCCGCGTTTATGAAGGATGTGGTAAACTTTGATTGTTTCCAGCGAGAAACATACCACTCTGGCTGTCGGCCGTCAATACGGGATCGAGGAAGTCGCTATTTGACAAAAAGTTACGTGCGTAGTAGTCTGCGTTTGGCATATTTCAGTCACGTGCACACTCGGGTAGGAGTTTCTGGTGAGTCTTGATCCCAGGACCGACGCGCAGGGCGGACGACAGCTGTCTCTGTCCGGACGCATTCAATCAGCTTGGAGAACAGTCGGTCGGTTTCTGAAGAATCTCGTCCGGTCGGGGAAACAACGCTTCACGATCATGTTCATCCCGCACTCGGAGAAGCGGGTTCTCAATGTCCAGCTCAACACCTTTGCACTAATATTCGTAGCTGTGATCGTCGTCGTCGTCGTAAGTGGCTTCTTCTATTTGGCCACGGTGTTTTCCGGTTCGGAGCGGCTCGTAGACGAGACAGGTTCCCGGCTCCGGGAGGCTGAGGCGAGTTTGGAGCAGGTTCGTCATGAGGTGAACGAGTTCCTGCAGGTGTACGACGTCTTTGACGATGCACTTCAGAGTACGCTGCAGCGTTTGGACATCAGCGCAGCGTCGGGCGGGGACCTCCCGGTTTCCGGCGGTGATTTATCAACCATGTTGGATCTCGAGGAAATTCAGGACGGCGAACTCCGGGAGATGCTGGATCTTCAGCGGGTTGTTGCCTCGCTCAATTCGTCAATCAGCCCACTCACCGAAATCTCGGATGTTCTCGAACTGAATCGGCAACTACTCAGTGACATCCCCAACTACTGGCCGGTAATCAATGGCCTCGGCTGGGTGACCATGGAGTTCGGCCCCAACATCCACCCGATCCAGGGCATCTGGTACATGCACAAAGGCATTGATATTGCCCACTTCCCGGGCACTCCCATTGTCGCCGCGGCCAATGGAAAGGTAACCAAGACCGGACGTGACACCATTGGCTACGGCGGTTTCGTGGAGATTGACCACAATTACGGGTTCCGGACGAAGTACGGGCATATGAATGTGATCGATGTCGTGGAAGGTCAGGAAGTCATCCAGGGCCAGCGGCTCGGGACCATGGGGAACACGGGCATTTCGACCGGGACCCACCTGGATTTCCAGATGTGGATCGGTACCGAGAACATTGATCCGGCATATTTCCTGAAGCTCTCGAAGCCCGATTTCAATCGACGCACTCGAGCGCGTTACTAGATGGCAACCCGCGGAATCAACGAAGAATCTTTCATCAATTCGATTGTCGGGCCCGGCACGTTCTTTCGCGGTCACGTGGAGCTTCACGGGTTGCTACGGATTGACGGGGACTTTTCCGGGTCAGTGCGGACAGACGGACGGGTGATCGTCGGGAAATCCGGCCGGGCAGACTGTGCTATCGAGGCCGGGACGGTGGTGATCGGTGGTCTCTTTCGTGGTGAGATCCTTGCCTACGAGAAAGTGGTGTTGTTGTCTTCATGCGTGGCTCTCGGCAGTGTTGCCGCTCCTCGGTTGATTGTGGAGGAGGGTGTTCTCTTTTCCGGCCGATGCAGAATCACCGGTTCTGCCGAATCCCTCGTAGCGAGTGCCGACAATGGCAAACGCAAGAAATCACTCCTGCTGGAAACTGTACGGCGGCGGGAAGAAAGCGCCGCTGCGCGGAACGCGACGGAGCCTGCCGCGATATCTGATGAAGTGGGGGCTGAGAGAAGGGAACCGACGCCTGCAGGCGCGGCGCCCGAGCGAGACTAGGAGCCGTGGAACGGATAAGTGGAGACGGGTTCTTTAGCTATCGTCGCGAAGTTCAGAACGATTCCAAGGCCGGAAAACGCACGCGGAGAACGGGCAAACGCCGGTCGTTCTTCTCTGAACTTGGCAATCTCGCGGAATCATCGGAAGTCGAGTCAATTGACCGCACACCGGAGCAAAGCGATGCTGAAGCGGCTGAGCTTCTTGATTCGGTCTTTGAATCCGGGGACAATCTGAAGCGTCACACGGATCTGGCTTCGCTGCGGGCATACAAGGACGCGGTGAGACGGTTCCTCTCCGTGGTTGTGAAGCGCGGGATAGATGTGGAACAGCAGCAATCGGGGGCGGATGTGCTGAAGCGAAAGCGCTACGCGCTCATCCGCATCATTGATGATAAGCTCGAGCGTCTGGCTGCCGCGATGATCTCAAATCAACGCAACCAGATAGAATTGCTGGCGAAGATCGATGAGATAAATGGGCTGATAGTAGACCTTAGAAGGTAATTCGATCAGAGGAGAACAACATGTCACTGCCGGCCTCCCGTCCGCATTTTCCATGTACCATCACAGGTGGCGCCGGTGAGGTCGCACTCGCCCGGACGGCTCACTGCGGCGAGACGCAACTCGTGCGCGTGGCGGACGGCATGGAACTTTCGTGCGGTGATTACGTCGTCATTGCCACGAAATACGGACGGGATCTGGCCCGCATCCTCGGACCGGTATCCGCGGAGAATCGTGACCGTTGGGGTGACACCACGGCAGTGCACCGCAAGGCTGTCAAAGAGGATCTGGATCGATACGAGCACAATGCTGCCAAGGCTGAGGAGGCGGCAAAGAGGTGCCGGGCGATGATTGCTGAGCATCGACTGCCAATGCAGCTTGTGAGCGCACACTACGTGCTGGACGAACCCCGACTGGTCTTCTTCTTCACGGCGGAGTCGCGGGTGGATTTCCGCAGTCTGGTGAAGGATCTCGTTGCAGAGTTCCATCTCCGCATTGAACTGAGACAGATCGGGGTGCGCGATGAATCTCGACTTGTTGGCGGGCTTGGCGTGTGTGGAAGAGTTCTCTGCTGCCACGGGATCACCGACAAGCTGAAGCCGGTCTCCATCAAGATGGCCAAGGTGCAGAACCTCTCTTTGAACTCAATGAAGATCTCAGGGCCCTGTGGGCGGCTGCTGTGCTGCCTGGAGTACGAGTACGATTTCTATCGTGAGCAGAAACGGGGTCTCCCGCACGAAGGCTCTCGGGTGAAGTTTGAGGACACCTTGTTCAGAATTACGGAGGTCAACGTGCTGACACGTAAGATCAGGGTGGAAGGTGACGGGCGCGTGATGGAACTGCCAATCGAACGTTTCTATCAGGACGCCAAGAGCCAACGCTGGATGATCAGCACGGATTCTACGTAATGGTGCTGTCCTGGTACTGCAGCTTGTAGAGGTTGTGGTAGATACCCTGTTCAGCGATAAGAGTAGCATGGGTGCCCTGCTCGACGAGCTCGCCTTGCGCCAGGACCAGTATCCTATCTGCGTGTTTGATTGTTGACAGCCGGTGGGCGATTACCAACGAAGTCCTGCCCTCCATGATCGTCCCTACCGCCACCTGGATCAATTGCTCGGTTTGCGTGTCAATGCTTGCCGTGGCTTCGTCCATAATGATGATCCGTGGATCGTGTGCGAGTATGCGGGCGAACGACAGAAGTTGCCGCTCGCCGGTCGAGATATTCGTTGCTCCTTCGGTCAGAGCACTTTCGAAACCGTCCGGGAGGCGTTCAATGAAGCCTGCCTGAACCAACACTGAAATCTCGCGTAGTTCATCCTTCGAGAGCTCCCGTCCAAGCGCGATATTGGAGCCAACGGTATCACTGAACAGAAACACATCCTGCTGAATCGGCTGAATCACCGTCCGCAGGGCGTCAAGCGAGTACTCCCGGATGTCCACACCATCCAGGAGGATCCTGCCTCTCTGAATGTCCCACATCCGGGTGAGAAGATTGGCAATCGTGGTCTTTCCGGCGCCGGTGTAACCGACAACGGCAACTGTCTCTCCCGGATTGATGCGGAAGGACAGATCCCGGATGACTGGTTCGCCTTCCTTGTACTCGAACCAGACATGATCAAACTCAACACTCCCCGTGATCGGCCTGGGTGACGTCCGCTTGCCGTCGTCAGGAATCCGATCCACGTCGTCAAGCATCTCAAAAACGCGTTCGCTTCCGGCCAGAGCGCTTTGAAGGATGGTGAACTGTTCGGAAATGGACATGACCGGCTGGTAGAAACGACGGATCAGGTTCACGAACGCGATTAACACCCCGAGGGACACAACGCCCGACAGGAGGAAATTCGCGCCGTAGTAGATCACGATGGCAATTGACACAGAACTCAGAAGATCGATGATAGGCCGGAAAACGGCGAACACGTACATTTCGCCGAGATTTGCCCGCAAGAGTTCGTCGTTCCGTTCGGTGAACTCGCCCCAGACCTTCCGTTCCCGCACAAACAACTGCACGATCGACATTCCGGACAGATGCTCGGAGAGGAAGGCGTTCACTCGCGAGACCCACATCCGAACCTTGCGATACACCTCGCGCGCCCGTTCCCTGAAGAACACCGTCAGAACTAACACCGGAGGCAGCGTCGCCAGGGTGACGAGACCGAGTCTCCAGTTGAGCAGCATAATAGTGGCTACCGAACCAATCATGAGCGCCAGGTTTCTGAGCAGGTTGATCAATACGTCGGTGAAGAACTGGTTCACGGTCTCCACGTCGTTGGTCACTCGTGTCACGAGTTTGCCAACCGGGTGCCGGGACAGGTAGCCGAGTCGTTGCCGTATCGTATGGCTGAAGAGTTCCATTCGCATATCTTTCATCACGCCCTGACCGACAAGGGCCATGAAGTAGATCTGCGCGAATGTGAAGGCGAGTACACTGGCGAGGAGCACGAAGAAAACGAGGGTCGTGCGTCGCAACTCTGAGAGATCATCGCCGCGAATCAGCCTGCGTTGCTGATCGGAGAGCTCATCGAGTTCGGCTGCGTCAATGGAAGCATACTGCCGGCCATCAACTGTTCCGGTGTCGGTCACTACATTCCCGAAAGATCCGTCAAAGGTGGAGGTGAGCGCATCGTCGTACGGGAATACATAGTACCCCGCCTCATCAAGGACGCCGCTTTCGGTGAGTCCGATTCTATCCACGCCGGAGAGAGCTACCAGCTTGTCGTCCGGGATGTAGGTTGCGCCTGAGAGTACAATGGCGTCGTCGAACTCAGCCGCACGAAATTCGATGACATGCTCGGCCGGGATACGCGTGAATCGAGCAATGAGACTGTCATCCACTGCGCGTTGAATGACAATCGGAAGCAGCAGATCTCCAGCCGTTCCGATCCCCAGCGAGATGATTGCGATGACCGCGAGGAGTCGATAGGGTTTGGCGTAGCTGAGAAGCCGACGCATGACCCGAGGATTGTATCCGGAGAGTACCTGTTCTTCTTCCATCAGATGTCCTCCGGATCAGTATAGGTTTTCTGTTCGGACAGCTGCTGCAGGAGAGACACCTCCCGATAGAACCCGTCCTGAGTCAGCAGTTCCGCATGGGTGCCGTACTGTATCAGACGGCCCTGATCAAGAACGGCGATCTTGTCTGCCGCCGCCAACGTGCTGACACGATGGCTTACGATGATGCTTGTTGTCGCGCTGCGTTCAGAGAGGAGCTGATTCAGGATGAGTTCTTCGGTCTCGGTGTCAACGGCGGAAAGCGCATCGTCAAACACGAGGATGCGCGGCTTCTTCGCGAGGGCCCGTGAGATTGCTACGCGCTGCTTTTGCCCCCCACTGAGCGTAATGCCGCGCTCACCGACTTCCGTTTCCCATCCGTCCGGGAAGGTTTGCATGTCGCGGGAGATGGTGGACACATCCGCAGCGTGCCGTATCAGCGTTTCGTCAGGATCATCCAGTCCGAACCCGATGTTGTCCCTCAGACTGACCGAGAACAGGAAGGTGTCCTGAGGGACGCTCCCGAAGGCTTCTCGAAGTGTCTTCAGGTCATAGTCCAGAACATCCACGCCGCCTACGAATACCGTGCCACGTGGCGGGTTGTCCGTTCTGGGGAGAAGTCGTAGCAGCGTTGATTTGCCCGAACCGGTTCGTCCCAGAATACCGAGGATTGAACCCTCGGGTACCTCCAGGGACACGCCGTGAAGGGCGCTCGCGGAGGCACCTGGATAGGTGAAGGAGAGATTCCGAATTGAGATAGCGGTTGACGGCATGACCCGGACGCCATCCGGCGGTGATGCAATTTCCGGAGTCTCGTCAAGGACAGCATTGATACGCTGCAGAGAAGCTGCGCCCCTCTGAAGCAGGTTCACGGTGAAACCGGCGCCAAGCATCGGCCAGATCAGCATCTCCAGATAGCTGAGCGTCGCAACGAACTCCCCGGCTGAGACGGAGCCGAGGATGACGCCTTCTCCACCGTACCGGAGGAGCAACAGCGTCGTGATGCCGGCAAGGAAACTCACGAGCGGAAAGAACAGTCCCCAGATCCGTACCAGTTTCATGTTACGACCCTGGTACTCGGCATTGGAATCGGCGAACTTCCCGAGGAAGAATTGTTCTTTGACGAAGCTCTTAATGACCCGAACGCCACTGAGCATCTCATGGGCCTGCTGACTCAGCGATGAGAACCCTTCCTGCACCTTGAGGAAGAGTCCCCGAATAAAGCGACCCGCAAACAGAATGAGTCCGGTGATAAATGGGAGCGGCAGAATCACAATCGCCGCAATTCGAGGACTTTGAACGAAGAGAATTCCGAGAATACCGGCGGTCAGAAACACACCGTCGAACAATGCTACGAGCGCCATTCCGGATGCCATTCGGACGGAGTTCATGTCGTTGGTGGACAGCGCCATCAGATCACCAACCTGGCTCCGATGGTAGAAGCTTGGCTGCAACATGAGGAATTTCTCAAACAGTCGAGCCCTGAGCTCGGCTTCTATGCGCCGGGACGCGCCGTGTATGAAGTAACGCCACCCGAATCTTCCAAGCGCGATCACAATCGAGACCCCAATGAGCTGTATCATCAGAACCCCGATTGTGCGGAGATCGAACCCGCCCCAGCTGACCGCATCAATCGCTCTGCGCAGGAACTGAGGTATGAGAATCTGGCTGCCGCTCGTCACGGCCAGACAGGCTATGCCGGCAATGTAGGACCAGCGGTATCGCCGCACGAACGGGACCAGCGTCCGGTATTCTTTGAGCATCCTGTTTTCGCGCCTACCCTTGCACTGCGGTAAGACTGTGCCACTCGTTGATCTGTTGCGCGACTGAGTCCTGCACCGCCTCCACCGCGTCTCCGATGGAGCGCTTCGTTGTGCCCGGGTCGAACACGCCGACAAAACCGATCCTGTACGTGATTCCTCTGAGATTCTTGAGGAGGTTTGTCATTGACGCAAAGTGATATCCGCCGTCAATCGCCACACCCACAATGGGAAGAGGGGTGATTTCAAGGATACTCCTCACCCCCCCGGTGTGGAATCGAGTGACCTCACCGGTGCGCGATCGTGTACCTTCGGCAAAGACTACCGGCGACAGGCCGTGCTTCGCACGTTGTCCGAGCGTGGCCAGTGCTTTGACAGTGCTTCGGTAGCCACCGTGCCGATCGATCAGCGCATGCTGCTGGATTCGGAGCACTTCTGATACCGCCGGGAATCCCCGGGTGAGTTCCTTCTTTGCCACGAATCGCAGACTGTGAGATTTGAACGCCGCCATCAGCACGGCGATGTCGGCCATGCTTTGATGATTGGCGCACACGAGGCAGGGGTTGGGCAGGCCGATTGTCAGGCGATCATCAAGTTCCACGGAGAGGTGGCCGTACACACGGGCCAGACGCATGAGGTGCGCAGCCATGTGTGACACCCGTGCATTCAGGAAGGATCGAGCGACAGGCCGGCAGATCACAGATGTTGCTTTGAGAAAGAAGTCCCACAGAACGAGAAGGGCCGAAATGCTGAGCAGAAAAATCGCAGTGCCCATCGTGACAATGTAGTGTCCAGCGCGGATGGAGGGAACCCTTCTCGCCACACCGAGTCTGCCGGCAGGCCGTTGAACCCGCCACTCGAGCGCCATTCGGTTCATCCTTCTGCTCCAGCTTGACAGCGGGGTATGAATCTGATAACTTTCGGTGCTGTCACCAATTACTAGATGGAGGACTATCCCTTTGATAGCTCACGGCTCTGCAGCCAAAAGACACAGACAAAGTGAAAAACGACGGGTAATGAACCGCGCCGTCCGAAGTGAGGTGCGTTCCGGCATCAAGAAGTTTCTTGATGCAGTGGACGCGGAGAACAAAGATGGTGCATCCAAGCAGCTTCAGGTCGTAACGAAGCTTGTTGATACTGCCGCGGGTAAGGGCGTTTATCACAGGAATACGACCGCGCGCACGAAGTCAAGATTGCACAAGAAGCTGAACGCGATGGCGTAGGCGCGCAGTTGCTCCCGCGCGCAAGCAGCAGTGCGCCGGCATGGACTGGGGAGAAGTCGTGGTCGGGAACAAGCTAACAAAAGCCGAGATTGTAGAACGCATATCTCAGAGCACAGATGTCAGTAAGAAGGACATCCACGCAATTGTTGACTCGTTTTTCGCCGAGGTAAAGGGAGCGCTCACCTCTGACCGGACAGTTGAGTTTCGCGGCTTTGGTACATTCGAGGTGCGAACACGGAAAGGGCGCGAGCGAGCAAGAAACCCAAAGACGGGTGAGACCGTTCGTGTGCAGAACCACGGTGTTGTCGTATTCCGTCCCGGAAAGGAACTGAAAGACGCAGCGTGGTCGCTGAGAGGTTGAGTCGGTCGCACTGACGACACCCGGCGTCCCGCCTGACAATCCACGATGACCGTGCAACAACCCGGAATTAGTTCACGAAGTTTCTTCTCCTCTCTGGCAATCAAGTTTGGTCTGGTTGCTGCCGGCGCGATACTCTTTTCACTCTCTTTCCCGAGCCTGGTCTCAACTTGGGGGTGGTTTCCACTCGCGTACATTGCACTCGTGCCGGTGTTCGTGCTGGTTCATCGTTCCACCTGGCCGGAAATCTTCTTCTTCGGGTTTTTCTACGGACTGGTCACGTACGCGATCCACAACTACTGGTTGAGTGGCTTTCATCCGCTCGCGCTCGTCGCGGTCCCGCTGATCTACGCCACCTATTTCCTGGTCTTCTTCCCGTTGCTGAAACTTGCAGACAGCCTCATGCCGAAATACGGGTATCTTCTGCAGCTTGCCATATGGATCGCTTATGAGTACTTCCGAACACAGTTCTTCCTCGGATACTCGTATGGGATCATCGGATACACGCAATACCTCTTCCTACCGCTCGTACGGGTGTCCAGCCTGACTGGGATCTGGGGTGTGAGTCTTCTGGTCGCATTCCCCAGCGCGTTTCTTGGAAATGGTTTGCGGTCAGGATGGGCCGGGCTGAAATCATTCGCGCGAGATCATGGGTTAGAGGCGATGGTGTGGGCTGCGCTGCTCACAGTCGGGATCGTCTACGGACTGGTGACCAAGGTCGATTATTCGGAAAGCCGACAATGGCGAGTGGCGCTGATCCAACAGAATTCCGACCCCTGGTTGGGTGGACCGGAGGCGTACAAGAGATCTCTCGACATATCACTGCGGCTCAGCGAACAAGCTCTCCTCGATGATCCGGATGTCATCGTGTGGTCCGAAACGTCGGTGGTTCCGCCGATTGACTATCACACACGATACCGGAGCAATCCCGATTCCTACGGCATCGTCCAGCGGCTGGAGGCCTATCTTGCAGCCCAATCCGTGCCCTACGTGATCGGCAACGCGAGCGCCAGACTGCTGCGCAATGACGAAGGCCAGCTGGAGCGGCTGGACTACAACGCAGTGATTGTTCACGATGACGGGAAGTTCACCGAACCATACCGGAAGACCCACCTTGTACC
>JAHOYX010000082.1 GCA_019038705.1 Spirochaetales bacterium
TGTGCAGTTCGCCGCAGGCGATACTGCGGGATCGTCTTCGATCCATCATCAGCGCTTCGTCGAAGTTCAGTAGATACGACGGCCTCAGCGCTCCGGTTGCAGCGCCCGCACATTCGTGGTAGACCGATTGGACCGTGATCGATCCAGGAACCACAACCAGACTCATGCTGGGGCTAATCGGCGCCGTTTATCTCCTGATCGCCTACATGCCGATGAGAGAGCGGAATTTTTCGAGGCCGATGGTTCCGACTGTGATGGCCGTGGCCGCTGTAGTTGGAGTGTGGGTCTTCGCCCCGGCGTTCCTTGTCGTGGGCGCACTGGACGTACCGCCTGCATTCAGGCAGGCGGGCCTCGCGGTGGGCGGAGTGGCGATTGTCGCTCGGTATATCTCAGCCAGACTTCGGATGCGCGGAAGATCGGCGGCCGCTCTGGATGTGGTCAGCACTCCCCTCCTTGGAGTATGCCTCGCGGTGACCAGCGCAAACTGGCTTGTTGCTATTGCCGCGGCGGTCCTCGTCGGTACGAACCTGGTCAGGCGGGCTGCAGCGTCCACCGGTGAAGATCCGACGACACCTCCTCCCCCACCAGATACCGAATGAGCGCCGGCGTACTCACCTACACCCTCGCCGGCACAAATGCTACAGTACTCAGAATCCCGCACGACCAATCTACGGGGGCGAAGCACTGAGGCGACCAAACGCGCTACGAAAGCGCGCCTATCAGACTCTGGAGAAAGCCCAGCCGGGCGACACGCTGAGCCGCATAGTCGACTTGTCTATCCTCTCTCTCATTACCCTGAATATCGCGGCCCTCATGATGGAGACAATCCCGGCAATCGAGGAGGCCTGGGGCCCCTTCCTCGAACGCTTCAACACTATCTCAGTGATCATATTCAGCGTTGAGTATCTCCTTCGCATCTGGGCTTCGGTGGAGGCGGAGGGCCCGCGTGGTTCGGCTGCAAAAAGACTCAGATACATGTTCTCTCCCATGGCAATTATCGACCTGGCCGCGATTCTCCCCTTCTTCCTCTTTGTTCTACCCATCGACACGCGTTTCGTGCGTGTCATCCGCCTGTTGCGCGTGCTGCGCATATTCAAGATAGGACGCTACTCCAATTCCATTGGCACAATGGGCCGCGTCTTCAAGAAGAAGCGTGATGATCTGCTTGTCTCCCTCTTTGTCATCGCCATCCTTCTCGTATTCTTCTCCAACGTGATGTATCACATCGAGAACGTCGCCCAGCCGGGGAAGTTCAGCAATGCGTTTCAGACCATGTGGTGGGGCGTTGTCACCATAACCGGCGTGGGGTACGGTGATGTGTACCCCATTACGATCGCAGGCAAAATTCTTGGCGGATGCATTGCCATCATGGGCATTGTCACCATTGCCATCCCAATCGGCATCCTTGGTTCCGCGTACGTGGAAGATGCCGCAAACAAGCGATTGGGCAAGATCAAGGTCATTCGCAGCAGCGACCATATCATCATCTGCGGTCACAATCGCATCACCAGCAAGGTAATCCAGGACCTTCTCCCGGAGATAACTATTTCGCGGATCGTGCTCATAACACAGAAGCCAAATCCAGAAATCCCGGGAGTTCTCTACGTAGACGCCGACTGGACCGACATCGGAGTGCTGCGACACCTGAGCATAGAGCGTGCCCGCTCCTGCATCATCATGGCGGAGAGCTCTGAAGGTCTGCGGCAGGATCCCGATCCCCACATGATTGACATGCGTACGCTCTTCACGCTGTACAAGGTCAAACGGGAGTTTCCGAACGTGCACACGGTCGTGGAAGTCATTAACCCTGACCGTCTGGCGATGGTGAAGGCTAATCTTCTGGCCGATGAAATCATTCTTAAGGAGATGATCGACGGCAATCTCACCGCGAACTGCATCAAGATACCCGGTGTTTCGAAGCTCATCTACGAGCTGATCAACCTTGAAGGCAAGGTGCTGCATGAGACCGACGCAGGAGCGATAGGATTGACCGATGGTTGTCCGTACGGCGAGGTTGTTCGCCATGGCATTGAACATGAGATGACGTTTATCGGATTCATTCGCGGCACGCAGAATCTGTCGCAGTTGTCACCAGGGAAAGACACTGCAATCATGCGCGACGATCGGCTGATCTACATCGCCGACAAAAAGGCTCGTAGATGAAACCTGCCCGTGGCCACATCCTGATGTGCGGCTACGCGCCGTCAACCCAGGCGGCTCTCAAGGAGCTGCCCGAGCAGATAGCCGGACCTGGAGTCACTATTCTCTCCCGAAACCCGGTACCAGAGATGGCCGGCGTGACGCATCTGAAACTCGACTATCTCGATGTCGCGAATCTGCGCAATTCACGAGTCGGGCTTTCCACATGCTCTGTGTGCGTCGTGTTTGCCGAATCGACGGACAGCGGCGAGAGCCCTCGCGTGGTGGATATGCACACGGTGTTGGCCGTGTACACCATCAAGAAGGAGCGGCCTGACGTTCCCATGATCGCCGAGGTTGTCGACAGGGAGAACACCGCCATCATCGACGATCTTCGGTGCGCGGACGTCATATACAAGGAAACAATCGACAGCAACCTCATTACCAGTTGCATACTCCACCCTAACATCTCCCCCATCTTCTACGATCTGCTCACTGTCCATGGCAAAGTACTAAGGAGAACCACGACCGAAGAGCTGGGGATGGCAGGCAGCGAGGTGACTTACCGCGATATCAGGCTTCGGGGACTTGAGCAGGATGTCACCTACCTTGGCTACATCGCCCGGTCCGGGTCGGTGGAGCTCATGCCCCCCAACGATACGATCATCCTCTCTGATTATCACCTCGTATACATCGAGTAGCTGCTCGCCTGCTTGCCGCTGGGCCTCGCAATGGGCGGAGTGACGATTGCCGCGGCGGTCCTCGTCGGGGCGGACCTGGTCAGCCGGGCTGCAGGGTTCGCCGGTGAAGGTTCGACGACGCCTCCTCCCCCACCAGATATCGAATGATTGCCAGGGTAAACTCGGCTGCCGTGCCGGGACCGCGGCTCGTGATGAGGTTGCCGTCTACTACAACCCGATCTTCCGAGAACTCACCGTTCTCCACTCGCGTTTCAAATCCCGGATAGCAGGTGAAACGCCTGCCTGTCAGAAGTCCGTTGGCGCCGAGCACCACCCCCGGCGCGGCACAGAGCGCCGCGACGAGTTTCCCGGCATCCAGACAGTGACGAATCAGCCCCATCGCACGATCATTCGCTGCGATGTTCTCTGCCCCATCGGTCCCGCCGGGGACCACGACGCCGTCCAGATTCGCGATGAATTGGTCGTCCACTTGATTGATGACAATGTCTGATCGAACGCGAATACTGTGTCCGCCGGTGACCAGGTCACCAGTCACGCCCACGACCGGCACTTCCACGCCTGCCCGTCGGAGAAAGTCGATTGGGGTGATCGCCTCAACTTCTTCGAAGCCGTCCGCAAGGAGAACCGCAATCCGTTTCATTGGTGCCTCCAGAGTCATAATGCCCGGGATCGGGTTGTCGGACAAGAATCGACCAAGTGGAGAATGCCGGACGGCATTCTCCAGGCTGGCCCATGGCGGCCGGCCGTCTCCACTATGGCAACTGTCTCTCGACAGGCCAGCGAACCACTATTGCTGTTGGCGGACCTTTGTTCGATCTAGATCATGAGCTGGATGGCCGCAAGGCCGACGGTGGTCATTAGAAAGAGGCGGTACGACCGCTCAGGAATGAATCGAATGAGATAGAGTCCAAGCACTGCCCCGACAAGGATGGCGGGAACGGCGAGGGCATCAAGGAACATCGTCTCCCAGGTGATGGTGTTCCAGACAAAGACATGAAATGGGATCTTGATCAGGTTGACGGTGAGAAAGAGCCACGCGATGGTGCCGATGATCTCTCGCTTGTTGAAGCCCAGGGCAACCAGATAGAGCGACATGAGAAGGGCGGCGTTTCCGACCATGGAAGAAAATCCAGTGATCGTTCCGATGAAAGCCGCCACCAACCAGCCCTTCGGAACGACCACATCGCGCCTGGAGAACTCCTGATACGCGGTGAATCCCAGGCCGATGATGATTGAGGCCGAGATGAGCCGCCCGAATGTCTCATCCGATACAGCGTCACCAACCAGAACGCCAATCCCGACTCCGAGGAACACCCACGGCAACGATTGGAAGAGCACCTTGAGTTGCGCATGTTGTCGATAGTAGAGAACAGCGATGACGTCACCGACGATGAACATGGGCAGGACGATTCCGGACGAGACCTTTGCACCGAACGCCGCCGCCATCACCGGGATGGCAACCATGGACAGGCCGTTCAGCCCGGTCTTGTGCATGCCGTTGAGCAGTCCGCTTCCGATCAGGGCAATCCACTGCCAGACGCTCAGATCCACTCTGCTACACTCCCGTTGGACACACAAAAAAGGCCCAAGCTCCTGCCTGGGCCCATTACACGTCGTGTTGGCGCTATTCTTCGGTGGCTGGTGCGGCCTTCTTCTGAGAACGATCCTGCCGCCGCTTGATGTTGGCGAGCGCAGCCTTTCCGGCCTTGCTTACCATAACCTTCTTCCCGTCAATCTCCTGCTCGTACAGCAGTTTCACGCCGGTTCGCCCGGTAACCGGGCAGGCGCCACGGCCTGACTGCGGGGTTTCCTCTTTCAGGGGACGACCCCTATGTGCCTTTGACATCTTTTCTCCTCATAACACTCACGATGGGTGTGAGACCGAAACTATACCAATCTCGATCCCACACCGTCAACTTTGGGAATCGTAAGACTCCACTGCTATCGCACCAGATAGAACTCCACTCGGCGATTAATGGGGCGTTCGTCCAGATCGCTGAACGGAACGAGCGGCCGGCTCTTCCCGAACCCGTAGAGGGTGAAACGGCTCTCGTCCGCCCCGTATCCTACGAACACGTCCTGTATGACTTCGGCCCGCGCCTCACTCAGAGGAATCAGAACCTCTCGATGCTCCCTGTCCGACAGCTCCGCATCGTAGTAGAGGACGCTAACCGCATGCCCATGGATCTCCAGTGAGTATTCGGGGAATTTACGGAGAATATCGCCCATCTTCTCAAGCGACACGACGTTCTGCGCCTCGGCGTCGTTGTCCCAATAGAGGAACCGCGTCGTGTAGCCTTCAAAGAGGATATTGTCGACCAGGATTCTGCGTCCACCGTAGAGCGGCTCGGTGAGGACGTCCACGGTCAGAGTCTCGCCGCCTTCGGCAATGTTGCCTCCGGCATCGATCACTTCAAAGCGAACATCGTAGTCAACGGCCATCTCTACAAGCTCTCCCGCGTCATTTCGACCGTCCCACTCAACCGATCGAACCAGGCCGTCCCCGACCACGAAACTGTGGAACAGGTCGCCGTCGGGCTCGTAGACCCGGATCCCCCAGCCGCCAATGGGGTTGTCGTCCAGGATTGCCAGCGTCATGGTCACCGTGTCATCAATCCCGTCGCCGTCCGGGGAGAAGATCTGCGGACTCAACCGCAACGCCACCTGCGGAGCGACGCCATCAGCATCACCAAGAGCGATTGTCCCGGTTCGTGCTTCGCGGATCGTGCCGTTCCGGTGCTCCACTTCCAGGATAGCGATGTAGCCGCCGACGGGGGCCGCCGCGCCCTGGGCGGTGGTGCCGTCCCAGGTGACCGCTGTCGGCGCTACGCCTTCTGCCTGACCAATCACCTGACCGCCAAGTGACAAGAGGCGGCCGCTGAATCGCACGGTTTCGGCAGCGGGGCTTACGCTCGGGGTCAGCCTGATCGTGTCGTCCGCACCGTCACCGTCCGGTGTGATGCGATTACTGCTCGCCCGCAGCGAGACACTCGGGATTGTGTTGTCAATGGTGAGAACCGGGCTCATGCCAACCGGCCGGTTCCCTTTTTCATAGACCAGCGCGAGCTCGGCAACGTAGTCGCCCTCCGGCAGAACACTCCCGCTGAGATCGCGGCCGTCCCACACCAGCTCTGCCGGCAGATCACCGACACCCGAGCCCGAACCAACCACTTCGCCGGCACTGTCCTTGACGGTCACCGTGTACCCGGTGATGCCCGTCGGTATGCTCAGGTTCGGTCGCACAGTGACCGTGTCGCCCTGATCATCCCCATTGGGCGAGAAGTACCGTCGGCTGAACCCGATGTTCATGGTGGTTGGACGGCGGTCAATCGTGACCGCGACAGGATCGGTCTCAAACTGATTTCCGGCTGCATCGGTCCCGATCAGCTGGTAGGAGTATGTTGCGTCCGGTGCCGGGTTACCGTTCATGTCGGTCCCGTTCCAGATGATCGACGGCGGCACTGCGGTCCCAAAGTCAAAGGTATACAGAACCTGATCCCCCGGGATGAAGACGAACCCGCGCCAGCTGTCCTCACCGGCAACCGCGTGCGTTACTGCAACGGTGTCTTTCAGACCATCACCTTCGGGGCTGAAGACCGCCGCCGACGCGCTGACCGAACCGCTCGGAGGTGTGGTGTCAACGACAACGTTCGTGGGTCCTGCTTCACTGATCGCACCGTTCTCGTAATCGGCACGAACGCTGACCTGGTATGCGCCTTCGGGCATGGGGAGCGTTCCCGCCGCGTTTACGAAACCATTGAACACAATCGGGTTTGCGATCAGGGACCCGACCTCGACACTCTGAAGCTCGGTGCCGGCGGAGTCACTGACCGTGATGACCGCACTGGAGAGGCGCGTGAGGACGACCGGCCCGAAGTCCAGGGTGACAGTGTCCTTCACGCCATCGCCGTTCGGCGAGAAGGCGGCGTTGTCAACGCGAAGAGTCAGCGGTCGCTCAGCCGTGTCAATGGTGACCGGCGGGAGCGAGAATGCGTAACTGTTACCCGCCTTGTCCGTGCTGCTCAACTGGTAGACGTAGTCCCCGTCCGCCAGATCGCGGCCGGCGAGGTCCTTGCCGTCCCAGGTGTATTCGGTCGGGATAGAGCCCGCCCATTCGACGCGGAATACTTCACTGCCGTCCTTCAGCATCGACCCGACCCACTGATCTTCGGTGCTCGCGCTCTGTGTCAGTGAGATGGTGTCCTTCCTGCTGTCCCCGTCGGGGGAGAACACATCGTACTCTGCGGCTGCGGTGGCATCCGGCAGGGTGTTGTCAATGACAACCGTTCGCGGTTCGCTCGTCCCGGTCATCTCGCCGCTGTCGGTCACCGACACCGTGTATGTGTAATCGCCGTCCGGAACGGTAGCGCCGTCGGCACCGGAGCTGGAGCCGAGATAGGTCCCGTCCCACTCGCGACTTGCAGGAATCGCGACGGTGGTCTCCTTATCACGCAGCCCCATGTTCAGCATCAGACGCCCGAAGAACCCCGGTTGTTCGGTTTCATCCGCGCCACTTTCGGTCCAGACGGGTTGCCCGGCCGAATTCTGAATCACAATCTCGTACGCGACGACGACATCGTTGCGCGACTCATCTGCTGTAACGGTAATCGGGATCGTGACCGAATCCTGTACGTTGGGTGACGATTGAGGGGAGAGGTAGACAGTCTCCTCATCACCAACACTAATCTCCGGCGGCGCCTCCTCACTGCCCCGGGCAAATGCCCCGGCGGCAACCAGCAGTACCATCAATGGAATCAGAACCTTTCGCATACCCCGCTCCTTCTCAATTGGAGAGACGATCATCTTCTCTCCAGAATAAACTCAACTCGACGATTCTTCCAGAGGTTATCCCGGTCACTGTGCGGAACAATCGGCCGTGCTCCGCCGATCCCGATTGTTCGCATTCGCTCGCTTGCCACTCCCAGAATGATCATGGCCTGCCGCACTTCTTCCGCGCGCGCGGCCGAGAGCGGTATCAGCTCTTCAATCTGCTCCCGGTCCTTGCGCGGACCTTCCATGTAGAAATCGTGGGCAGCGTGCCCTTCTATCAGTATCTCATGGTCTGAGTATCGGTTCAAAACCGCTGCGAGACTCCTCAGCGTCTCCAGATTCTGCTGAAGATCCTCGCTCGACACGCTGAAAAGATCCGAGGTGTACGGCGCGAAGTGGATGCTGGGCACCATGATCCGAAGCGTGAGGCCATCCCGGATGACCAGTATGCCAACAGCGATGACTGCCGAGCCGGATCCCGTGTTGCCCCGATCATCGGTGACCGTGAGCGTCGCTGCGTACTCCTGCGCACTCTGGACAAGCTCACCATCCGGCGCTCTTCCGTCCCATGAAATGAATCGCCGCGGGGCGCCTGAGCCGGCCCATCGGCGTACTTCTCCGCCAAACGGGTCGGAGATGACGAGCTCCCACCGCTGCAGAGTGTTCTCGCTTGCCGCGGCTGCGGTGATCGTCAGCCGATCGTTGGTGCCGTCACCATCCGGCGTGAACGGCAACGGGCCAACCGAGATGGATACGTTCGGCGGCTGTTGCGAAACGGGCGCCGATCGGGTATCTACCACCAGGGTCAGATCCTCCGTCCCCAGGTTGCCCGCGACGTCGGTGGCAGTGATCCGGTAGGTGTAATCTCCGTCCGGAACAACGGACCCCGATGCGCCGCGGCCGTCCCACGTGAAATCGGCGCCCTCACCGATCCAGCGCTTCTCGAACACGACCGTGCCCGAGTTGTCGGTGATCTCCCCTGCCCACTCGTCCTCGATGGAGGTCCGCTGACGGATGGTCACGGTGTCACGCTCTCCATCGCCGTCCGGAGAAAAGAGCCGGTATGGCGCGGAGAGCTCGAGGATCCCGGGGTCGGTCCGGTCCACGGTGATTGGTCCGGTGCGAGCGCTCGGCTCGTTCCCATTGTGGTAGATCACCTGAAGAGTGGCGAAGTAGTCGCCGTCCGGCACAACGGTGTTGCCATTGGTCCGGCCGAGCCACTCAAATGCCGCGAACGGGGTGCGTTTGTATTCGGTCCGGATGATTCTTCCGCGATCGTCTGAGATCGACAGGAGGAACTGATCAAGAAGGTCGTCCACTGAATAGGTCGTCTCAATCTGGACCGAGTCATTCACGCCGTCACCGTCCGGTGACAAATACTCGCCGAGGAAGGCAACGGACACCGAAGCGTTCCGGGTGTCGCGAATCACCCGGACCTGATTGGTCTGGCCGCTGTTTCCGGCTTCGTCAATCGTGTCGAATTGGAGCGAGGCCAGGCCGTCGGGCAACGGATTACCGGCGAGGTCTGATCCGTCCCAACGGAACGAGAACTCGGTGCCGATGATGCCGAGATCCGTGAGCGGCACCCGGTAGATCTCATCCCCGAAGGTTGCGACGGCAACCCAGTCGGATTCCTCCGAAAGCAAGACGCTCACATCCAGGTAGCGTTTGTTTGTCCCGCCAAATACGACGGGCGCACCGACATCGGTCTCTCTCGGCCCGGTGCGTGCCGTAACCGTGCCGCGAGGTGGATTGGTATCGATTGTTACGGTGACCGGCTCGGACTCGGTGCTGTTGCCGTTCTCATACGTGACCAGCAGGACCAGCTGATACTGCCCGTCGGCGAGCAACCGGCCGTGCCGATCAGTTCCGCCAAACACGAAACTCTCGGGTACCGGGGATAGCCCCTCGGTCATCCAGAGCGTTTCATCGGGTAATCCGACCGCGGCGAGCGAAAGGGAATGACTCACCAGCCCATCAGGCTCGGATACGACGGTCTCAAGGGTGATGGAATCGATTGAGCCGTCACCGTTCGGCGAAAGAGATGTGAGCCGAGGGATGAGTTGCACGGCTCCGGCCCGCGTGCTCACAATGACGGACACGGGCACTGAGGCGGTAGTGTTGCCTGCCCGGTCTGTCCCGTAAAGGGTGTACGAGTAGGTTCCATCGGGAACAATTGACCCGTCATCGTCGGCGCCGTCCCACCGAAGATCGGGCGGTCTCGCGTCGCCCGCCATGAGTTGAGGCTGTGCATTGTCCCACCGCAGCGTGCGAACGTCGGCGCCGCTCGAGTCCGTGATCCGACCGGCCCAGCCCACTTCACGTGAGCCGTCCTGGCCAATCCCGAGGTCGTCCCGAACCTGATCACCGTTCGGTGAGAAGACCGTGTAGGAGAGCTTGACCTCGCCGATGGTCGGCGGTTGCCGATCAACACTGACGTTCATGGGAGGCGTCGTGATGGTGGCACCGGATTCATCGATGATTGACAGCTGATAGATGTACTCGCCGTCAGGTACGTCAGTCCCATCGGATCCCGCCTCCGAGGAGAGGTAGGTTCCGTCCCAGGTCAAAGTGTCCGGGATCTCCACCTGGGGCTCGTCGCCGATATTGAGAAGATCACCGAAAAATCCCCGGCTCTCGGCCTGGATCTCTTTCCGGGACCACACAATGCTGCCTGCGAGGTCCTCGGACGTTCCGAACACGGTGAGTTCAAATGACTTGATGGCACGCACAGTTCCGTCACCCATCACAGGCGAGAGCTGAAGTCCATCCTGGATCCCGTCCCCATTGGGTGAGATGTGAACACCGGACTCGCTCCGGAGTTGGATCTCCGGAGCGGCATCGGGAGTTCCTCGCGCAAAGGTCGCCATCGGCAGGAGGAGAAGCATCACGGCGAGCCCGATTGCCGGTCGTGCTGAATTCTTCATCAATTCCCCCTCGCGTGGAGAGTGTTGCAGAGGTGCGACAAGTGAAACAACGGTGAGCCCGTCATGTTACAGGGTCTACAGCCGCGCACGAGACCGGAAATGCACGTTCGCGACGTCACATGCCAGCCGAACCTGATCCTCAACGTCGCGGAAAGCCAGCGTTTCTACCATGCTGCGACCCACACTCACCTGGACTTCCTTGATATCCGCAATGACATCGAGTCCCTTTCTGATGATATGAGCATTCTCATCAGTCAGTCCATCAACCAGGTAGTAGAAAGGCTTGGCGCGCGACATGGGTAGATAGTACTGCCTGAGACAGCTCGTCTCAAGTACACGAATTCCTCGTGGTGCCGCCAAGCGCCGCGTTCGTTTTGGTTGTTCTTATCAGGTAATGATTGTCCGAGAACGTCACGAAATTGTTGCAGACCATGATCGCCCGCGTGAACGACTGCAACGGCTGGGCCCGAGCCGAATGCGGGATGCCGAACTCATTGTGCTGATCCTTGGCTCCGGGGTTGCCGGTTGCCCGGTGGCGGAAGTTGCCGAGGAGGTGCTCGCTCTCCTTGACGCGAGGAACTCACCACCCTCGCTGGAGGAGCTCTCACAGGTCCGGGGGTTGGGTCCCGCCCGCTCTGCAACCGTCACCGCCGCGTTTGAGCTGGCTCGACGCGTTCTCTGTCCGCAGCGCAGGCGAATCCAGATTCCCTCGGACGTGCTGCCCATGCTGGACAGGTTCACAGACCGCAAGCAGGAGCACTTCCTGACGCTGAGCCTGAACGGAGCTCATGAGGTCATCGTCGTACGCACGGTCTCAGTTGGTCTGGTGAACCGGACCATGGTGCATCCGAGGGAAGTCTTTGCCGGCGCGCTGACTGACCGGGCGGCCGCCGTGATCCTGGCGCACAACCATCCGAGTGGCTCACTGGACCCGAGCGCCGAAGATAACGAGATCACCCGAAGACTGGTGGATGCCGGGCAGACCCTCGGGATCCCGGTCCTTGACCACGTCGTGTTTGGATCAACCGGCTATTACAGCTACCTGGAGAACGATGCGTTGTAGTTACGGCCGCGGCGCATTCACCGGCCGAACCGTGATGCTGACGAGCGGAGCGTTGAGGAGCGAGCGAGTGGATGCATAGCGCGCCGCGTAGAACGCCCGCCAGATGAGAGGGAGCGGTTCAGTCAGAACGGCCCCGAAGGTCTTCGGGATCATACCGTGTATCGGATCATTGTGGACGGTAAAGATCGGCGTGGACACCTGGGCAATCGTTGGTTGGGCTCGACCTGACAGGTCACTCTCGGAACCACGCGTCACCGTTACCCTGAAGAGCGCCGTGTCGCCCGTCGGGGCCCATCGCCCCAGAGGAAGGAAGGGCTGCTGGTACCGTCGTTGGGCTGAGATGAAATTGCCGGTGCTGTGCAGGATGAGCTTCTTGGCAGACCCTGTGGCAACACTCTCCCAGGGCTGCAGAACGTGCGGGTGATGGCCCCAGACAATGTCGGCTCCGTGTGCGACGAGGTCGCGAAAGAATCGCGCCTTTACGGGGTCGGGTCGGGTGGCGTATTCGATGCCGGCGTGAACGCTCACGACGAGCAGATCAAACTCGGCATCCCACTGCGAAATCCGGGCGAGGAACCCCTCCACAGCGGGCGCATCAGTGTGGTCAACGAGATGGATGAAGCGGGAGGACCCGCCGGCATTGCAGATCGTCGTGATTGAGACAAACGCAATGGTCCAGCCATCGTGGTGAATGACCGTGGGGATGATCGCCGCTTCCTGCCCGTCGCGAAGGCCATTGTGGTAGGTTCCGGATTCCGCGGAGAGGAGGGAGAACAGTCGGGCTGTGGCGGCGGCACTTCGTGCGCCCCAGTCAAAGCTGTGGTTGTTCGCGAGGGAGAACACATCAAAGCCGCCTCGAACGGCTGCCTCCACATACTCGGCCGTGCCGTTGAACAACGGATACCCGCTTGGTTCCCGATCAGGATCCACCGGGAACTCAATGTTGGCAAAACTCAGGCTGTCCTCGTGGAGATAGGGCCGAACGGCATCGTACAGCCGATCGTAGTCGTCCATCCGGGCGTTGAGATCGTGATGCATGATGTCCCCGGCAAACGTCAGAAGAAGTGACTCGGCGGGCGTTGATGCCCCACCGCCGGAAACCGGGTCCGCCGGAAGAGCCGACGCCGTAAGCAGGACGACCAGAACCGTAATGACGCCGGACTTCGTCATCCGATCAGGTGCCCTCCAGAGCGGCCCGGATCTCGTCCAGAATCGGCGGCACATTCGCGCGCACGTCAATTGGCCGCGCATCGGTGTCAATGAGCATTTTCGGCGATGCTTCGTATGCGTCGTAGAAGCGCAGATATCGCTTGTTCAATCGCTCCAGGTAGTCGCGGGGAATGGTGGACTCGAGTCCCCGATCACGCTTCTTGATTCGATTGAGGGCGGTGTCAACGGTGCAATCCAGATAGACAAGGAGGTCCGGCGGCTGAACGTGCTCCAGCATGTTGTCCAGGAGGGTCGTGTAGGTCACGTACTCCTCTTCGTTCATCTGCCCGTCTTCGTGCAGTACGTCGGCAAAAATCCGATCCCCGTAGATGGACCGGTCAAGAGCGCCGCCCCCGGCGTCCCTTATCTGCTTGATCATGCGGAAACGCTCGTTCAGGAAGTGAATCTGTAACGTGAACGCCCACCGGCCCTGATCGGCGTAGAATCGATCCAGCAATGAATGTGTCTCCGGCCGCTGCAGCTCACGATAGAGCGTGATGTCCAACTCTCGTTCCAGCACCACGCCCATCGTCGTTTTCCCGACGCCAATTTGTCCCTCAATGATAATCACAACAGGTTCTCCACGTACGAGCATTGGTGTTATTGATACTACCTTTCGTCAGGCATCGACCAGAATTCAGAGTGTTGCGCTCTCACGGCACTCACCGCGCTGGCTACGACAGGCCGCGGCTGATTGGAACGGGCTTTGCCAGGGTGTGAATCGATATCAACGCCCGCCAGAACCGACAAGACCGCGCAAACACCGTCCGCCAGGCCGTTCAGATCGTACCCTCCCTCGAGCACATGCACAATGCGGCCCTCGGCAAACTCATCGGCGACGCCCACCAACCCCCGGGTCAGAGCAGCGAACCCCTCGGCAGTCAGGAGCATCCCGGCCAGCGGGTCATTTCGATGGGCGTCAAAACCCGCCGACACGATGATCAGTTGCGGCGCATATTCCCGAAGAATCGGAAGGGCAATCGCGTCCATCACCGTGGCGTAGTCTGCATCCGTGCAGCCTGCCGGAAGCGGGATGTTGACCGTGTGGCCGGCGCCTGCACCCGAACCGATCTCGTGCACCTGCCCCGTGCCGGGGTAGTGCGGGGACTGGTGCATGGAGAGGTAGAGCACGTCACTTCTGGATGCGAATGTATGGGCGGTCCCGTTGCCGTGATGGACGTCCCAGTCCACGATTGCGACCCGGTCAAGACCGCCATGGGCAACGGCCGCGGCTGCCGCAATTGCGGCGTTGTTCAACAGGCAGAATCCCATTGCACGAGCAGCCTCCGCATGGTGCCCGGGAGGTCGGTTCAGAACGAACGACCGGCGGACCTCGCTCTTGAGGGATTCCTCTACGGCCGAGACCGCGGATCCGGCGGCACGGAGTGCGGCGTCGAAGCTGAATCTGGTTGCCCTGGTGTCTCCGTCAAAGATCGTGACTTCCCGGGTGCGGCTCTCTTCCAGCCGATCCAGATAGGCCGGCTCATGAACGAGATCGAGTTCTGCCCGTGACGCATTACGCGTCTGCATTTCAACCAGGTCCGCCGCGAACGGCAACTCCCGAACGCCGGCCGAGATCGCCGAGAGCCGTTCCGGCCGTTCCGGATGCCCCCGGCCGTTATCATGCTTGAGGAATTCAGGATGCTCAATCAGACCAACACTCATGGTCACCTAACGTATGACGGAACACCGCGCGAAGCAAGCCGGCTGCGTTGACGACGGCGCGCAGCGACGGTAGCATGGCCCATGGCCCGTGCGTTGAGCAACGAGAAACGCAACACGATCGTTGAGACTGCGAAGCGGTTGTTTGCCGAGCAAGGATTTGCGGCTACCTCGGTCGCGGACATCGCGCGGGTTGCCGAACTTCCGGTAGGAAGTATCTACACCTACTTCAGCAGCAAAGAGGAACTCATACGTTCCATCGTGGACGAGGGGTGGGCGGACTTTCGGGGTCGATTGCAGGAGTCATTTGCGACGACCAGAAGCCCGGAAGAGATATTCGGCCTGCTCCTGGACACCTTTCTGCCCGAACTCCTTGCCGATCTGGACTTCATAACGATTCTGCTGAATGAAGGCATTGTCTATACGCACATCGAGGAGAAGGCACAGGAGCTGTCGTCTCTCATCTCGTCCGTTTTTGCCCCGATTACCCGCCAGGCGCCGAGTCTCAAGGATTTCACCGGGACCGACATGGAGGCCGCGCTGCTCGTCTACTTCCTGGGTGTGCTGGGTGCGGTACGAGTTGCCAAGGCGGCAAACCTCTCCGTCACGTCGTCTGATGTCCTCGCCTTCCTCCGATTATCCATCCGAAACGGGCTTGGAATCGCGATTTGACCGAGAATCTGCGCTCGTACTCCCGCCAATGGGGACTCCTGGCGAGCAGGTACGCCCGAATGGGCCGGCGAAGCAGACGGACAAACGGCCGACGCCATCGCACCCTGCGATCCACAACCGTGTAATAATCTTCGAGCGAGTGATTCTGAAATGCCAGGAGCTTCTGCGCGAGATCGGTGTCCATGTATCCACAGTGGAATGGCCCCGGGCCGAAAGCCTGCGGCGGGAAGAACCCCCTGCCAAGCCCCATGATCTCCGTGGTTCTATCGATATATTCGCCAAATGTGGCCCTGCACTGCGCCCCGCCCGCGAGGTGGAGTACCATGCCGGATATCTCCGGGCAGTCAACCGCATGTGCCAGAGCCGTCGCGACATCCTCCGCGGTGCACCACTCTACCTTCGTTTCCAAAGGCATGTCGTACATCAAAGGGTCCAGCTTCAGTTTGTCGGGCGAAGCGATCCCGGTGAGTCTGAAGATCGACCAGTCCAGCCTTGACTCCCGAACCGCCTTCTCTGCCGCGAGTTTCCCGATCGCGTAGTGATCGTCGGGGTTGGGGTTTGGTTCATCGTCAAGGTGAATCTCGGGCTGCTGTCGCCGGTCTCCGTAGATGGCGACCGACGAGGCGTAGATGAGCCGCGCATCCGGCGCCCTGCTCTGGAGAGCGGCCACGATGTTCTCGGTGCCGCCGCGATTGACGTAGTCGGCGTAGACGGGGTGTTGGTCGGCCGCGGGCGGGATCATCGCTCCAAGATGGATAACGGCGTCCACGTCACGAACAGCCTCCCCCACGTCCGCTATGTTACAGAGATTGCCCCGAACGAGCTCTAACTCCATGTCCGTCGTGCCGACCCGGTCGCCGCCGCTCTTTCGTGCCGCCCGTGCGACCACCCGGCGCAACAGCCGGCGAGTGGCGGTGGGTAACCGATGCAGCAGACGCTGCAGGCGACCGGCCTTTGGCGTATCAAACAAACGGACGGAGTGCCCTTCGAGAAGCAGATCACGAACAACTGATCTCCCAACAAGTCCGAGGCCACCGGTAACAAGCACCTTCACAGTTGTCCTCCAAGTATCACATTAATGAATGAACGATCATTCATTTAGAGAATATCGCAAGGCAGGAGGGTTGTCAATCGATCTGCGCTTTTTGCCCGGGCACAGCCTATACGATGGCGTGGACGAGCGTGATCCCGGCGATCATGGAGAGGTAGGAGGCGGGCACGAGAATTTCCGCGAGGCGGCGGCCGCCCTCAGCCGACGGGTGCAGGAGCGCTGCCAGCGCCGTGAATGCGACCACCATGGCGGGGGAGATGCCCAGCAACCGGAGCTCCGGCGAACCTGGCGAGAGCCACCCGACAATCAGAACGCCGCCAAAACCTACCAGGGCCAGGCCGAGGGTCATCAGTCGATCAGTCCGTTCATGATGCTGGGGATCCGGATTGGCGAGCGCCTCAGGATGGATGGCGAAAAGGAACGCCAACGAAGGGACCGTGAGTGCCGCCGAGGTGGTCCACGGGTAGAGCGCAAGATTGGCCCCGCCGGCTGTGAATCCCACGAGGGGAAGAACGAGGGCAAGGAGTAACACATCGATTGGGAGACGCACCGTGGGCTCGTGAATCGTGACGCTCACGGTCAGGGCAAGCATCGCCGGGCCGCCGATGACGAAGCTGAGCCACTCGCCCTCAAGGCACCAGAGAACACCGAGCGTCGCGAGTGCGGTGATGGCACTTCCGAGGGATACGAAGACGATCCAACGCCGGTGGCCGGTGCTGGGTCCACCAGACCCCTTCCAGGATGCCTCCTGCACCGCGGTGACTGCCACCGCGTAGATGCAGATGAGTAACCATCGGCCCCAGGAAGCGGGAGCATCTGAAAACAATGACAGCGCCAATCCGAACGAGACCGTGAAGAGAGCCGCCAGGCCTGTCCAGACAGCTCGCACGTTCATGCCGGCTTACCGCTTCCAGAAGGCCGGAGTCAACAGAACGAGTACCGTGTACACCTCAAGTCGGCCGACCATCATGATGAGCGACAGATACACCTTGATGTAAGGCTGGTAGAACCCGTAGTTCTCCACCGGCCCAATCCGGCCAAATCCCGGGCCGATGTTTCCAAGCGTTACGAGTGCGGTTGAGACGCTCGTCAGGATGTTGTGCCCGCCGATCGCAACGAAGAGTGTCGTGAACAACAGCAGGAAGAGGTAGAGGAATACGAGTCCGGTGATGTTGTAGACAACGTCCTTTCGGACCGGCACCCCGTTGAGCCGGATCGCGAAAACGCCGCGCGGGTGAATGAGATACCGCATCTCATTGAAACCCTGCTTCACCGCGGTCACGATCCGGATGACCTTCATGCCACCGCCGGTGGACCCGGCCGATCCGCCGATGAACATCAAAATGAAGAGCACTACCTGCGCCAGTTGCGGCCAGGTGGCGAAATCAGCAGTGGCGTATCCGGTTGTGGTGAGAATACTTGCCGCCTGGAAGCCGGCAAACCGCAGACTCTCTCCAAATCCCGCGTAGGTCCGCCCATAGAGCGCTGCCGCGATGATCAGCGAGGCAACGGCGAAGATGCCGAGGTATGCCTTCACCTCGGTATTCCGTCGGATGATCGAAAACTGACCCTTCAGGAGTCGATAGTAGAGGATGAAATTGATGCCGGCCCCCATCATGAAGACGGTAATCACAATGTGTACGTATGCGCTGGTGTAGTGCCCGACGCTCGCCGCCTTGGGTGAAAATCCCCCGGTCGCCAGCGTGCCGAAGGTGTGGGTGAGGGCCTCGTAGAGGCTCAGTCCGCCGAACATGAGAAGCGCTGTTTCCAGAACGGTGAGGCCGAGGTAGATCAACCAGAGGATCTTCGCGGTCTCCGTTATCTTGGGTGTCAGACGATCAACCGAAGGGCCGGGAGCCTCGGCCCTCATGAGCTGGAGTCCACTCACACCGAGCAGCGGGAGGATGGCGACGGTGAGGACAATGATCCCCATCCCGCCAAGCCAGTGAGTCAACGATCGCCAGAACAGGATCGATTTGGGGAGCGCCTCAATGTCGGTGAGGATTGTCGCCCCGGTCGTCGTGAATCCGGACATCGTCTCAAAGAACGCGTCGATATAGCTCGGGATGGTCTGTGAGATCACGAACGGTATCGCACCAACCGCCGCAGCCGAAAGCCAACTGAGCGTGACGAGAAAGAATCCGGATCGGGTGGAAAGCTCGCCGTTACGACCGCGCACGAACAGCAGGAGGCCTCCGCACACGATACCGACCCCGACTATGGGCAGAACGAACGCCGGCAACATATCGAGTTCCGCGTAGTAGACGGCAACAAGAATTGGAGCAAGCATGAACCCCGAGATGACGAGCAGGAGAATGGCAGTGACCTTGAGTACGAGTGTGAGGTTCATGCGACCGCGGTGAACAGGGCCTGAATACGCTCAATGAACTCAATGCGGGCAATGATGATGATGTGGTCACCTCCCTGGAGCACGTACTCACCGTCGGGGATGATGTTCTGATCGTCTCGGAGGACACTGACAACGAGGGCGCCCTGGGGAAGACGCACCTCGCTGATGCGCTTGCCCGCGGCTACGCTATGGCCATCTACCGAGATCTCCATCACCTCAAGCGACCCCTCGGAGATCGAATGAATTGAACGAACGTTTCCTTTCCGGACAAGCTTGAGGATCGTATTGGCCACGCTGTTCTTCAGACTTACGGGCACGTCGATGCCAAGCTGAGATGCAATCCGGGTATAGGTGGTCTTGCCCACAAGCGCGATTGATCGCTTGATTCCCAGGGTCTTCGCATAGACCGCCGTCACCAGGTTGAGTTCCTGATTTGCAGTCACCGAAATGATGAGATCGGTATTTGCGAAGTGCTCTTCCTCAAACACGCCCTCGTCGGACACATCCGCATTGATCACGAGTGCGCCCGGCAGCTGCTCCGACAGCTCTTTGCACCGCGCATAATCTCGATCAATTATCTTGACGCTCCGACGGCGCGACTCCGAGAATACCTTCATCAGCCTCCTGATGACGCCTTCTGACTTCTTCTGCCCGTCCAGGAGATGGTCGGCGATCATTGCGCCGATCTTACCCCCCCCGACGATCACAACGCGTCGAAGATCCATCTTCTCAGTGCCCAGTCTGTCGTAGAGCACGTCGAAGCTTTCCTCGGTGGCCACGACGTAGAGAATGTCGCCCCGATGCAGCACCGTCTCACCGGAAGGAATAATGAAGTTGTTGTCCCGCAGGATGACCGCAACGAGGAAGGTCACGCCGAAGGCATGGCCAATTTCACTGAGTTTACGGTCGGCAATGGGCGATTCCGCCTCCACCGTGAGGTGACGCATCTGAGTCTTCGATTGTTCGAAGAACATGATGTCACTGATCGCGCCGTGTTCTATCGTCCGAATGATCGCCTGCGCCGCGACTACTTCCGGGTTCACGACGAAGTTGATTCCCAGAAACCCCTCTTCCGCTATCGGCGTACTTGAATAGTCGATGTTGCGCACCCGGGCGATCTTGAACAGCGCGGCGTTTTCACCTCCCGCAAGAACACACGAGATGAGGTTCACTTCATCCGAGTCGGTCACGGCAATGAAGAAGTCCGCACTCTCAGTGCCGGCCTCCCGGAGAGCCTCCAGACTGTTACCCGGTCTGTTGATCACCATGCAGTCGAGCCGGTTCACGGCAATGCGCGCCCGCTCAGCGTCCTGCTCTATGAGGGCAACATCCTTCTTCTCATCGATAAGCTGCTTGGCGATTTGAAGACCGACTGCGCCCGCCCCCACAATGACCACTTTCATGACTGGATCAAGGTATCCGGCGAGTTCATGGCTGTCAAACGATAAAAGCTCGTGAGCCCGGCCGCTTCCGGAGTGTCCCTACCCGCCCACGAACACCGTACTGAGCCACGGTACGTAGGTGATCACGAGCACGATGATCAGTTGCACGATGAAGAAGGGTGCGACGTTGCGATAGATCTTTGACAGCGGGGTGTTAAATCGATAGGAGGCAAGAAAGAGGTTCATGCCCACCGGCGGCGTTATGAATCCAATTCCCATGTTCGCGACAAAGATGACCCCCAGGTGAACCGGATGGATACCGAAGACCTCTCCGAGCGGGATGATCAACGGGGCCACAACGAGAATCGCCGAGAAGATGTCCATGAACATCCCCGCAATGAGCAGGGCCAGATTCACCAGGAGGAGGAAGACAAAGCGGGCGCTGATCGTGCGCTCTACCCAGTCGGTAAGCATGTCGGGGATCTGCACATCGATGATGTAGTAGGAGAGTGCCCGGGCGAGTGCGAGGATGACGAGCACGCCACCGATGATACCAAGCGCCTTGAGCACGACTCCGGACAGATCCTTGAAGCTGATCTCACGGTGAACGACCATTTCAACGACGAGCGTGTATACGACGGCGACCGCCGCTGTCTCAACGAGGGTGGCAATGCCGCTGAAGTAGACCACGACGACAATGACCGGGAGCAGCACCTCCCAGATGGACTCCTTCACCGCGGACCACAGCTGACGGCCGCTGAAGGGCACCCGTTGCACGCCGTGACGAATGGAAATGACGACCCCGAACACACTCATTGCCAGCACCATCAGCGCGCCGGGCAGGACGCCGCCGAGGAACATGTCCTTGATGCTAACCTGCGCCACCGACCCGTACACGATGATTGCCAGGCTCGGAGGAAAGAGCAGACCGATACTGCCGGTCGCTGTCAGAATGCCGGTTGAGAAGTCTTCCGTGTGATTGCCGCTATGGACAAGGATGTAGAGAAGCAAACCGCCGAGCGCCAGTATTGTGACCCCGGAGGCACCGGTGAAGGTCGTGAAGAAAGTTGAGACAAGCACAGCGGCAACAACCAGGCCGCCGGGCATCCAGCCAAACAGCGTCCGAAAGAGGCGAACGAGCCGCTCGCCCGCCCGGCTCTCACTCAGAAGGAACCCGGCGAGGGTAAACAGCGGGATGGCCGGAATGGTGTTGCCGGTGAGCATGACGTAGCCTTCATTGGCCACAACTTCTATCGAACCGCCCACACGAGCGAAGAGCAGCAGGGCCACCCCTCCGAGAACCACAAAGAGCGGCACCCCGGCGAATGCCGCCACGATCAGAACCACGACGAGAGGCAACCCAATGACGGCCATGATCGAGTACCAGGCGTTGTAGAAGGTGTCCACCCAGAGCGGCACGTCAAGTGCGTACATGTAGACAATGTTCGCGATCGCCGAAAACCCGATCACGGTACCGAACAAGACACCGATCAATGCAACCAGCCGGCCGCCCCTGGCGGGCGCACGCAAGAGGAACCGCACTCCCATCACCAGAAAGCCCAGCGGAATGATCGCGGCAAACACCTGAATCGGAACGAAACCGACAAGCGTGCCGGGCTCAAAGCTTATGGCCGCAAACGAGACCGATGCCCAGAAGAAACCCGTCGTGATTGTCGTTGAAAGGAATGCGGTGCCGGTAGTCGTCACCGCCCTCACGCGCTCGGGAAACGAATCGACTGCAATTCGTATAGCGAGGTGACGGCCCTCACGGGCGGTAATCATCCCGCCGAGAAACGCTGCGGCAACTACCAGATGGGACAGATACCCGTTGTACCCGGGGATGCCACCCTGCACGACTGCCCGGACGACAATCTCGATGAGGGGCAAAAAACCGAGGAGGAGCAAGCTGCCGACGGCCGCCCACTCTTCCAGACGCCGCAACACACTTCGCGTGGTGATTCGGTCCGCCATGCCTATCGCCGTTCGAAATCGTCCAGAATATCGCGAATACGCTGGGTCATCACCGGATCAAAGAGGTCCAGCATGGCGCTGTCGTACCCGGTAACATCCTGTATCCACACTTCTTCGATTGCCGGCGTGAGATGCATCACCTCAAGGCCGTAGCGCTGCATGGACTCAACGGCATCCAGCTCGAGCTGGAGAACATCGTCGTCAATCTGAGCGGCAACTCGTCGTGCTGATGTCATCAGTTCATCTTTGATGTTGTTGGGGATTCGCCGCCACGCCGCGTCTGAAATGATTATGGCCCCGAGAAACGGCGCAACCTTGAGATCAAGCATGTGAGGAGCCAGGCCAAACCACTGGTATCCCCCGGCCACCAGCGGGGAGGTGTAGAACGCGTCCACCAGGCCGCTGTTCAGTGACGTGAGAAGCTCAGGCTGTGGCATCGGGATGGGAGTGTAGCCCATGAGTTTGAAAGCCTGCTGGAGTTCCAGATCGTTGGGATCGGATGCCAGCCGTTGCGACTTCAGATCATCCGGATAGGTCACAGGATCCCGGGAGAAAAAATGGACCCACCCGGCGCGCGACCACGCCAGTATGTGAAGTCGGGCCTCTCGAAAAGCCTCTTCGAGGTCGGGCGTGACCCGCTCCATGACGTAGTCAAGCTGTTCCTCCGAGCGGATCATGAAGGGGACGCTGACCGCGAATACTTCCGGGACAATCTGCTTCATCCCGGCACTCGTGAAGACGCCGGCCTGCAGCTGGCCAATGCGAATTTTGCGCAGGACATCGCTCTCTTCCCCGGCAATTGCATTGTGAAATACCTGCACTCGCACGCGCCCGTCTGAGATTCGGGCCCAGTCAACCGCCATCTGATTCAGGGCGCTACCCCATGGCGACGCCTCCGGAGCCACGCTGGCCAGCTTAACGGTGATGCCAGACAGTGGCCCCACAAAGGCCACGAGCAATGCAAGGGTGAAAACGACAGCCCGTCGACGCAACCTCAAAACGCATCTCCCTCGGTATCAAAGTCCAGCAGGAAGAACTCATCCAGGTGTTCAAGATACCAGCGGGCCTTGCGTTGGGTCAGAATATTGACGAGGCGTGCATCAGGATAAGCGTCCGGGTCAACAGCGAGAGCCTGCTCCATGAGGGCTACAAACTCATCAGCGACAGCCTGGATCCCGGCAGCGTAGGCGTTGAGGTCCTCACCCATCTCGACACTGGCCTGTCGCGGAAGGACAATCGATTCTGCGTAGCTCACGTATGGTCCCGCGAGACGGCCGTCCGCGAGCTCAAGTGCGCGTTGATGATGAAACTCGGCCTTCTCTTTGTCACCACCCATGGATGGGGGAAGCGACGCATAGTACTGCACGAGGAAATCGTGGATGGCGCCATCACTATAGGCCTCATCAAGCTCCAGCGCCCGAAGCACCAGTGCATGCGCCTTTGTGACGGTGAAGGCCAACTCCAGATCAAAGGCATCCAGTGAAAATGCCGCGACCCACCCGGCTCCGATCCAGTAGAGATAGGGAACATCATCGGTGTCCATCTCATCCAGGATGAGCTGGAGTTGTTCGACGGCATCGGGTTCGGTGGATTCCAGCGCGTCAGTGAAACCAGGATAGCGGACATGCAGGGCGTGAATCAGGTAATCACGCCCGCGTATGTAGAGTTTCTTGGCGCGAATCTGATCGGCCTGCTGCTTCTCCCACTGTTCATACGACAGCATGCTCGCCGGGGTCGCCACAAAAGCATTCGCGTAGGAGATGAATCCGGTGCCGGTGGCGAGGAGCAGCCCCTCATGATCCGGCGTCTGCTCGAGGAGGGTCTCGTACATCTTCAACGCGAAGGGAAGCGACGCTCCAACCAGTTCGGGGTCATCATCAGTCGTGAAGGTGGAGCTACCGCCATCTCCGCTCAGGACATTGGCAACGGCATTGATTGCGATCTGGTTCAGCGAACAACTGGTGACCAGAACGGTGCCGGCCAGAAGAACGAGAAGGAACCCCACGGATTTCACAGGTTCGGTTCGCATAGATAATCCCCGAGTCTAAGAGCATGTCATCCTCGTGTCAACGTTGAGGATCGACGTGAAAGGTTCTCGCAGATTCGCTGATAGATGGCGTTGAACTTCTCCAATCGGCGAAGTTTGTACCGTGCATCGTGGCTCCACGGGCTGTCTCCGTACTGATCCACGACCACCAGGAAGTAACTGTACGAGCGCTCGAAGTAGTGCAGCGCCCGAAGAGCAAGGCGGAGAATGTACCCGTCTGCCGTTCCCGTGGTGATCAGGTATCGGCGGATTTTCGAGGACTCCTTCCTGAAGAGCTCGGTGGCGCCCAGGTTGTAGTACCGAAATCCGGCCTTGTAGTAGCTGTAGGCGGGATCGCGCGGCGCGCCGATGGCGCCCTCATTCGCCGCGTCGGCCGTCGGAGGAGGTGGATCGGCCACAGCGGCGGTTTCTGAGCGGGCCTCGCGTCTCTCACCCACGACATCCGACATCACCGCCAGGTAGGCCTCGTTGATGCGCATCATCTTCAGCTGTTGGCGGCGCCGCTCAGCGTCGGGAAACAGATCGGGATGATTGCGCTTGGCCAGCCGGTGATAGGCTGCCTTCAGGTCTGGAAGTGATGGAGTTTCGGCGAGCCCGAGTAGGGCGTAGTATCGATTCATCGCCGACCGGGCAATGTGATCACTTGATGTCCAGCAACACCGATATGAGTTCCCACGCCTGTCGTCGATACCGGAACCACTGCTCGGTGTTGGAGGAATCCTCCACGTAAGCGAGCAACCCCCAGGCTTGATCCACCAACAGTTCGTGGGCGGTGATCATGTCCTCAACCAGTGCCTTGTCCGCGCCGGCGAGAGATGCCTCTGTCAACAACTGCTCGAGCACATCGATTGACGACTCGTTCAGACCAATGACGTCTCGCGTGAGCTCGTCTGCGAACTGGGCGGTGTATGCCGCCGTTGCATACCCGTCCGCCAGGGTACCGAGGAGAAAGTACGATGTGTAGAGGTTCGATGCACCGAGTGCACCGACCGCGTACAGCGCCGGGTCCTCGGTAACCCCCTCCGCCGACTGTGCCGCTGCCGGCACGGCGGCAATCAGAATTGCGAGGACAACAAACACCACGACTCTGCGCTTTCTCGTATTCACGTCGTTCCCCCTACACCGGCACAGTTATCCGGTTGCCTGCGAGGCCCGGATGCTTCTTCGCCGCGTCCTCTACCGCCTCTCGGTTTGCCATGACGGCAATGGTCGCCTGGCTCATGGTATCACGCAACCGCTCGGCGGCTCTACGGATATCACCCGCTGAGGCGGCGAGAATGGTATTCCGTTTTTCCTGCCGCATCAGGTCGGTCACACCATAGAGGGTCCTGCGGAGAGCGATCATTCCCTTCTGGCCCGGAGAGAGCGGTCTGATCTGGTGGCCCGTTACGCCGATCTGGGCCAGCTCCAGATCACGGCCCCCGACCGTCTCGTCGGCGTAACTCAGCAACCCTTCACTGAACGCCTCGATTGTCTCCACAATGCGCGGATCCTGGTACGACGAGAATCCGAACACCGCGTCCGTTCCCCGCGCCGACGCATTCGCTCCATACGCCCCGCCCTTCATACGGATCGTCTCCCAGAGATAACCCGTGCGCAGCAGATGAGCGAGGATGAGTTCGTGAACGTGCTCCTCGGTTCCGAACCGAGAGGCTGGAATCGCGGCCGCAACGTACGCCACGTCCGACGGTACAATCAGCGCCTCGGGTGACGGAAAGGGCCCTGACTCGGCGGCATCCACGCGGCCGGCCCAACCCCCGGCCGGAAGGGCTCCGACAAGACCGTCAATGAGTGGCAAGGCCTGCGCGATCCCGCGCTCACCGCCGGTTATGTTGACCATGAGATTTGCGCGCCGAACAATGCCTTCGTTGATCGTGGTCAGCGCCCGCCCCGGTTCGGATGGCGAGTCGTTGAGAAAGAGCAGTTGATTGATGCCTTGCCACTCTTCCTCGTAACGGTCCGCATCGGACAGGGATCGACTTGCCCGCAATGAGGCAAAGCCGCTGCCGGCGGGCAGGATTGCGCCGCTGAGCTCGCTCTTTCGTTCCTTCCACAGCTCCAGCAGGCGGGGCTCGTTGTCCAGGGTCGCGTTGGACAGGATTTCGCGAACCAGGTCCAGCGCCTCGGCGAGGGTTGATTCCAGCGCCTTCACGCGCAGGTAGAACCGACGGTCCGCGCGACGGGACTCGTGAACCGGCAAAGCCGCGTCAATGTACCCATGGAGGCCGCCGGTCTTGAGCGCGACCTCGGTAGCAACCTGGTCAAAACTCTTGCCGGGTAACCCGACCTCACCGAGTGCGCCGGCGTAGAACGGGAGGAAGGGCAGCAACTCACGCTGCACCCCTGAGATATCAAATACCAGATCCACGTAGACGACGCCGTTGGCAAATATGTCATGGGTGTAGACGGTCACACCATCCGATACGGTGAGTTGGTCTGTCGGGATTGTGTCAATCTTGACGGGAAGGTCTGTGGACTTCAGGAACGGGATTGTCGCAGCGGCTTGCGGGGAATCAGGAGTCTGCTGGAGGGTGGCCAGCGCGGCCTGCTCGGCACTGATTCTCTCGCGGTCCGCATCGGTCAGTGCCTCCTCAATGCCCAGAAGCCGGGCCCGGACATTCTGCCGCTCGCGTTCCCTCTGTCCGGGATCAGGCACGACAATGACCGTCGACCGATGCCGATTGTTCAGAAGATTCCGCTCGATGAGCGTCTCGAAATATCGAGATCCGGGCCGTCCCTCCTGTCGCAACCGACTAAACGGTTCCTGAAATCGGAGCGTTGCGTCAGGCGGCTCGCCGTGGAGCCATCCGCGCAGGCTCTTACTCATCATCCGGAGACCGTTGGGACCTCCGCGAATCTCGCGATTTCGGAACTCAACCTTGCGGAAGGTGGCCTCCGCAATGTCCGGGTCAAATCCTTCGCGGACGAGTCGGCCGAGTTCGTCAAGAATGAGCGCCGCTATCTCGTCCTTCCGATCAATCGAAGTGCCCCGAAGCCCGACAGAGAAGATCAACTCGTGGAGTTCGCTCTCAAACCCGGTCGCCGCCGAGAGATCGTCGCCGAGTCCTGACTCGATCAGGCGCTTGCGGAGCGGCGCGGCACTCGTTCCCAAAAGCATCTCGGACAGCAGTTCAAAGCTGAGCACGAGGTAGGGATCGGTGACCTTGTCCAGCAGCCAGCTGATCGTGATCGAGGTAGGCCCCCCTCCATCTTCGTCCGCCTGGCAGGTGACGGTCTTCTCACGGGGCTCCGCCCATCGCGGCTGGACCGGAACGTGGAAATCAACCTCTCTTGAATCGAAGTGAGAGAGAAACTGTTGATCCAGGAACTCCATGTAGGTCTCGGTCGGAATGTCACCGTAGACAAAAACACGGGCGTTGGAGGGGTGGTAGTAGGTCGTGTGGAAATTGACAAAGTCATCAAAGGTGAGGTTGGGGATTTCCGACGGATCGCCGCCGACGTCATACCCGTATGGGGTGTCGGGCATGAGCGACCGATAGGACCATTCTCCCACGAGCGAGTCATGGTTGGCGTAGTTCCCCTTCATCTCGCTGTAGACAATGCCGGTCAGATCGAGCCGACCGTCGTCAGTGAAACCTATCCTATGCCCTTCCTGCTGGAAAAACTCGCGCCTGAGAAGGGGCGAGAAGACCGCGTCCCCGTACACTTGCATGACGTTGAAGAGATCCTGTGAGACCGTGCTGCTCGCGGGATAGGCCGTCTTGTCCGGGTAGGTCATTGCATTGACAAAGGTGTTGAGGCTTCCCCGTATCAGCATCACAAACGGGTCCTTCACGGGGAAGCGTCGTGACCCGCACAGCACAGTGTGTTCGAGGATGTGTGCCACACCGGTGGAATCGCTGGGGAGGGTCTTGAATACGAAACTGAACAGATTCTCGGTGTCGTCGTTCCGGAGGTGGAACAGTTCACAGCCGGAAGCCTCATGCCGAGCCCAGACCCCCGATGCGCGGTATTCAGGATGCGAGGATTCTTCCAGGATCGAGAAACCGTGGACGGCATTCATCGTTGGTTCACCACTGTCTGCCTAAGGTAGTGCCACGAGTTGCGGGACGCAAATTTGAGGAATGGACTGATATCGATGTGTGCCTGACCATCCGCCTTGTCCGAAATCGTCCGGATCAAAAGAAATGGAACTCGATTAACTGTCGCCACGAGTCCGACGCTCGCGCCCTCCATATCAACTGCATCCCCGTCCAGAGCCGCCCGCAACTCATTCCGGGTCTGTGCCGATGCCACGAACTGGTCCCCTGTGAGCACCCGACCCGTGACGACGCTGCCCTCCATCGGTTCAACGGCCGCAGCCTGCGCAACGAGGTCCGGAGCGCAGGCAAACACTCGATACGGGCTGTAGGGGATCTCCCCTCGCTTGAAACCGAGTGCTGAGGCATCCATGTCATGGATGACGCAGTCTTGCGCGATCAGCGTGTCGCCAATCTCGAGGGACGGGTTGAGGGCGCCGGCGATCCCGCTGAAGAGTACTCGGTCCGGGGCGTGAGCATCTATCAGGTGCTGGCAGAACATCGCCGAGAGGCTCTTCCCGACGCCGGTCTTCGCGACTATCACCGCCTGATCCTCAATCCGGCCATGGTGGATCTGAAAACCGTTCCACTGAGTCGTGCTCGGATGTTGAAGATTGGCACGGGCCTCGGTAATCTCGCCGTCCATCGCGCCGAGAATGAGCGTCACGACAGCGCCCCCAGCGCAATCTCCAACCGATCGAGTCCGTCGCGTATGACGTCCCGGGGACAGGCCAGATTCATCCGCTGAAAACCCTGACCTGCAGTGCCGAACCAGGAACCTTCGGAAAGCCAGAGGCCGCCTACATCCAGAAGCGCCTGCTGTACTGCCGTGTCGTCCGCCCCCACCGACTCCATCAACTCACGAAAATCGATCCATGCGAGGTAAGTGCCCTGGATGGAGCACAGACCGAGGCGCGGGAAACGCGTCGCGAATTCACGCTCAAACCAGTCGTAGGTTGCATTGAGGTATTCCAGGAGCGCATCGAGCCACTCAGCGCCATTGCTGTACGCTGCTGTGGCGGCGGTGAGACTGAGGGTATTGGGAAGATCCAGTCCCAGCCGTTCGATGGTCGCGGCCAACGCCTCGCGCTTGCGAGGGTCCTCTACGATGGCAAACGAACTCGCGAGGCCGGCGATGTTGAAGGTCTTGGTGGGCGCCGCACAGGTGATCGTCCTGCTGGATATCTCGGGGGAGATCGAGGCGAGAGGTGTGAAGGAATGTCCCTCCCGGATGAGGTCCCCGTGGATCTCATCGCAGACGATTGTGAGGTTGTGCCGCCCGCAGAGTTCCGCGAGCGCGATCAACTCATCCGGGGTCCACACCCTGCCCACCGGGTTGTGGGGCGAGCATAGAATCAGCATGCGGGTTCGATCGGAGATCTGAGCCTCAAGGTGTTCCAGGTCCATCTGGTAGCTGTGGTTAACGGCAACCAGCGGGTTCTCCACCACCACGCGCCCACTGTCCCGAATTGCGCAAAAGAATGGATTGTAGACCGGGGGCTGCATGATCACCTCGTCTCCCGGCTCGGTGAACGTCCGGATCGCGGCCCGGACCGCAGGCATGACGCCGGGCGCATATACCAACCACTCCCGGTCGATTTCCCAACTATTCCTCCGCCGCTGCCACGCTACAAACGCTTCCTGGTGCGCGGCCGAGAGGTAGCTGTAGCCAAAGACCGGGTGTGAGATGCGCTCTCGGAGAGCTGATTGCACAACGTCCGGAATCGGAAAATCCATGTCGGCAACCCACATCGGCAGGATGCTCCGGCCGTCGGGGGTGTGTGGTTTCAGGTCCCACTTGACGCTGTCGGTACCCCGCCGTTCAGGCGGATGTTCAAAGTCGGGAGTCATAGGCAGGCCGTAGTATACGAAAGCTTCGCCCGTTATCCTACTGGAATGATGAGCCTGGACATGGCGCGCCTCCGAGCTCGCGTGATGGCGGAGATCAGAAAGTTTTTCGACCAGCGGTCGTACCTGGAGGTGGATACTCCCCTGCTCGCACCCGCGCTGATTCCAGAGCCGCACATCGAGGTGTTCGCTACCGCGTATCGCGACCCGCATGACGGCGCCGGAGCCGAGTCAATGGCGGGGCCGGCCGCGCGATATCTCATCCCGTCGCCCGAACTGTGGATGAAGGAGTTGTTGTCCGCCGGATACGGCAACATCTATCAACTCGGCCACTGCTTCAGAAACGCCGAGAGCTTCGGACCCCAACACAGCCCCGAGTTCACCATGCTCGAGTGGTACACCGTGAACGCGGACTACATG